>NZ_CP052862.1:3612500-3981250 GCF_012935755.1 Pseudomonas sp. ADAK2
CCAGGCTGTTCACCCGGACGACGCACAGCACAGGCCCAAAGATCTCTTCTTTATAGATGCGCATCTCTGGCGTGACGTTATCGAACAGGCAGCCACCCAGGAAGAAACCTTCCTCATGCCCCGCCACGCTCAGACCACGGCCATCAACCACTAAGGTTGCGCCAGAAGAAACGCCGTCTTCTATATAGCCACTGACTTTATCGCGAGCCTGACCGGAAACCAGCGGCCCCATGTCCAGACCACACGACGTACCGGCACCGATTTTCAACGCCTTGATTTGCGGCACCAATTTGGCCACCAACGCATCCGCCACCTGGTCGCCGACGCACACGGCCACCGAGATCGCCATGCAACGCTCACCGCAGGAACCATACGCCGCGCCCATCAGTGCGCTGACGGCGTTATCCAGATCCGCATCCGGCATCAGCACCGCGTGGTTCTTCGCGCCGCCCAGTGCCTGGACGCGTTTACCGCGCTTGGTGCCTTCGGCATAGATGTATTCGGCAATCGGCGTCGAGCCGACAAAGCTCAGCGCCTTGACTTCCGGTGCTTCGATCAGCGCATCTACCGCAGCCTTGTCGCCGTGCACCACGCTCAGAACACCTTTAGGCAGACCGGCTTCGATCAACAACTGAGCAATCAGCAGTGTCGAACTCGGATCACGCTCGGACGGCTTGAGGATGAAGCAGTTGCCGCAGACGATCGCCAGCGGATACATCCACAGCGGCACCATGGCCGGGAAGTTGAACGGGGTGATACCGGCCACCACGCCCAACGGCTGGAAGTCCGACCATGCATCGATGTTCGGGCCGACGTTACGGCTGTATTCGCCCTTGAGGATTTCCGGCGCCGCGCAGGCGAACTCGACGTTCTCGATCCCACGCTTCAGCTCACCGGCAGCATCTTCCAAAGTCTTGCCGTGTTCTTCGCTGATCAACTGCGCGATACGCGCTTCGTTCTGCTCCAGCAATTGCTTGAAACGGAACATCACCTGCGCACGTTTGGCCGGCGGCGTGTTGCGCCAGGCCGGGAACGCAGCTTTGGCCGAGTCGATGGCTTTTTGAATGGTTTCGCGGCTGGCCAATGGCAGCTTGTGGATCGCCTGGCCGGTCGACGGATTGAACACGTCAGCCGTACGACCGTCTTCGGTTACCAGTTCGCCATTGATCAAATGCGGGATAAGGCTCATGCGGGGCTCCAGAAAAATTGTTCACGGGCGCCCTTTAAGAGCGCCTCTATATAGAAGAGAAATCAGTCGATCTTGTTCAGCACTTCGCCAACCGCGTCGAACAGGCGATCAAGGTCTTGCGGCTTGCTGTTGAAGGTTGGGCCGAACTGCAGGGTGTCGCCGCCGAAGCGCACGTAGAACCCGGCTTTCCACAACGCCATGCCGGCTTCGAACGGACGCACGATCGCGTCGCCGTCACGCGGGGCAATCTGGATCGCACCAGCCAAGCCGTAGTTACGAATGTCGATAACGTTCTTCGAGCCTTTCAAACCGTGCAGCGCATTTTCGAAATGCGGCGCGACTTCGGCCACGCTCTGCACCAGGTTTTCCTTTTGCAGCAGGTCGAGTGCCGCCAGGCCAGCGGCGCACGCCACCGGGTGGGCCGAGTAGGTGTAGCCGTGGGGGAATTCCACCGCGTACTCCGGCGTCGCCTGGTTCATGAAGGTGTGATAGATCTCGGAGCTGGCAATCACCGCGCCCATCGGGATCGCGCCGTTGGTGACTTGTTTGGCGATGCACATCAGGTCCGGAGTCACGCCGAAGCTGTCGGCGCCGAACATCGAACCGGTACGGCCGAAACCAGTGATCACTTCGTCGAACACCAGCAGGATGTTGTGCTGATCGCAGATATCGCGCAGACGCTTGAGGTAGCCCTCAGGCGGCACCAGTACGCCAGCGGAGCCGGCCATTGGCTCGACAAACACCGCGGCTATGTTCGAAGCGTCGTGCAATTCGATCAGCTTGAGCAACTCATCCGCCAGGGCGATACCGCCCTCTTTCGGCATGCCACGGGAGTAAGCATTGCTTGCCAGCAGGGTGTGCGGCAGATGATCGACATCCATCATCGCCTGACCGAACATTTTGCGGTTGCCGTTCACGCCGCCAAGGCTGGTGCCGGCAATGTTCACGCCATGGTAACCACGGGCACGACCAATCATTTTGGTCTTGGTCGCCTGGCCTTTCAGACGCCAGTAGGCGCGGACCATTTTCACTGCGGTATCCGCGCATTCGGAACCCGAGTCGGTGAAGAACACGTGGTTCAGATTGCCCGGGGTCAGGTCAGTGATTTTCTCGGCCAGTTGAAACGACAACGGATGGCCGTACTGGAAGCCTGGCGAGTAATCGAGCGTGCCCAACTGCTTGGCCACTGCCTCCTGGATTTCCTTGCGCGTATGCCCAGCGCCGCAGGTCCACAAACCAGAGAGCGAATCGTAGACCTTGCGGCCCTTGTCGTCTGTCAGCCAACTGCCTTCGGCGGCGACGATCAGTCGCGGATCGCGCTGGAAATTGCGGTTGGCGGTGTAGGGCATCCAGTGCGCATCCAGCTTGAGCTGGCTGGCCAGGGAAGACGGGGCGTTTTCGGGCAAGTTCATGATTAAAACCTCGCAGGGCAATAAGCGGCGTAGAGATCAAAAGCGTTCTTGCAGCTAAATTGCCACGGGGATAAAGTCGGTGAAATCCAACTCTTCTAACGTTCAGTCAGGCCTTCACTAAACTTATGAGCACTCGACGCCCCGATCCGCTGGCCCAAGTCAGCGACTTTGATATCCGCCTGTTGCGGATCTTCCGCAGCGTCGTGGAGTGTGGCGGCTTCTCCGCGGCGGAATCGGTGCTGGGCATCGGCCGCTCGGCCATCAGCCAGCAAATGAGCGACCTCGAACAACGCCTCGGCCTGCGCCTGTGCCAACGCGGTCGCGCCGGTTTTTCCCTGACCGAAGAAGGCCGCGAGGTCTACCAATCGGCGTTGCAGCTATTAAGTGCGCTGGAAAGTTTCCGCACCGAGGTCAACGGCCTGCATCAACACTTGCGCGGCGAATTGACCATCGGCCTGACCGACAACCTGGTCACCCTGCCCCACATGCGCATCACCCACGCCTTGGCGCAATTGAAGGAACGCGGGCCGGATGTGCAAATCCAGATTCGCATGATCGCCCCCAACGAAGTCGAACAAGGCGTGCTCGACGGGCGCCTGCACGTTGGCGTGGTACCGCAGGCCAGTGCGTTGTCGGGGCTGGAATATCAACCGCTCTACAGCGAACGCTCGCTGCTGTACTGCGCGGTCGGCCACCCGTTGTTTTATGTCGATGACAAACAGCTGGACGATGAACGTCTGAACGGCCAAGACGCCATCGCTCCAACTTTCCGCCTGCCCGCCGAGATCCAGGCCCATTACCAGGCACTCAATTGCACCGCCAGTGCATCCGACCGCGAAGGCATGGCGTTTCTGATTCTGACCGGGCGCTACATCGGTTACCTGCCCGATCACTACGCCAGCCTCTGGGTACAGCAAGGCCGGTTGCGCGCGCTCAAACCCAACGCGCGTTTTTATGACTTGAGCCTCGCATCGGTCACGCGCAAGGGTCGGCGCCCGCATTTGGTGCTGGAAAGCTTTCTCGAAAGCCTGGCGGCCACCCGCTAAAGCCTGAACCGCCCCGTAGGAGCAAAGCTTGCTCGCGATGGCGACGTGTCAGTCACATCAATGTTCAATGTGAGGACGCTATCGCGAGCAAGCTTCGCTCCTACAAGGGCAAGGTTTTATCGTATCGGCACTTGTCTGAAACCTGTGGGTGCGCTATCAACGCATGGGTTGCACCCACAGACTATTTCGGAAGTGCCTATGACCTTTGAAGTCCCCGCCCACGGCGGCAAACCTGCCAGCCGCATTCGTCAGAAGAACGAAGAGACGATCCTCAAAGCCGCCGAAGATGAATTCGCCCGCCACGGGTTCAAAGGCACCAGCATGAACACCATCGCCCAGAATGCCGGGTTGCCCAAGGCGAACCTGCATTACTACTTTACCAACAAGCTTGGGTTGTACGTGGCGGTGCTGAGCAACATCATCGAATTGTGGGACAGCACCTTCAACACGTTGACGGCCGAAGACGATCCGGCGGAAGCGTTGACTCGTTACATCCGCGCCAAAATGGAATTTTCCCGCCGCCAGCCGCAAGCCTCGCGGATTTTTGCCATGGAAGTGATCAGTGGCGGCGAGTGCCTGACCGAGTATTTCAACCAGGACTATCGCGCCTGGTTCCAGGGCCGCGCTGCGGTGTTCCAGGCATGGATCGACGCCGGCAAGATGGACCCGGTCGACCCGGTGAACCTGATTTTCCTGTTGTGGGGCAGCACTCAGCATTACGCCGACTTCGCCACCCAGATCTGCCGGGTCAGCGGCCGCACCAAGCTGACCAAGCAAGACATGGAAGACGCCGGTGACAACCTGATCCGCATCATCCTCAAGGGCTGCGGCCTCACACCTGCCATTTAAGAAACTTATGTCTTTTACCCTCAGCGGTTTTTGCGAGTACCGCGAAGAGATTCGCAAAAGCCGCTTCATCACCCTGGCCGGGCCGATCAGCAGCCCGGCCGAAGCCCAGGCGTTCATCGAACAGCACAGCGACTTGAACGCCACGCACAATTGCTGGGCATGGAAGTTCGGCGGCCAGTACCGCAGCAACGACGATGGCGAACCTGGCGGTACGGCGGGCCGGCCAATTCTGGCGGCGATTGAAGCGCAGGATTGCGATCAAGTCGCGGTACTGGTGATTCGCTGGTATGGCGGCATTCAACTCGGCACCGGTGGTTTGGCCCGAGCCTATGGCGGCGGCGCGAATAAATGTCTGCAAGGTGCGCCGAAGGTTGAGTTGATCAGCCGGGTGCCGGTGAGTTGTGCCTGTGGGTTTGCCGAGTTGGCGCTGTTGAAGTTACGGGTGGCGGAGTTGGGTGGGTTGGTCGTGGAGGAAGTGTTTACGGCTAACGGGGTTGAATTGCAGCTGGCCGTCGGTGAGCAGCAGATTGATTTGTTGCAAACGCATCTCGCGGATTTGAGTCGCGGGCGGATTTTGTTGGAGCGATAAGGGCAGGATCAAAAGATCGCAACCTTCGGCAGCGCCTGAAGGGAAACGCGATCTTTTGGGGCATAACTGATTTTCAACGCCTCCCACACTTGCCCACATCTGCTGTGCACCCGGCTGTGGATAACCTGAGTACATTCCGCTGTAACCCTTCTGTCATGCGGCTTTGCGGGGTTTGTTCACTTTTCGTCCAAAGTGCCATCAAAATCTCTAAATCCACGAAAAAACAAACAGTTAGCGCGGTTTATCACCTTTAGAAGATAGCCGCCCAGTGCTTATGCCCACGCGCCGAGCTTGCGCACAAATACTGTGGAGCAATCTGTGGATAACCCGTTCATGGCTGGCGCTGCCCCATGCCCGGCATAGCTCGCGGCCGACTGCTCGTTTTTTGATCAAGTTAGCGCGGGCAAAACCGGAGCCTGATCAACGGCTTCGCCCTCATCTGGTGCTTGATTCAACAGCGAAACACTTTCTGGAACACGCACAAAGCCCTTGATCGTCATGGCTTTACGAAATTCCTGACTCAATGGCCAGAAAATTGCTTTATCCACAGGCATAACTCAAATCGACCCGAGCCTGTCATGCCGATCCCCGATCAAACCCCTCGCTTGCAGCTGCGCAACATCAGCAAACGCTACCCCGGTTGCCTGGCCAACGATGCCATCGACCTGAGCATCGCACCCGGTGAAATCCATGCCCTGCTCGGCGAAAACGGCGCAGGCAAAAGTACGTTGATGAAGATCATCTACGGCGTCACCCACGCTGATTCCGGGGAAATGATCTGGCAAGGGCAGCGCATCACCATGCGCAATCCAGCCCAGGCGCGGGGACTTGGGATTGGCATGGTGTTTCAACACTTCTCGCTGTTCGAAACCCTCAGCGTGGCGCAGAACATTGCGCTGGCCATGGGCGCGGCGGCCGGGACGCCAAGGCAACTGGAACCGAAAATTCGCGAAGTCTCGCGGCGCTATGGCATGGCGCTGGAACCGGAACGACTTGTCCATAGCCTGTCGATCGGCGAACGCCAGCGCGTAGAAATCATTCGCTGCCTGATGCAAGACATTCGCCTGCTGATTCTCGATGAGCCGACCTCGGTGCTGACGCCGCAAGAAGCCGACGAATTGTTCGTCACCTTGCGCCGCCTCGCGGCCGAGGGTTGCAGCATTCTGTTTATCAGCCACAAGCTCGGTGAAGTGCGCGCGTTGTGCCACAGCGCTACGGTATTGCGCGGCGGTCGAGTGGCCGGGCATTGCGTGCCCGCCGAGTGTTCGGATCAGCAATTGGCGCGGTTGATGGTCGGTGACGCGGCGGAGCTGATCACCGACTACCCGAAGGTCCTCGGCGGGGAAGCATTTTTGAAGGTGAGTGGATTGTCCTGGCACAACCCGGACCCGTTCGGTTGCTCGCTCAAAGACATCAACCTTGAAGTGCGCAGCGGTGAAATCGTTGGCGTCGCCGGGGTTGCGGGCAACGGTCAGGATGAATTGCTGGCGTTGCTCAGCGGTGAAGAATGCCTACATCGCAACGACGGCCAGACGATCAGTTTTGCCGGGCAAGCCGTCGCCCATTTACGCCCCGACGCCCGCCGCAGACTCGGATTGGCCTTCGTTCCCGCCGAACGTTTGGGTCATGGCGCGGTACCTGAACTGAGCCTGGCCGACAACGCCCTGCTCACCGCTTTTCAACAAGGGCTGGTCAGCAACGGTTTGATCCAGCGCAGCAAAGTTGAAGCGCTGGCCGAAGAGATCATCCGCCGCTTCGGGGTGAAGGCGCCCGATCCCCAAACTCCGGCTCGCAGCCTGTCCGGCGGCAATTTGCAGAAATTCATCCTCGGCCGGGAAATCCTCCAGCAGCCGAAATTGCTGGTAGCCGCGCACCCGACCTGGGGCGTGGATGTCGGTGCGGCGGCAACCATTCACCGGGCGCTGATTGCCCTGCGCGATGCCGGCGCGGCGATCCTGGTGATCTCCGAGGACCTTGATGAACTGTTCCAGATTGGCGATCGGCTCGGTGCTTTGTGCAGCGGTCGATTGTCGCCGCTCCAGGCCACTGTCGATACGCGGCTGAGCGACGTCGGTGGCTGGATGGCCGGTCAGTTCAACGCCCCTCACTCACCTGCATCCGCAACGGTTTAACGGAGTTTCACATGCTGCTTTCTCTCGAACCCCGTGGCCAGCAATCACGCCTGATGTTGTGGTGCTCGCCGTTGCTGGCGGCTGTGCTGACGCTGGGCTGCGGCTCTATGTTGTTTATCGCCTTGGGCCACGACCCGTTGCTGACCTTGCACACCTTGCTGATCGCACCGATCAGCGACTTGTATGGCATCTCCGAATTGCTGGTCAAAGCGCTGCCGATTCTGCTCTGCGCGTTGGGCCTGGCGGTGGCGTATCAGGCACGAATCTGGAACATCGGCGCCGAAGGCCAGTTGCTGCTCGGCGCCCTGGCCGGCAGCGCACTCGCGGTGAATATCATCGGCATGCAAAGCCGCTGGGCGCTGGTGTTTATCCTGTTGGCCGGCACCCTCGCCGGGGCCGCGTGGGCCGGGCTGACGGCGTGGTTACGCACACGCTTCAACGCCAACGAAATCCTCACCAGCATCATGCTCAACTACATCGCCCTCAACCTGCTGCTGTTCTGCGTGCACGGGCCGCTGAAAGATCCGGCCGGGTTCAACTTTCCGGAGTCGGCGATGTTCGGTGATGCCAGCCGTTTGCCGTTGTTGATGGAGGACGGTCGGGTTCACGCCGGGGTGTATTTCGCTTTGCTGGCGTTGGTTGCCGTGTGGGTATTGCTGCAGAAAAGCTTTGTCGGGTTCCAGATCAGAGTGCTCGGCCTGGACAAGCGCGCGGCAGGGTTTGTCGGCTTTCGCGAGAAGCGCTTGATCTGGCTGGCGCTGTTGATCAGCGGCGGTTTGGCCGGGCTGGCTGGGGTTTGTGAAGTCACCGGGCCAATCGGTCAATTGGTGCCGCAAGTCTCGCCGGGCTACGGCTATGCGGCGATCACCGTGGCGTTTCTCGGTCGGCTCAATCCCATCGGCATTCTGTTTTCCAGCCTGTTGATGGCGCTGCTGTACATCGGCGGCGAGAGCGCGCAGATGAGCATGAACCTGCCGCAAGCCATCACCCAATTGTTCCAGGGGATGATGCTGTTTTTCCTGCTGGCCAGTGATGTGCTGATTCTCTACCGACCGCGTTTGAACCTGCGCTGGGCCCGCCGCGCACCCGCCACCGCCGTAACCGCAGGAGCGCTGTGATGGATATCGATCTGCTGAGCAATATTTTCTACGCCATGGTCCGTTGCGGTACGCCGTTGCTGCTGGTGGCGCTGGGCGAACTGATCTGCGAGAAGAGCGGCGTCCTCAACCTGGGCCAGGAAGGCATGATGCTGTTTGGCGCAGTGATCGGTTTTATCGTCGCGTTGAACAGCGGCAATCTGTGGCTCGGCGTGTTGCTGGCGATGTTGGCCGGGATGCTGCTGTCGTCGCTGTTTGCCTTGGTGGCGTTGGTGTTCAACGCCAATCAGGTGGCTACCGGTCTGGCGCTGACGATTTTCGGTGTGGGTCTGTCGACGTTTGTCGGTGCCGCGTGGGTCGGCAAACCGCTGGCGGGTTTTGAGCCGGTGGCGATTCCGTATTTGAGTGAGATTCCGCTGATCGGGCGGATGCTGTTTGCTCAGGATCTGCTGGTGTACTTGTCGTTCGCGCTGTTTGCGCTGGTGGCGTGGGTAATTGTGAAAAGTCGTGTGGGTTTGATCATTCAAGCGGTCGGGGAAAACCCGGATGCCGCCAGTGCGATGGGCTTGCCGGTGCTCGGTGTGCGTACCTTGGCGGTGTTGTTCGGCGGGGCGATGGCCGGGTTGGCCGGGGCGTATTTGTCCCTGGCCTATACGCCGATGTGGGCGGAAAACATGAGCGCCGGGCGCGGCTGGATTGCCTTGGCGCTGGTGGTGTTTGCCAGTTGGCGGGTGTGGCGGTTGCTGCTCGGGGCGTATCTGTTCGGACTCGCCAGCATCCTGCATTTGGTGGCGCAGGGGTTGGGGCTGGCGATTCCTTCCAGTTTGTTGGCGATGCTGCCGTATGTCGCGACCATTGTGGTGTTGGTGTTGTTGTCCCGGGATGCGGTGCGCACGCGGTTATATGCGCCGGTGTCGTTGGGGCAGCCGTGGCAGGGAGGGCATTAGCGGTTGGCAGGTCCGGACTCTTCGCGGGCAAGCCTCGCTCCTACAAAAGCGACGCAGCCCCCGTAGGAGCGAGGCTTGCCCGCGAAGGCGCCCGAACCGGCAACACCTGAGCCACGCCCCACGCCAATTCAAAGAACAGGAAAATCACCAACAACGAACTCGCGCCATGGAGCAAGGCATACAGCTGCCAAGCCGAAAACAGAAATCTTCCAACCGCGTCATACCGCCCAAAAATCAATTGCGGATCCCGAATCCGCAACACCGCCCACACGCACACAATCGACCCCAGCAGATTCGCCATCAACATGTGCATCGGCTCAAATGCCGGTAACTCACCCGGTAAATCCAACGCCTGACTCAACCCCGACAGCGCGCCATGCAGTAAAGCAAAACTCCACGGCGTGGCAAACGCCGCCGTCACGATCAAGTCATACCAGGCACTGCCTCTTACCACTCGGCGATATTGCGTTGAAGTCCACATCGGCGCTGCTCCAAAAAATCAGGGAGCAACAAGGCTAAAGCCTGGAGTATGCTCCAAGGTCAAGCCCTCTCTGAGACGTCACGATGCGCATCGGTGAATTAGCCCAGGCCAGCGCCGTCAGCCGCGACACGCTGCGCTTCTACGAGCAGCGCGGGTTGATCGCGGCGCAACGCAGTGCCAATGGCTATCGCGACTACCCGGCGGACATGGTGCAACTGGTGCTGTACATCAAGACCGCTCAACGACTGGGCTTTACCCTCGGCGAGATCGGCAATAGCGTCGCCGCGTTGTGGCGGTCGCCCGACCCGGACAGTGCCGTTACGCAATTGCTGCAAGACAAGCTCAAGCTGATCGAAACCCGAATGGACGAACTCGGCGCCCTGCGCAACGAGTTGCAGCAAAGGCTCGGTCAGCGTTGTCCTTTGAATCCATGATTCTCACTTATCAAGGAAGCTACTCATGTCCACGGCAAAAACCGCACTCATCATCGGCGCCTCCCGGGGCCTGGGCCTCGGCCTGGTGAAAACCCTGCTGGCCGACGGCTGGCAAGTCACCGCCACCGTGCGCAACCCGCAGAACGCCGAGGCGCTGCAAGCGCTGGGCAAGGTACGGATTG
Source organism: Pseudomonas sp. ADAK2 (assembly GCF_012935755.1). Taxonomy (GTDB): domain Bacteria; phylum Pseudomonadota; class Gammaproteobacteria; order Pseudomonadales; family Pseudomonadaceae; genus Aquipseudomonas. The sequence continues at coordinate 3,622,859 of NZ_CP052862.1, forward strand.
AAAAACTCGACATGGATGATCAGCAGGCCGTCATCGCGCTGAGCCAGCAACTCAAGGGCGAAGTGTTTGATCTGTTGTTCGTGAACGCCGGGGTCAAGGGGCCGGACGTGCAGACGCCGGGCGGCGCGACATTGGCCGAAGTCGGGCAGCTGTTTTTCACCAACGCCGTGGCACCGATCAACCTGGCCCAGCGTTTCGTCGGGCAGATTCGTGATGGCAGCGGCGTGTTGGCATTCATGAGTTCGGTGCTGGGCAGCGTGACCATGCCCGACGCGCCGGAACTGGCGTTGTACAAGGCCAGCAAGGCAGCGTTGAACTCCATGACCAATAGCTTTGTGACACAGCTGGGCGAGCAGAAACTTACCGTGCTGTCGCTGCATCCGGGTTGGGTGAAAACCGATATGGGCGGCGAAGGCGCGGACCTGGATGTGGAAACCAGCACCCGTGGCTTGGTCGATCAGGTGAACGCATACACCGGCAAGGGCGGGCATCACTTCGTGAACTACAAGGGTGAAACCATTCCCTGGTAACCCCAGATACCTTGTAGGAGCGAGCGGTGCGACGATTCGACTTGCCCGCTCGCTCCTACAAGGGGGTGTGTCGTCGGGTCGGGCTTGCCCGCAACGCCATTTTGTTTGAAACTCCGCACCTCGTCCCCGCGACGACCCTGGATCAGCAGACAGGGTAATCACTGAGCTGGCTAACCTGAACCCACTTTCAGAGGAGCCGGCCAACATGCCTGCGACCCGTACCTGGTTAAAAAATCCCCTCGCGATCTTCACTGCCAATGGCCTCGATGCCCGTGGCGGCCTGGTGGTGCAAGACGGTGTGATCGTCGAACTGCTCGCCGCCGGCCAGCAACCGTCCGCGCCCTGTGGACACGTGTTCGATGCCCGCGAGCATGTGATCCTGCCCGGCCTGATCAACACCCATCACCATTTCTATCAAACCCTGACCCGCGCCTGGGCGCCGGTGGTTAACCAGCCGTTGTTCCCGTGGCTGAAAACCCTGTACCCGGTCTGGGCGCGCCTCACCCCGGAAAAACTCGCCCTCGCCAGCAAAGTCGCGCTGGCGGAATTGCTGCTCTCCGGCTGCACCACGGCGGCCGATCACCATTACCTGTTCCCCGAAGGCCTGGAAAACGCGATCGACGTGCAAGTCGAAAGTGTTCGCGAATTGGGCATGCGCGCCATGCTGACCCGCGGCTCGATGAGCCTCGGCGAAAAGGACGGTGGCCTGCCGCCGCAGCAAACCGTGCAGCAAGGTGAAGTGATCCTCGACGACAGCCAGCGCCTGATCGCCGCGTACCACGAACGTGGCGACGGCGCGCAAATCCAGATCGCCCTGGCGCCGTGCTCGCCGTTCTCGGTAACCCCGGAAATCATGTCCGCCAGCGCCGAACTGGCGAACAAACTCGACGTGCGCCTGCACACTCATCTCGCCGAAACCCTCGACGAAGAAGACTTCTGCCTGCAACGCTTCGACCTGCGCACCGTCGATTACCTGGACAGCGTCGGCTGGCTCGGCCCCCGCACTTGGCTGGCCCACGGCATTCATTTCAACCCGGACGAAATCGCCCGTCTCGGCGCCGCCGGTACCGGCATTTGCCACTGCCCAAGCTCGAACATGCGCCTGGCCTCCGGCATCTGCCCGACGCTGGACCTGACCGCCGCGGGTGCGTTGCTGGGTCTGGGCGTGGACGGTTCGGCGTCCAACGATGCATCGAACATGATGCTCGAAACCCGTCAGGCGCTTTATATCCAGCGCCTGCGCTATGGCGCCGAGAAGATCACCCCGGAACTGGTCCTCGGTTGGGCGACCAAGGGCTCGGCGAGTTTGCTCGGGCGTAGCGATATCGGCGAGCTGGCGGTGGGCAAGCAGGCGGATCTGGCGTTGTTCAAACTGGATGAACTGCGGTTCTCCGGCAGCCATGATCCGGTGTCGGCGCTGCTGTTGTGCGGGGCGGATCGCGCGGATCGGGTGATGATCGGCGGCAAGTGGCGGGTGATTGATGGGCAGGTTGAGGGGTTGGATCTGAAGGGGTTGATTGCAGATCACAGCCAGGCGGCTCGGCAGTTGATTGCTGGCGTCTGACACAACACCGCCCGATCGTTCCCACGCGCAGCAAAGGAATGCCTCATTGGACGCTCTGCGTCCGCGTTGGGACGCGGAGCGTCCCGGACTGCATCCCCACGCAGAGTGGTCTGCACCCCAAAAGTTGGACGATTGTGGCTCTAGGCCTGAACGGATTGGGTCCTGTATTCCACAGGGCTCATTCCATTTAGTCTCAGCTTGATGCGCCGGTGATTGTAATAGTCGATGTAGTCCACTAATCCGGTCTGAAGCTCGTCAAGATTACTGAATTTGTTCAGGTAAAAGAATTCGGATTTGAGCGTGCCAAAGAAGCTTTCCATGGCCGCGTTGTCGTAACAGTTCCCTTTGCGCGACATGCTCGCTGTGACCGAGTGCTCTTTTAGGCGCTGGTCATAAATAGGCATCCTGTACTGCCAGCCTTGGTCTGAGTGCAAGATGGGTTTTTCGCCCGGTTTTAGTCGCGCAAAAGCTTTACTAAGCATTGCCCCGACCATGCTGAACAACGGCCGTCTGGCGATATCGTAGGAAATGATCTCGGCGTTATAGAGGTCCAGAATTGGCGATAGATACAGCTTCTGTCCTCCCACCTTAAACTCCGTGACGTCGGTTACCCATTTCTGATTGGGTTGTGATGCTTGGAAATCGCGGTTCAGAAGATTGGGGGCGGCTCGCCCCACTTCACCTTTGTAGGCGCGGTACTTCTTCACACGTACTCGGCATTTGAGGTCAAGTTCAGCCATAAGGCGTTGCACGGTCTTGTAGTTGATCAAGAAACCGGCCTTGCGCACTGCCAGCGTTACGCGGCGATAGCCAAACTTACCTTCTTCTTTGTTGAAGACCTCACATATCTTGGCTTTCAGCTCCGCATACTTATCAGCCGCCTGGAGCACTTTCTGCTGATAGTAGAACGTGCTGCGCGCCAATCCGGTGATTTTCAACAAGGCGTCGAGAGAGTGCCGCTGCCTCAGTTCAATTACGATTTGCGCTTTTTCTGTTGCGCTGCTCGTTTCTTCTGAACCAAGGCATCGAGCTTTTTAGATAATCATTTTCCAGCCGAAGTTGATTCAGTTCTGCGATCAACTCATCCCGGGAACAGGACTCATCAGGTAACAGAGGCTGGGCAGGTTCGGGCGGTTTGGGCATTTTCTTTGTAGATCCAGTTCGTCTGGGTTGGCTGAGCAGGGCATTTTCACCGCCCTCATCATAGCGGCGCTGCCAATCGCCGACGATGTTGAATTTCCGGATATCAAATAGCGCGGCCACTTGACGGTAGGAAAGCTGCTCTTCACGCATCCGCTTCAAGACGGACATCCTGAATTCAGCACTGTAGTGCTGCACTTTTTTTACTTCCAGAGCGGCCGGGCCGTGCACCTTGTAGGCCGCGACCCACTGGCGCAACGACGAAAAATCCACGTCGTGACGATGCGCTACATCTCTAAGCCCCGCTTCGCCGGTGCAGTAATCCTGTACCGCTGACAGCTTCGCTTGAACCGTGTACTTCCCCATGAAACACCCCATCGGTTGTGTCCAACTTTTGGGGTGCAGACCAGAGCGTGGGAACGATCAGAGGCCCAACAACGACAACATGATAAACGTCGCAAACAACACAAAATGCGTCATGCCCTCAATGGCATTGGTCTCCCCGTCATTGAGGTTGATCGCACTGACAATCAACGTCAGGAAGATCATCACCGTCTGCACCGGGGTCATCGCCATTTGAAACGGCTGGCCGGTGTAGAGCGCCATCGCTTCCATCACCGGCACGGTCAGGATCACGGTTGACAGCGAAGCCCCCATCGCGATGTTGACCACTGACTGCATGCGGTTGGCCAGGGCTGCGCGCAACGCGGTCAGGATCTCTGGGGCGGCGGAGATTGCGGCCACCAGGATCGCTGTGATGACCGGCGGCGCACCTGTGCCTTCCAGGCCCAGGTCGAGGGTCTTGGACATCACTTCGGCCAATGCGCCGATCACCACCACGCCAAACACCAGGGTCGCGATGCTCAGCGGCACGTTGACCGCTTCGGCTTCTTCCTCGGGGTCTTTCTTGCGGCGTTTTTCCGGGTAGCTGTAGCTGAAGAAATAACTGTGCGGCCCGACCTGCATGCGCAGGAACAAGGTGTAGAGCACGACCATCGCACCGATGGTGAACGCCGAATAAATCTTCCAATTGGCTTCGGGAATGAACTCCGGCACCACCATCGACACGCCCATGGCGGTGAGGATCATCACGCTGTAGCTGCGCGCCGAATCGTCGTTGTAGGACTGCTCGCCATGCTTGATTCCGCCCATCAACGCGGCCAGGCCGAGGATGCCGTTGATGTCGAGCATCACTGCCGAATAAATCGTGTCGCGCACCAGGGTCGGCGAGGCTTCGTTGCTCATCATGATCGCCAGGATCACCACTTCCACCAGCACGGCCGCCAGGGTCAGGATCATCGTGCCGTAGGGGTCGCCGACTTTCTCCGCGAGCAGTTCGGCGTGATGGGCGACACGCATGGACGCGGCGACGATGAAGGCGATCAGCACCAGGCCGGCGGCCAGTGCGACGGCCTGGCCGCTGTGCAACATCAAGTGCTCCAGCGGGTAGGCGATGGCGGCGGCGAGGACGGCCAGCAGCAGGAAACTTTCTTGCTTGAGGAGTGTGAGCATTGCGAGCCTTTTGCACAGTGGAGCGTAAACAGGGTGATGAGCTACTGACTGCGGGGCGGCGCTAACGTTTCGTTACACCTTAGCGCACCAGTGGATGGCGTGGATTGGCAAGCGTGCACCGGGATAGTTCTGCGGTAGCCGTCAGGGCCTCTTCGCGGGCAAGCCTCGCTCCTACAGGGGCGGTGTTCGCGTCGCTTTTGTAGGAGCGAGGCTTGCCCGCGAAGGCCTTCACACGGTTTCGGTTTTTTTGTTGTCCTGTTGGTCAGCAATTTGCATTGACCTCGCCAACCTCAAAACAAAATGGAGTTCGAGTTCATGCATAAACGTCCGTTGAAGAAGTTGCTGTGCGCCGTTGCAGCGGCCATCGGTCTGAGCGCCAGCCTGAGCGCCAGTGCCGCCGACCCGCTGAAAGTCGGCTTCGTCTATATCGGCCCGATCGGTGACCACGGCTGGACGTATCAACATGAACAGGGGCGCAAGGCGCTGGCGGAGAAGTTCGGTTCGCAGATCACCACCAACTACGTGGAGAACGTCGCCGAAGGCGCCGACGCTGAGCGGGTGATCCGCAACATGGCCAAGGACAACTACGACCTGATTTTCACCACGTCTTTCGGCTACATGAACCCGACGCTGAAAGTCGCCAAGCAATTCCCCAAGGTGACCTTCGAGCACGCCACCGGCTACAAGCAGGACAAGAACCTTGGCACCTACCTGGCGCGCACCTACGAGGGGCGCTACGTCGGCGGCTTCCTTGCGGCGAAGATGACCAAGACCAAGAAGATCGGCTACGTCGCTTCGTTCCCGATCCCGGAAGTGATCCGCGACATCAACGCCATTCAACTGGCCCTGAACAAGTACAACCCGGGCACCGAGATCAAAGTGGTGTGGGTCAACTCGTGGTTCGATCCGGGCAAAGAGGCCGATGCCGCCAACGCGCTGATCGACCAGGGCGTGGACGTGGTGTTCCAGCACACCGACAGCCCGGCACCGATCCAGGCCGCCGAGCGGCGCGGCGTGTACGCCGTGGGCTACGCTTCGGACATGGCGCACTTCGGGCCGAAAGCGGTGCTGACCTCCATCGTCAACGACTGGGGCCCGCACTACATTCAAGCGACGCAGAGCGTGCTCGACCACAACTGGAAATCCCAGGATTACTGGGGCGGCTTGAAGGAAGGCACGGTTGAACTGCCGATCAGCGATTTGGTGCCAGCGCCGGTGAAAGCCGAAGCCGAGCAGATCATTGCCGACATCAAGAGCGGTGCGCTGCATCCGTTTACCGGGCCGATCAAGGACCAGGCCGGTGTCGAGAAAATCCGGGCGGGGGCGACGGCGAGTAATGCGGAACTGGCGTCGATGAATTATTACGTGGAAGGCATGAAGGCCGACATTCCGAAGTAACTCCCTTCTGCAGATCGTTCCCACGCGCAGCAAAGGAATGCCTCAATGGACGCTCCGCGCCCGCTTTGTGGGACGCGGAGCGTCCCGGGCTGCATTCCCACGCGGAGCGTGGGAACGATCATTAGCGAGAACTCAGCATGAATCAGCTCCCGATCATCGACATCGCCCCGCTCTACACCGACGACCAGGATGCCTGGCAAACCGTCGCCAACCACATCGACCGCGCCTGCCGCGACTGGGGCTTTTTCTACATCAAGGGTCATCCGATCAGCGCGAACCGCATCGAAGCGGTGCTCGACCACGCCCAACGCTTCTTCGCCCTGCCCGCCGCCGAAAAGCTCAAGATCGACATCACCCAGACCCGACACCATCGCGGCTACGGCGCCATCGCCACCGAGCAACTGGACCCGAGCAAACCCAGCGATCTGAAAGAAACCTTCGACATGGGCCTGCACCTGCCGGCCGATCATCCTGAAGTGCTGGCAGAAAAACCGCTGCGTGGCCCCAATCGCCATCCGTCGATGCCCGGTTGGGAAGCACTGATGGAGCAGCATTACCTCGACATGCAGGCCCTCGCGCAAACTTTGTTGCGAGCCATGACGATGGCCCTCGGCATTGAGCGGGACTTCTTCGACACACGGTTTAACGAGCCAGTCAGCGTACTGCGAATGATCCATTACCCGCCGCGCCACACCGCCAGCTCCGAAGAACAACAAGGCGCCGGCGCCCACACCGATTACGGTTGCATCACCCTGCTCTACCAGGACGCCGCCGGTGGCCTGCAAGTGCGCAACGTCAAAGGTGAATGGATCGACGCGCCGCCGATCGAAGGCACGTTCGTGGTGAATCTCGGCGACATGATGGCGCGCTGGAGCAACGACCGTTACCTGTCGACACCGCATCGGGTCATCAGCCCGCTGGGCGTGGACCGTTATTCGATGCCGTTCTTCGCCGAGCCGCATCCCGACACACCCATCGAATGCCTGCCTGGTTGCCAGGATGAACTGCACCCGGCGAAATATCCGGTCACCACCTGCGCTGAATTCCTGCTGTCACGCTTCGCCGATACCTACGCCTATAGACGGGAACCGCAAACAGTTTGATCAACCGTCCGGTCAGGTTTTACCAATTGTTGCGGCGAGCATCTGTAGAATGCCGTCATTGCACCTGATGAGAATTCGAACATGTACGACTGGCTGAACGCCCTGCCCAAGGCAGAACTGCACTTGCACCTGGAAGGCTCGCTGGAGCCCGAGCTGCTGTTCGCCCTGGCTGAACGCAACAAGATCGCCCTGCCGTGGGACGACGTCGAAACCCTGCGCAAGGCCTACGCCTTCAACAACCTGCAGGAATTTCTCGACCTGTACTACAAGGGCGCCGACGTGCTGCGCACCTCCCAGGATTTCTACGACCTGACCTGGGCCTACCTGTTGCGTTGCAAGGCGCAGAACGTGATTCACACCGAACCGTTCTTCGACCCGCAGACCCACACCGACCGTGGTGTGCCGTTCGAAGTGGTACTCAACGGCATCGCTGCCGCACTGAAAGATGGCGAGCAGCAACTGGGCATCACCAGCGGTTTGATCCTGAGCTTCCTGCGCCACTTGAGCGAAGACGAAGCACAGAAAACCCTCGACCAGGCGCTGCCATTCCGTGATGCGTTTGTCGCTGTCGGTCTGGACAGTTCGGAGATGGGTCATCCGCCGAGCAAGTTCCAGCGCGTGTTTGATCGGGCCCGCCACGAAGGCTTCCTGACCGTCGCCCATGCCGGTGAAGAAGGCCCGCCGGAGTACATCTGGGAAGCCATCGACTTGCTGAAAATCCAGCGCATCGACCATGGCGTGCGCGCCATCGAAGACGAGCGCTTGATGCAGCGAATCATCGACGAGCAGATCCCGTTGACCGTGTGCCCGTTGTCGAACACCAAGCTTTGCGTGTTCGATCACATGTCCCAGCACAACATCCTCGACATGCTGGAACGTGGGGTGAAAGTGACGGTGAATTCCGATGACCCGGCGTACTTCGGCGGTTATGTCACGGAGAACTTCCATGCGCTGTACACCGATCTGGGCATGACCCAGGATCAGGCCAAGCGGTTGGCGCAGAACAGTCTGGATGCGCGGTTGGTGAAACCCTAAGTTTCCGTCGCATGATCGTTCCCACGCTCCGCGTGGGAACGATCATTGCGCTACCGCTTCGCTCAGCTCCTCCAACGTCTTGCCCCGCGTCTCCATCCCGAACACCCACACCACCGCCGCCGCAATCGCAAAACACATCGCCCCCAAGGCGAACACCCCGCCCTGCCCGGTAATCGGGAACACCAGCCCGGTCACCAACGGCCCGAGCAACGAACCGACGCGCCCGATCGCCGAGGCAAAGCCCGAGCCCGTGGCTCGCGCCGAGGTCGGGTACAACTCCGGCGTGTAGGTGTAGAGCACCGCCCACATGCCGAACAGAAAGAACTGCATCAGCAGGCCCGAGGTGATCAACAGCGCGACGTTGCCGCCAAACACCGCACTCTGGCCGTAGAGAAACGCCATCACCCCGCCGCCCAGCAACGTGACGATACACACCGGTTTGCGTCCCCAGCGTTCCACCAGCCAGGCGGCCATGAGAAAACCGGGAATGCCGCCGAGGGAAATCAGTACCGTGTAATACACCGACTGGGTCACGGCAAAACCCGACTGTTGCAGCAAGGCGCTGAGCCACGAGGTCAAGCCGTAGAAGCCGAGCAAGGCAAAGAACCAGACGCTCCAGATCATCATCGTGCGCTGGCGGTACAGCGGCGACCAGATCTGGCGCAACGCGGAAAAGAAGTTGCCCGGCGTACTTGCCACGCGCGGTAAGCGAATCGGTGCGGGCAACTCCGCACGCCCCAGCGATTTGCGAACCTGCTCTTCAATACGCAGCAACACCTTGTCCGCCGCCTCATGCTTGCCGGCCTGTTCAAGCCAGCGCGGTGATTCGGGAATGAAGAACCGAATCGCCAGGACAAACACCGCCGGCACCGCCAACACCAGGAAGATGTCGCGCCAGCCAATCACCGGCAGCAGGAAGTACGACAGCACCCCGGCGGCGACGAAACCCAGTGGCCAGAAGCCGTCCATCAACGCGATATAACGCCCGCGCCCCTTGGCCGGGATCAGCTCCGAGAGCATTGACTGCGCAATGGGAAACTCCATGCCCATGCCGATCCCCAGCAGGATGCGGAACAGCGTCAGGGTTTCCACCGTCTGCGCGGTGGAGCACAGGTAACTGGCGAGGCCCCACAACACGATGCTCCACTGGAATACCGGTTTGCGCCCGAAACGGTCGGCCAGCATGCCGGACAGCGATGCCCCCAGCACCATGCCGAAGAAGCTCGAACTGGCCAGCAACCCGGCCTGGGCGCTGCTCAGGCCGAACTCGGTTTTGATCGACCCCAACAGGAACGTCATCATCGCCAAGTCCATGGAATCGAAGAAAAACGCCAAGGCAATGATGATGAAAATGATGCGGTGATAACCGCTGATGGGCAGTCGTTCCAAGCGTTCTGCCGCGCTGAATCCTGGTATTTCCATGCCGCATTCCCCCATCCGAAAGTCCCCGGATCGAGTGTGCGCGATAGCGGCTGGGGGTAATTGCTGGATGCGACCTGCTCGCAACCCTGAACGACGCCCAACACCTCAGACGTCGGTCTCGAAGCGTCTACAACGCCATTTCCAGCTCGGACTCCTTGGCGAAACGGTGAACTTCTCGCTGCCCGGCCGCAGTGATCTGCAAGGCCCGCGACTCATTGGGCAGGGTCAACCAGCCGGACTGCATGAACAACTGCAACAACGCCGCGCCCAGCGAGCCCCCCAGGTGCGGACGGCGTTCACTCCAGTCGGGGCAGGCGCAGGCGACTTGCCCGTTACGGTGGGCCAGGGCCTGGATGAACACCCCTCTGGTGGCCAGCTGTGTGGAGCCTTTATGGGTGACGACGACGCGCTGATCGAATTGCTCGATCCAGCCCGCATCCAGCAAACGCTGGTACAGGTCCGCCGCCAGCGTGCCACCCAGATGGTCATCGCACAGCCGCGCCTGCAACAGTGAAGACGGTGCTGCCTGGCGCTTGCCCAGGAGGTTGCCGCGCTTGATCGTCTCCGGAATGTCCCGCGGCTTGCTGGCCAGGGTCGCACTGGCCAGCGCCTCTACCGCGGCGCCGATTTCGGGCGCGGCCAGGCGGAAGAACCTTTTGCGCCCGCGCTCTTCGACTTTCAACAGACCTCCGGCGGACAAACGCCCCAGGTGTGCACTGGCCGAAGACGGCGACAACCCGGCCAGCAACGCCAGCTCTTCGGTTTGCCGTGCCGAGCCATCCATCAAGGCCCACATCATTGCGCTGCGCTTGGGGTCAGCCAGCAGCGTGGCGATCTGGCTGATGCAAGGTGCATGTTCCATGTTTTCACTCCCTGTTGAATCGTTTCGTCTACTGCTCAGAGACATCTTGACCAGTAATGTGTCGTCGGCCAAGACGCGAAAACCGTCATGAACCGAGTCAGGCAAGCCACCCACACAACGCGTTCTGTCGAACAACCCGGGCCGACTCCCGGGCAAGGACGACTGCAAGGTGAACGCGTCCGGGCCGGTTCGACGGTGCAGGCATGAGGCGGCGCTAGTATAAGCGGGTTGACCGCCGGTTCCTGCCCTTGGGAGGTCGTGGGTGGTGATAGTTCCTGACAGAAATTTCGCTATTTGCCTGCGACTAATGATCAACGCCCGGTAACGCTGGAAATTGACTACTCAACTGAGCGCATCGGCTGGCAAGCATTTCCCGCAAAAGGTTCACCGGCTTACTCAATTGCGCGCGATGGGCGCACAGCAAATTCAGCGGTGCGCGCTCACACAGCAACTCCGGTAACAGCACTTTCAAGCGACCGGCCAGCACATCGGCAGCCACATCCAGCCAGGACTTGTAAGCGATCCCGGCCCCCGCCACCGCCCACAGGCGCACCACATCGGCATCATCGCTGAAGCGGTCGCCACTGACCGTCAGCCCGACTTCGCGCTTGCCATCGTGGAAACTCCAACGGTCATGCACCCGGCTGCCAAGCATGAACAGCAGGCAATTGTGCTGCGCCAATTGCTCCAGCTGGCGGGGCTCGCCGTGCCGGGCCAGGTACGCGGGCGACGCACAGAGCACGCGCCGGTTCTGCGGGGCGATGGGCAGCGCCACCAGGCTTGAGTCCTCCGGTTCGCCGTAACGCAGGGCGATGTCCACCGGTTGGCGAAACAGGTCGGCGATGCGATCGCCCAGCAGCAAACGCATGGTCAACTTCGGGTGCTCGCGCTGGAATTCATCCAGCCACGGCAGCAACAGGTTGCGACCGAAATCCGAAGGCGCCGACAGTTGCAACACGCCGCTGACCTGATCCTGACCGCTGGCCAACAGACGCCGGCCTTCGTCCAGATTGCTCAGGGCCGCCCGGGCATATTCCAGAAAGCCTTCGCCTTCGGCGGTCAGGCGCAGACTGCGGGTGGAACGGGCCAGCAATCGGGCGCCGAGTTGCTGTTCGATGCGCTTGAGTGCCGCGCTGGCTACCGCCGCCGACATGTCCATCACCCGTGCCGCCGCCGACAGACTGCCCAGGTCCGCCGCCCGGACAAACAACTGCAAGTCATCGAAACGCAGCATCTTCAGCCCCGATTATCAAAAAAATATTGAAAGAGACTGCTCTTTTAGCGGGTTTTATCTTGCCGGGAAATAGCCAATCATCTGCCCCATCGAAAACCACTCAGTGCCAGGAGTCGAACATGTCCCAGCCTTTTACCGCGATCGCCACCCTCATCGCCAAACCCGGCCAGCAAGACGCCCTCGAACAGCACCTGCGGGCGCTGCTGGAACCGACGCGTGCCGAAGCCGGTTGCGGTCAATACGATTTGCACCAGGACCTGGCCAATCCGCTGGGTTTCTACATGATCGAACAATGGAGCAGCGACGAGGCCCTGCAAGCCCATGACGCCAGCGCCCACATCCAGAACTTCCGCGCCAAGGCCGGTGACTTTCTCGAACACTTCGAGCTCAAGCGCCTGCGCACTCTCGGCTGATCCCTTCCTTTATTACTGACGGAGCCCTCCATGAAAGCCATTGCCTATTACGCCTCCTTGCCGATCAGCGACGCCAAATCCCTGCAAGACATCGAACTGCCAGAACCGGTCGCCGGCCCACGTGACCTGCTGGTGGAAGTCAAAGCCATCTCGGTCAACCCGGTGGACGCCAAGGTCCGGCAGAACGTCCAGCCTGAAGAAGGCGCGGCGAAAGTGCTGGGCTGGGACGTGGCCGGTGTGGTCAAGGCAGTGGGCAGCGACGTGACGCTGTTCAAGGCTGGCGACAAGGTGTTTTACGCGGGTTCCATCGCCCGTGCCGGCGGCAACAGCGAGTTGCATGTGGTGGATGAGCGGATCGTCGGGCACATGCCGAAAACCCTCGGCTTTGCTGAAGCGGCTGCGTTGCCGCTGACCGCGATCACCGCGTGGGAATTGTTGTTCGAACGCCTGCAAGTACGTGAAGGCAAGACCGATGAAGGCCAGAGCTTGCTGATCGTCGGAGCGGCCGGTGGCGTCGGTTCGATCCTGACTCAGCTGGCCAATCAACTCACTGGGTTGAAGGTGATCGGCACCGCTTCCCGTCCGCAAACCCAGAGCTGGGTGCGTGAGCTGGGCGCCGATCTGGTGATCGATCACAGCCAGCCGCTGAGTGAAGAACTCAAGCGTGCAGGCGTCGCGCAGGTGACCCACGTCGCCAGCCTGACCCAGACCGATGAGCATCTGGATCAACTGGTCGAGGCCCTGGCGCCTCAGGGCAAACTGGCGCTGATCGATGATCCGAAGGCGCTGGACGTGACCAAGCTCAAGCGCAAGAGCCTTTCGTTGCACTGGGAGTTCATGTACACCCGCTCGCTGTTCGAGACCGCGGACATGATTGAGCAGCACAAACTGCTCAACCGCGTCGCGGAGCTGATCGATGCCGGGACTTTGAAAACCACAGTGGGCGAGCACTTCGGCACCATCAATGCAGCCAACCTGCGTCGCGCCCATGAACTGCTGGAGAGCGGCAAGTCGAAAGGCAAAATTGTATTAGAAGGTTTCTAACCGCTTGCGTAGGAGCATGGCTTGCCCGCGATGGCGCGCTCAAGATCGCCTTCGCGGGCAAGCCTCGCTCCTACAAAAGCGATGTTGCACCGTCAGTCAGAGAGTTGACCGTTGTCACAATTGCGATCGTATTCAGGTCTACAATCGAGACCTCTGCGACGCAGTCTTTTACTTAAGGAGGTCAGCAATGAAGATCCTGATAAAAGAAGTGGCAACATCCCAGTGGCAAGTCCGTCTGGACCAACACGCCGTCACCTTCCGCAGCGAAGCCGAAGCGCGCGCCTTCACCCGAACCCTGGAAGCGCGGCTACACGCCCCTCATCAAATCCCCGACCGCCAGCAGCGTGCCGCTGGCTGAGTCCGCACTCACACTTCGGCTTGGGCCAGCGCCCGGGCATTTTGCAAACGTCGGGTGAGCATCGCCACGCTCACCACCAGAATTCCGCACAGGCTGATGACCATGGCCATCGGCATGGCGCTGCCATCGTGCAAAAACCCCACCAGCGATGCCGCCCCGGCGGCGATGCTGAATTGCAGGCACCCCAGCAGCGCCGACGCACTGCCGGCGCGGGCGCCCTGCCCGTTCATGGCGCAGGCCGAGGCGTTGGGCAGGATGCAGCCGAGGCTGGCAATACAGATAAACAATGGAATCAGCAGCGGCCATAGCTGTTCGGTGTGCATTGAGCTGACCGCCAGCAATGTCAGGCCCGCGCCCAGGTAAATCCACACTGTCCGAGCCAACAGGAACGCCGGCCCGCGCTTGGCCAACAGTCGCGCATTGACCTGCGCCACCAGGATAAAGCCCGCCGCGTTGGTGCCGAACAACCAGCCGAAATGCTCGGCCGGCACGCCGTAGAGCTTGATAAAGACAAACGGCGAACCGGAGATGTAGGCGAACATCCCGGCGACGGCGAGGCCGCCGGTCAGGGCGTGGCCGAGGTAGACCGGATCGGCCAACAAGCGACCGTACTGACGCAACGCCCCCTTCAACGGTTGACGCGGCACATAGTCCGGCAGGCTTTCCGGCAAGCCGAGGGCCACGGCCAAGGCGGCCAGGGCGCTGAACCCGGTCAGCACGAGGAAGATCGATTGCCAGCCGGTGGTGTTGACCAACAACCCGCCGAGCATCGGCGCAAGAATCGGCGCCAGGCCCATCACCAGCATCAGTTGCGAAAAGACTTTTGCCGAGCCCACCGCATCGCATTTATCGCTGACCACCGCCCGGGAGATCACCATCCCCGCGCAACCGCCCAGTGCCTGGACGAATCGCGCGCCCATCAGCCATTCCAGGTTCGGCGCAAAGGCACAGGCCAGGGACGCTGCGGTGAATAAGCCGACGCCGGTGAGCAACGGAATACGCCGGCCGAAACGATCCGCTACCGGACCGTAGAGCAACTGACCAATGGACAGGCCGAGGAAATACGCGGCGAGGGTCATTTGCACGTGTTTTTCGTCAGTGCCGAACGACTGCGCGATAGACGGGAACGCCGGCAAGTAGAAATCGATCGCCAGCGGACCGAAAGCGGTCAGGGCACCAAGAATCAGAATGGTACGGAAGTTCATCAGGCATCCAGTTGGGCGTGAGTCGGCAGCTCGACAGTCTAGCCGCGTGGGGACGCCTTGAACATTCCGATAGGTCGCTAACTATTAAAAACCCCTGAATGAATGCAAAACCAATGTGGGAGGATGGCTTCAGGCGACTTTGGCGTCGTAGCCTTCTTCGGTGATGGCAGCGATCACTTGCTCCGCCGTCAAACCGCTTTCGACGCCGACTTCTTTTGTCGCCAGATCCACCCGCACACTGGCCGCAGGGTCCTTGGCTTGCACGGCTTGGGTGATGGCCTTGACGCAGTGACCGCAGGACATGCCTTGAACGTTGAACACTTGCATGGCGTAACTCCTTGAGTGAGGTTGCGGGCATTCTTGAGCTTGCCACCATGGCAAGGTCAAGTTCTGAAACAAACTGCCGGGCTGGCATTCGGCGTCGCGCTCGGCCAAGCTGCGTCATCAATGACCCGACCTCAGGAGATTCAGCCATGCGATGGTCAGCTCTCAGCCTGTTTGGCTTCCTCAGCCTTTTTGCCGCCCTGCCCTCGGCCAATGCCGCCGGGGAGGACTATGGCGTACTGATCATTTCCCGCGAGCGCCTGGAAGTCGCGACCTCCTGTGAGATCGGCGTGTACATCCAGGATCAACTGTCGGCGCGGCTGTTCCAGGAACAGAGCACCTCGTTCAACCTGCCGCCGGGCAATGTTTCGCTGCGCCTGAAACTGCTGCCGGGCCAGGCGCCGGGCTGCAACCCGGGAATGCTCGCGCCGGGCTCGCAGAACATTACGCTCAAGGCCGGGGACGTGTTGAAGTACCGGATTGCGATGACACAGGAAGGGATGTACCTCAAGCCCGCCGCTCTCGAATATTGATCCCCACCTGATCGTTCCCACGCTCTGCGTGGGAATGCAGCCCGGGACGCTCTGCGTCCCAAAAGCCGAACGCGGAGCGTCCGTTGAGGCATTCCCACGCGGAACGTGGGAACGATCATGCGATCATGCGGCGATCCTTTGATCTGAGACATGGCGCTTGACCTTGCCCGCATGGCAAGGTTGATCCTGTAGGCACTTTCTACAGGGAGCGTGACCGATGTCCGAATCCACCACTTTCGATCTGCCGATTGCCGGCATGACCTGCGCCAGTTGCGCCGGGCGTGTCGAGCGTGCCTTGAGCAAAGTCATCGGCGCCACTGCCGTCAGCGTCAACCTCGCCACCGAGCAGGCGCGCATCCAGGCCCCCAGCGACAGCTTGCCGGCGTTGATGGACGCAGTGCAGCAAGCCGGTTACAGCGTGCCGCAGCAAAGTCTGGAATTGAGCATCGACGGCATGACCTGCGCTTCCTGCGTCGGCCGGGTCGAACGCGCCTTGACCAAGGTGCCGGGGGTGAAGAGCGTCAGCGTCAACCTGGCCAACGAACGCGCCCACCTCGAATTGCTCGGCCAGATCGCCCCACAAATCCTGATCGCCGCCGTGACCAAGGCCGGCTACAACGCCAGTGTCTGGGAAGTCGAACACCCCACCGATAATCAACAAACCCGCCTGCAACGTGAACGCTGGATCCTGCTCGCCGCCATCGCCCTCGCTTTGCCGCTGGTGTTGCCGATGCTGCTGCAACCGTTCGGCGTGCACTGGATGCTGCCGGCCTGGGCGCAATTTGCCCTGGCCACACCGGTGCAATTTATCTTCGGTGCACGCTTCTACGTCGCTGCCTGGAAAGCCGTGCGCGCCGGTGCCGGCAACATGGATTTGCTCGTCGCCCTGGGCACCAGCGCCGGTTATGGCTTGAGTTTGTACGAATGGGCGACTGCCGCCGGGCGCATGCCGCATCTGTATTTCGAAGCCTCGGCAGTGGTCATCGCGCTGGTGCTGCTGGGCAAATACCTGGAAAGCCGCGCCAAACGCCAGACCGCCAGCGCCATTCGCGCACTGGAAGCGCTGCGTCCGGAACGGGCGATTCAGGTGATCGACGGCCGTGAACTAGACGTCGCCATCAGCGCCTTGCGCCTGAATGATCTGGTGATGGTCAAGCCTGGCGAACGTTTCCCGGTGGACGGCGAAGTGGTGGAAGGCCAGAGCCATGCCGACGAAGCGCTGATCAGCGGCGAAAGCCTGCCGGTGCCGAAACAACCCGGCGACAAAGTCACCGGCGGCGCAATCAATGGCGAAGGCCGCTTGCTGGTACGCACCTTGGCCCTCGGCGCCGAAACCGTATTGGCGCGCATCATTCGTCTAGTCGAAGACGCCCAAGCCGCGAAGGCACCGATCCAGAAACTGGTGGATAAAGTCAGCCAGGTGTTCGTGCCGACAGTGTTGGTGCTGGCCCTGGCGACCTTGATCGGTTGGTGGCTGTACGGCGCGCCGATTGAAACCGCGCTGATCAATGCTGTCGCGGTGCTGGTGATCGCTTGTCCTTGCGCTTTGGGGCTGGCAACACCGACAGCGATCATGGCCGGCACCGGCGTGGCGGCGCGCTACGGGATTCTGATCAAGGACGCCGAAGCACTGGAACGCGCCCATGAAGTCAGCGCCGTGGTCTTCGATAAGACCGGCACCCTGACCTCCGGTGCGCCGCGTATCGCGCATTTGAGTGCACTGGACGGTGACGAAGCCGCCCTGCTGCAAATGGCCGGTGCGCTGCAACGGGGCAGCGAACACCCATTGGCCAAGGCTGTTCTGGATGTCTGCGCCGAACGCGGGCTGGACGTGGCCGACGTCACCGACAGCCAATCGCTGACCGGGCGCGGCATCGCCGGCACACTCGACGGTCGTCGCTTGGCGTTGGGCAATCGTCGTCTGTTGGAAGAAAGCGCGTTGAGCGCAGGTTCCTTGGCCGACTCCGCAACAGCCTGGGAAACCGAAGGCCGGACCTTGTCGTGGTTGATCGAGCAAAGCCCCGAGCCCCGCGTCCTTGGCCTCTTCGCTTTCGGCGACACCCTCAAACCCGGCGCCCTGCAAGCAGTGCAGCAGCTCAACGCGCGAAACATCAGCAGCCATCTGCTGACCGGCGATAACCGTGGCAGCGCCAAAGTCGTCGCCGAAGCGCTGGGCATCAGCGATGTGCACGCCGAAGTCCTCCCAGCGGACAAAGCCGCCACCGTCGCCGAGCTGAAGAAAACCGGCGTGGTGGCGATGGTCGGCGATGGCATCAACGACGCCCCGGCCCTGGCTGCGGCGGATATCGGCATCGCCATGGGCGGTGGCACCGATGTGGCGATGCACGCTGCCGGGATCACCCTGATGCGCGGCGATCCACGATTGGTGCCAGCGGCGCTGGAGATCAGCCGCAAGACCTACGCGAAGATCCGCCAGAACCTGTTCTGGGCCTTCGTCTATAACCTGATCGGCATTCCGCTGGCGGCGTTCGGCTTCCTCAACCCGGTGCTGGCGGGCGCGGCGATGGCGCTGTCGAGCGTCAGCGTGGTGAGCAATGCGCTACTGTTGAAAACCTGGAAACCCAAGGATCTGGAGGACAACCGATGAACATCGGCCAAGCGGCCCGCCACAGTGGCCTGAGTGCGAAGATGATCCGTTATTACGAGTCCATCGGCTTGCTCAAGGCCGCCCATCGCACCGACAGCGGCTACCGGGTCTATGGTGATGACGACCTGCACACGCTGGCGTTCATCAAGCGCTCCCGTGACTTGGGGTTTTCGCTGGAAGAGGTCGGCAAGTTGCTGACCTTATGGCAGGACCGCCAGCGGGCCAGCGCCGACGTGAAGGCCCTGGCCCGTCAGCACATCGACGAGTTGAACCAGAAGATCCGCGAACTCGGCCAGTTGCGCGACACCTTGCAGGACCTGGTCGAGCACTGCCAGGGCGACCATCGCCCCGACTGCCCGATTCTCAAGGAGCTGGCGTCGGGTTGCTGCGCTGCACCTTCCCGCGCCTGAAGGACAAACCCTTTACCACCAGCAACGTGGTGAGGGGAATGCCATGGAACAACAGCACCACCGCGCCGGGCGTCCACCAGGCATAGAACGGCGCGGCGATCAGCATGCCGATGCCGAAACCGGTCATTTGCAGCAACGTCAGGAAACTGAAGATCGGCAGGCGCAGGTGATCCGGCTCCCGTTGCAGGCGCGACATCAGGCCGACTTCGGAAAATCCATCGCCCAACCCGGCCGGCAAAGAGAACAGCAGCAGACCGTACAGCGTCTGCTGCTGGAACATCAGGATGAAGCCGCAGGACATCAACAGCACGCCATAGAAAAAACGTCGTTCCAGGTTGATGTTGTCCGAGCCTTTGAGCCGACTGGCAATCCGCGCGCCGATCAGTTTGCCGCTGGCCCACACCGCCAGCATCAGGCCGAGCGTGGTGCTGGCGGATTCTGGCGTCAGCAGCCGCGAGATGATCGGGAAACCGACGTTGTGCGCCGCGCTGCCCAACGTATCTGCCATGGCCACCGCGAGCATCGCCGCCAACACCGGGGCGCTGCGCAAACCTTGCAGCAAGGCTGACCATTCTCCGCGCTCGCTTTTTGATTCAGTGCTCGTTGCTACCGTGTGAAAACGCAACGGCACAATCAACAACGCCGCCAGCAGGTAAGTGACCACGTTCAGCGCGAACACCGCTTCAAAGCCAAACGCCGCGACCACCAGCCCCGCCACCAGACTGCCAGCGACCATGGCAATGGATGCTGCCGACGTGATCCAGGCGTTGGTCTTGAGCAAGTGTTCGCGGTCGATCAGGTTCGGCAACTGGCTGTTGAGGCCGATGGCGAACATCGAATTACCGAAGCCCAGGCCGAAGGCAATCACCGGCAGCAGCAACGCTTGCTGGGCCACCGGCAGAATCAGCAGCAAACCGAGCACCCCGGCGCGCAATAAATCGAAGGCAATCAGCGGCAGGCGCCCGGCCACGCGACGGTAGAACGGAGTGCCAATCAGACTGGCAAAAATCCCCCCGGACACGCGGCTGGCAAGGAAGATCGCCACGCTCATCGCGCTGTTGCTGAGGACATAAACGTAAGTGACCAGGGCGACCATGTTGAGGAACGCGCCGAAATCGGAGATCAGGCGGGCAGTGATGATCAGGTGGGCATTGCGGGTGGAGTTCACATTCAATCCTTGAGTGTGAGAGGTGTTTTAGATCCCTACGGGGTGTTGCGTGTCTTGCAAAAAAACCCGGCCTAAACCGGGTTTTTCGTCAACCGATCACTGCATCCACGGTGGAGGCGGTTCTTCGGTTTTGCTCGGTGGCGCATCATCGGCTGCGCGCACCGCTTGCTTGCGCTCTTCATCCAGGCGTGCCGCCTCGATTTCGCGGATGACGCCGCCCACATCGGCCAGCTCTTCCGGTTCATCGAACTCGCCGGTGAGGATGCTCGCCGGGTGCAAGGTGCCGGCTTCGTACAGGGCCCACATTTCCTTGGCGTACTTGGTCTTTTTCAACTCCGGCGCAAACCGCCCGAAGTAAGACGCCATGTTGCCCACGTCGCGCTCCAGCATCGTGAACGCGTGGTTGTTGCCCGCTGCGTCGACCGCTTGCGGCAAGTCGATGATCACCGGGCCGCTCGGGGTCAACAGCACGTTGAACTCCGAAAGGTCACCGTGCACCAGACCGGTACACAACATCAGCACGATCTGGGAGATCAGGAACGTGTGGTATTCACGGGCCTGGTCCGGCTCCAGCACCACGTCGTTCAGACGCGGCGCGGCATCGCCGTATTCATCGGCCACCAGCTCCATCAGCAGTACGCCTTCAAGGAAGTCGTACGGCTTGGGCACCCGCACCCCGGCACCGGCCAGACGAAACAGGGCCGCCACTTCGGCGTTCTGCCAGGCGTCCTCGGTTTCTTTCTTGCCGAACTTGGAGCCCTTGGCCATCGCCCGAGCCTGTCGGCTGTTGCGGACCTTGCGGCCTTCCTGATACTCGGCCGCCTGGCGGAAACTGCGTTTATTCGCCTCCTTGTAGACCTTCGCGCAACGTAGCTCGTTACCGCAGCGCACCACATAAACAGCTGCTTCTTTACCACTCATGAGTGGGCGCAGCACCTCGTCGACCAGACCGTCCTCGATCAGGGGTTCAATGCGTTTTGGAGTCTTCATCAGCTTTTATTGTGGGTCCTTTATTACCAAACACGCGAAAGTCATTCGTTATACGGCAATCCTCGCAACTCGGGGAGGGGTTGCCGACCTATGAACATTGCAGATGCACACAATGTGCCGAATTTATCCGAAAAATCACGCCCCTATCAGCGACCGCTGAAGATCATAGCCGACCCGCCGGCACGTGTTGGTGCAGGGATGCGAGGGCATTTACGACAGAAGCTGACATCTGCATTCCTCCTATTTGTCGGATTTTTCTCAACGGGCCTCAATTTCCCCTTTTTTCGGCCGAAGTCCTCAGAGAGAAAAGGATTTGTCCGACAATCGTCCCGACTAAAAAGACGATGCCGCCCTCAAGGAACCGAGCCCTTCTACACCGTTTTCGGCTGCCAATAATCCGCGAGTCATCTGCACTGCGTGGGCCAACAAGAAAATCTGGAGCGCGGATGAACATCAAACAGAAGTTGACCTGGGCGTTTGCAATCATCGCCTGCTTACCCGTGGTGCTGGTCGCCACCCTGGTCGTGCTGAACTTGCGCAGCGATGCCAAGGACGATTTCGTCGACAGCAGCGGCCGCGAGATCCGTCAGGTCAGCAATGCCATGCAGCTGTTCTTTGACGGTATCAGCCAGAACGTCGACTACCTGGCGTCGCAACCGCTGATCAAGAACACCGACGACAGCCTCAAGACCTACATGGCGGCCAACGCCGAGAGCATCCCCCAGGGCGAGATGGACAAAAAGGTCTTCGCCTTCCTCCAGGACCTGGGCAACAGCCACCCGTCCTACGCCTACGCGATCGTCGGCACCGCGGCCGGCGGTTATGTGTCCTGGCCCGACGACGCAAAACTGAGCAATTACGATCCGCGCCAGCGCCCCTGGTACAAGGCGGCCCAGGCCAAACCGGGTAAACCGTTTCGCACGGAGGCCTATTACTGGGCCCAGGACGATGCGACCTACGTCAGCACCGTGCGCACCATCGACAACAAGTTGGGCAGCAACGGCGGCGTGGTCAGCATCGACGTGACGCTCAAGCAGCTCACCGAAATCGTCAAACAGATCAAGCTCGGCGAAACCGGCTACCTGATGCTGCTGGAAAACAGCGGCACCGTGCTGGTTGATCCGAAGCAGCCTGAGCACAACTTCAAGGCCCTGAGCAGCCTCGGCGAAGGCTATGCGCAACTGGCCAAGGCCGGCAAAGGCCTGGTGGAAGTGGAGCTGAATGGCGAGCGCTACATGGCCAATGTCTGGCCGTCGGAGCAACTGGGCTGGACCTTTATCGGCCTGATCAAGCAAACCGACGTGATGAGCTCGGCCACCCAACTGACTTGGCTGATCGCAATCATCGCCGCCGTGTTGGCGGTGTTTTTCGCCATCGTCGGCGCCAGCTTTGCCAGTGTCATCGTGCGGCCGATCCGCAGCGTGGCCAGCGGTCTGGAAGGCATCGCCCAAGGTGAAGGCGACCTGACCAAGAACCTTGAAATCCGTGGCAGCGACGAAACCGCGCAACTGGCCAACTGGTTCAACCAGTTCCTGTCGGCGATTCGCAACCTGATTCAAAGCATCGGCGGCGCCGCCAATCGAATTCTCGCCACCTCCCAGAGCTCGACCCGGGTCTCCAGCGACATGGCCGAAGCCGCCGGGCGCCAGCGTGAAGCGGTGGACATGGTGTCCACGGCGTTCCACGAAATGGTCGCCACCGCCAACGAAGTCGCCCGCTCATGCAGCCAGGCCGCCGAGTCGGCCGACAGCGGCCAGCGCCAGGCCCGCGAAGGTCAGCAGCAGATCGATGCCGCGGTCACCAGCGTCGATCGCTTGAGCCAGGAAATTGAATCGTCGGCGCAGTCGATGCAGCAACTGGAACGCGACAGCAATGACATTCAGTCGATTCTGGGGACGATTCGCTCGATTGCCGAACAGACCAACCTGCTGGCGCTGAACGCGGCGATTGAAGCGGCACGGGCCGGCGAACAAGGGCGTGGCTTTGCGGTGGTGGCGGATGAAGTCCGGGCACTGGCGAAACGGACTGCTGACTCCACAGCGGAAATCGACGGTTTGCTCGGCAACCTCGCCAAACGTACCAGCCAGGTCACGCAGCAGATGCATGCGAGCCTGGAAGTGTCGCAGCAATCGGTCACGCGCATTGGCGAAGCGCGCAGCAGCTTCGGGCTGATTCGTGAGTCGGTGGATGTGATTCGCGATATGAACACGCAGATCGCGACGGCAGCCGAAGAACAGCATCAGGTGGCGGAAGACATCAATCGGCATATCAGCCAGATTCATGGTGATGCGCAGTTGGTGGCGGAGTTGGCGAACTCGGCGCGCCTGGATTCCCAGAGCCTGGCCGGGTTGTCGAATGAGCTGGATGGGTTGGTTCGGCGGTTCAGGACCTGATCCGCACCGATACCTGTGGCGAGGGAGCTTGCTCCCGCTCGGCTGCGAAGCAGTCGCAAACCGGAAAACGCGAAATACCTGATACACCGCGTTGACCGAATTGGGACCGCTTCGCGCTCCAGCGGGAGCAAGCTCCCTCGCCACAATTACTGCCGAAACAATTCCCCCGGGGTAAACCCGAACAACCCCTTGAACGCCGCGATAAACGCCGACGTCGAGTCATACCCACAGGCCAGCGCGGCATTGGTCACGCTGTCGCCCTCCTCCAGCAAACTCAGCGACGACAACAGCCGCGCGCGCTGGCGCCAGCCGCGAAAGCTCAAGCCGGTTTCACGCTGAAACAAGCGCATCAGGGTTTTCTCCGACGTGCCCAAGCGTCCCGCCCACACCTGCAACGTCACGTTTAGCTCAGGGTTCTCGATCAGCTCGTTGCATAACCCGAGCAAGCGTTCATGCCGGGGCAATGGCAGCGAGAACGCCACTTCTGGCAGATTCGCCAACTGATCCAGCAACACATTCACCAGCCGCGCTTCCTGGCTGTCGCCCTGTGGATACTCCACCGGCAACAGGCAGAAACTCTTGATCAGCTCTCGAGCCAGCGGCGTCACTTCCAGCACCCGACATCGCTCGTCCGCCCATGCGCAATCCTCGCGGCGCACATACAGGCTGCGCATCTCGGCGCGCATCGAGGTCACCACCTGGTGTTCGAGATCGGCGGGAATCCAGATGCCCCACTGCGGCGGCGCGAAGAAACTGCCCTCGGCGGTGTGCACGCCGAGCACGCCACTGATGGCGTAGGAGAACTGCACCCAGTCGTGGCGATGAGGTGGCGTCCATGAGCCGGCGTTGAGGCTTTCGGCGCGGGCGAACAGAGGGCGCGGTAATGCCGTCAGGGCGGGGATCGAGCGTTCGAGAGAAAGTTGTCCGTTGGACGTCATTACTGGGCCTTGTGTCGCAGGACGGCAGATAGGGCCGACGTTAGGCCAACTCTCCCTTCCTGACAAACACATTTCCCTGTGGCAGTGGGCTCAGCGCTCGATGATCGCCGTGACACCCTGCCCACCCGCCGCACAAATCGAGATCAACCCGCGCCCCTTGCCCGCCGCGTCCAGCAGCTTCGCCAGGTTGGCGACGATGCGCCCGCCGGTGGCCGCAAACGGGTGCCCGGCCGCCAGTGAACTGCCCTTGACGTTAAGCCGGCTGCGGTCGATGGAGCCCAGCGGTGCGTCGAGGCCGAGACGGGTTTTGCAGTATTCGGGATCTTCCCAGGCTTTCAGCGTGCACAGCACTTGCGCGGCGAAGGCTTCGTGGATTTCGTAGTAATCGAAGTCCTGCAAGGTCAGGCCATTGCGCGCCAGCAAGCGCGGCACGGCATACACCGGCGCCATCAGCAGCCCTTCGGCGCCGTTGACGAAATCCACCGCCGCCGCTTCGCCATCGCGCAAATAGGCGAGGATCGGCAAGCCGCGCTCTTTCGCCCATTCTTCGCTGCCCAACAACACCAGTGAAGCGCCATCGGTAAGCGGCGTGGAGTTGCCCGCGGTCATCGTGCCTTTGGCGCTTTTCTCGAACGCGGGTTTGAGCGAGGCAAGTTTTTCCAGGGTCAGGTCCGGGCGCAGGTTGTTGTCGCGGGTCAGACCGAGAAACGGCGTCATCAGGTCGTTGTGCCAGCCTTCGCTGTAGGACGCGGCGAGTTTCTGATGACTCTCGAGGGCCAGTTGGTCCTGCTCGGCGCGGGGGATGTTCCAGGTCTGGGCCATCAACTCGCAGTGTTCGCCCATGGACAGGCCGGTACGTGGTTCGCCGTTGCGCGGGAACTCCGGGATCAGGTGGCCTGGGCGCAGTTGCAGGAAGGTTTTCAGTTTGTCGCCGGTAGTCTTGGCGCGATTGGCTTGCAGGAGGATTTTGCGTAGACCTTCATTGATGCCGATCGGCGCGTCGGAGGTAGTGTCGACACCGCCAGCAATGCCGCACTCGATCTGGCCGAGGGCGATTTTGTTGGCCACCAACAGCGCCGCTTCCAGACCGGTGCCGCAGGCCTGCTGGATGTCGTAGGCCGGGGTGGTCGGTGACAATCGCGAGCCGAGTACGCATTCGCGGGTCAGGTTGAAATCCCGGGAATGCTTGAGCACCGCCCCTGCCGCCACTTCGCCCATGCGCAGGCCGTGCAGGTTGAAGCGTTCGATCAAGCCTTCGAGCGCTGCGGTGAGCATCGCCTGGTTACTGGCGGTGGCGTACGGCCCATTGGAACGGGCGAAAGGAATACGGTTACCGCCGATAATCGCGACGCGGCGCAGCTGAGTCATGAAAAGCTCCTTGTAAAAATTTAGATGTGAACGCAATCCCCTCTGTGGCGAGGGAGCTTGCTCCCGCTGGACTGCGCAGCAGTCCCCTTCTTTTCAGGTAACGAGGGGGCCGCTGCGCGCCCCGGCGGGAGCAAGCTCCCTCGCCACAGGTTCTGCATTTCCCCGAAAGTCCTGCTACACATCAATCACCTGTGTTCTAGCGTAGGCCTTATCTCATAGATCGAACGACTGATCGCCATTCATGGTCCACACTTTGAACCCCAGCTGCCGGAGAGCGTTCCATGTCAGACCGTTATATCGACTTCGCCAATTCGTCCATCGGCCATCGTCTGGTCGGGGCCATGGGCCTGCCGTCGCCGGTGCGTCTGGAACGCTGGCAGGCCGGGCGCCTGCGGCCGGTCGAGGGCGCATTGCTCATCGGTGGCGGACCGCTGACCGAGAATGTCAGCGCCTTCGCCAACCGCCTGACCGATGCGATCTACAGCTACGGCACCGAGCCGTCCCTGGCCACCGCGTGGATTCCCGGCCACGGCCCGAAACTCAAAGCCGTGGTGTTCGATGCCAGTCATTTGCTGCAAACCGATCAGCTCAAACAGCTGCGCGAGTTCTTTCAGCCGTTGATGAAAAATCTCGACCACAGCGCGCACCTGGTGATTCTGGGTCGGGCGCCGGAGTCCTTGAGCGACCCGATCGCCTCCAGCGTCCAGCGGGCCCTGGAAGGGTTCAGTCGCTCCCTGGCCAAAGAACTGCGCAGCGGCGGCACCTTGCAACTGATCTACGTCGGCGAAGGCGCTGAGAATCAACTGGAGGGGCCACTGCGGTTTTTCCTCTCGCCGAAAAGCGCGTTTGTCTCCGGCCAAGTGATTCGCTTGAACGCCTGCGACACGCCGGTCGAAGACTGGACGCGGCCACTGTCCGGGCGCAAGGCGCTGGTGACGGGCGCGGCTCGCGGCATCGGCGCCTCGATTGCCGAAACCCTGGCCCGGGACGGCGCCGAGGTGATCCTGCTCGACGTGCCACCAGCCAAGGCGGATCTCGAAGCCCTCGCCGCGCGCCTCGGCGGGCGCAGCATTACCTTGGATATTTGCGCCGACGATGCCGCCGCGCAATTGATCGAACAGTTGCCCGATGGCGTCGACATCGTCGTCCACAACGCCGGCATTACTCGCGATAAAACCCTGGCCAACATGACCCCGGAATTCTGGGACGCGGTGCTGGCGGTCAACCTCAATGCGCCGCAAGTGCTGACCAAGGCCCTGCTCGACGCCGGCACCCTGCGCGACAACGGCCGAGTGATTCTGCTGGCCTCGATCAGCGGCATCGCCGGCAATCGCGGGCAAACCAATTACGCCGCGAGCAAAGCCGGGCTGATCGGCCTGGCCCAGGCCTGGGCGCCGCTGTTGCACGAGCGCGGCATCAGCATCAACGCCGTGGCGCCGGGGTTTATCGAAACCCAGATGACCGCGCACATTCCGTTCGCCCTGCGTGAAGCCGGGCGGCGCATGAGTTCGCTGGGCCAGGGCGGTTTGCCGCAAGACGTCGCCGAAGCGGTGGCGTGGCTGGCGCAACCGGGCACCGGCGCGTTTACCGGGCAAGCGTTGCGGGTGTGTGGGCAAAGTGTTTTGGGAGCGTAGCGATGATCATCGACTGGCACACCCTCAACCGTGAACCGAGCCTGCCCGGGTTGTATGTGCGGGCGGCCACGCGGCGAAAAATCACCGGCACCACCCTGCCCGATACGGGTTTGCGCTGCTGGCTGGACGTCGATCCAAAACGCCTGGCGGCGTATCGCGAGGTCTGTGGTTTTACTGACAACGGCTTGCTGCCACCAACCTATCCGCACATCCTCGCGTTTGCCTTGCAGATGCAATTGCTCACGGCGAAGGAATTTCCGTTTCCGTTGCTGGGGCTGATTCACTTGAGCAATCGCATTCGGGTGTTGCGGCCCATGGGCGGTGTGCATCGCGCGCGGGTCAGCGTGCAAGTGCAGAACCTGCAACCCCATGCCAAAGGCGCGACGTTCGATCTGGTGACGACGCTGGACGATCAACTGGGCACGTTGTGGGAGGCTGAAAGCCAGATGCTGTGTCGCGGGGTCAAGCTCGATGGCGAGCCGGTGGAGGACGAGTTGGCGACGACCCTGGCGCTGACGGAAGTGGCGCACTGGAAAGCGCCGGCGGACATTGGCCGGCAATATGCCAAGGTGTCCGGGGACTACAACCCGATTCACTTGAGTGCGGCCAGCGCCAAGCTGTTCGGTTTTCCTACGGCGATTGCCCACGGCTTGTGGAACAAGGCGCGGACGCTGGCAGCGCTGGCGGATCATCTACCGACGGCGAACATCGAGATTGCGGTGCAGTTTCGCAAACCGGTGCGCTTGCCCAGCGAGGTGACGTTGCTGGCCAGCGCGGCGGCGTCCAGTGGTGATTTGCAGTTGGTTGGTGCCGGGGAGCTCGAGCATATGGTCGGGCATTGGCGGCCGGTGGCCTGAACCTGATGATCGTTCCCACGCGCTGCGTGGGAATGCAGCCCGGGACGCTCCGCGTCCCTTCAGAGCCGAACGCGGAGCGTCCGTTGAGGCACTCCCACGCAGAGCGTGGGAACGATCAGCTACCGGGGAACCATGGTCAATTGTGTATATAACTTAAGTGTTCTTCCTGCCTTCACCTGCCTCGTGAAAAAACCGCTCCCATTGATTTAAAAAGAATTCCTCTCACGACTTACACCCAAGGTATTAGCCCTTAGGCAGCACCCGCACGCCCTTACATAAACGGGTTAATACCAACTTGAGAATGGCCTCAAAGCACGCCTGGGATTGTGATGTGCACAACGGACGAAGGCATTGCCGGCGACAGATCGGCAAGCCATCGAAGACAACGAACGTTGTAACAGGTGCAAGGAATCACTCTCATGAAAACTCAAGTGTGGTGCAAGTCGGCAACAGCATTGGCGTTGGTCCTGTCCCTCGGCTTGGCCGGTTGCAGCAGTGGCGGTGGCGGTCATCACAGCACGTCCGGCAGCTCGTCCGACGGTGCCGCGGATACGGCAGGAACGGGTAGCGGCGGAACCAGCGGAACGGGTGGCGACACCGGAGGTACGAGCGGGGCTGGAGGGACTGGCGGCACGGGTGGAACTGCGGGAACCGGAGGGACTGGCGACACGGGCGGAACTGCGGGCACCGGAGGGACTGGCGGCACAGGAGGCACCACCGACCCGACCAATCCAACCAATCCAACCAATCCGACAGATCCGACTGATCCAACCAACCCGACCAATCCCGCCGGGCCTGCGCCACTGGTGACCAGCACGCTGGTCCAGGATGCCGGCAAAACCGTCAGCGGCGTAGGCGATGGCGTCGGGCAAATCGGCGACTCGCTAAGCACGGTGCCCGTGGTCGGCGGTGTGGTGCAAAGCGTGGCCAAGACCACCGGCAATGTGGTCAGCACCGTCGGTGACGATCTCGCCAATGGCCTGGGCAAATTGGGCAGCGACCCGCAAGCCCTCAGTAAAACCACGGCAGTCGTCGGCGACGTGGTGTCCGATGCTGGCAATGGCGTGTCGGACCTGAGCGGCAAGCTCAACACCGCCACCAGCAGCATTCCCCTGGTCGGCGGCGTGGTCAGTCAAGTCACCCCCGTACTCAACGGCGTCGGTGAAAAAGTCACCATGCTCGGCGACACCTTGAACATTGCCACCAGCACCGGCCCGCTGGGGTCCGTCACCAACGGCGTCGGCAATAAGGTGCTGGTGCCGGTCGTCACACTGGCGGAAGGCCTGACCGGCAAAGTCGGCAGCACCACCGGCCTGGGCAATCCGGTCAACGGTCTGCTGAGCAACGTCAGCAATGCCGTTGGCGGGCTGGGCGGCAAAGTGACTTCCGCCGGCGACGGCAACCCGGTGACCAACCTCGTCGGTACAGCGCTGACGAACGTGGCAACGACCACGGGAACGGCGGGCGGCCTGCTGACCACTTCGGGTTCCGGCACCGGCGGTTTGGGCAACACCGGCCTGCTGCAAACCGTCGGCGGTGCCGTGGCAAATGTCGGCGCTGGTTTGAACGCCGGCAACACCAATCCGGTCGTCAGTGCCGGTGGAGTAAACCTGGGTGCCGTTGGCGGCGCGGTGGCTTCGATTGGCGGCGCATTAGGCGGCTCGAGCGCGCCCAATCTGAGCCCGACCGCTCCCCTGGCCAGCGTCGGTGGCGCCATCGGCACGGCGCTGAATCCGGTCACCAGCGGCGTCAGCAACATCACCCAACAAGTGGGCGGCGCCACCGGCCTCGGTGCGCCGGTCAACGGTCTGCTGACTCAGGTGGGTGGGGCCGTCGGTAATGTCGGCAGCACCGTGGCCGGCGCCACACCCAACCCGGTGGTGGCCGCCGTCGGCAACACGGTCTCAACGGTCGGCGCCACGGTCGGTGCCGTCGGTGGACTGGTCGCTGGCGGCACCGGCACCACCGGTGGTCTCGGCGGTTTGCTGGGAGGCCTGAACACTAAACACTGAATTGCACCTGGCCGATTCGACGGCCTTATCTGCAGCGCCTACGCTTGGTTGGAGGCGGAAGATTCGAATGAGTCTTCCGCTTTTTTCTTTTGGAGCAAGACAGCCTGCGGTTCTGGTTCAGTCAGCTGACGAGCCCCGGGATGTCGCGATATGACCATGGAGTGTCCTATGCGCGTTATGGCTTCCCTGCTGTGCCTGACCGTCAGTTCTTTCGCTCTCGCCGATACCCTTCCGAGCTTCCTCAACAGTAACGAAACCATCCGCAATCTCCCCGTACCGAACCTGCCCGCCGACGCCTACCGCCCGACAGCCGCACCATTGCAAGTACCGGAACCCGGCGCCACGGCCGCGCAACCGTTGATGATGGGCACTAAAGTGACGATCAAAAATGTGCAGATCGAAGGTGGGACGATTTACCCGCTCAACGAATTGGCGGCGCTGTATCAACCGTTGCTCGGCCACGAAACCAGCCTCGCCGAGTTGATCGAAGCCACCCGCAATATCACCCGCCGTTACCAACAGGACGGTTACTTGTTGTCCTACGCCTTCCTGCCGCAACAGGATTTCAGCCAGGGCGTGGCACGGGTGGTGCTGGTGGAGGGTTACATCAAGGGCTACCAGGTGCAGGGCGACCTCGGCCGGGTACAAAGCCTGCTGGACAAACTGGTGGCCAAGCTCCAGGCCGAACGACCGCTGACGCGCAAGACTTTCGAACGCTACACCACCTTGATGAGCCGCATTCCCGGCGTGACCTTGCAGGCGCAAGTGCCGCCGCCGGGCACCACCGATGGCGCGGCGTACCTGGCGGTGCAGGCCAGTCGCAAACCGTTCACCAGCAGCTTGAGCGCCACCGAAAACAGTCGCAATGGCACCCAGGCCTTGCTCGGGGTCAGTAGCAATTCCCAGACCGCGATGGGCGAACAAGTGAGCCTCAGCGGGCTGTTCCCGCCGGGGGACGATAAAGAACATTACTACCGTCTGGACTACAGCCAGTTCCTCAACGCTGAAGGCACGCAACTGAGTCTGTCGGCCTCACGCTACCGCGCCGATCCGGGCACCAACGTGCTGCTCGACAATGGCCTGCAACTCAAGCCGCACCGGGAAAACGATCGCTACTCCATCGGTTTCAGCCACCCGCTGATCGCCTCGCCCAATGAACAACTGAGCGCCGGCGCGCGGCTGTATGCGGTCAACGACAAAACCCGCTACGACGTGGTCGACGACCCGCGCAGCGTCGAAGTGCGCACCGACATCCGTGCCCTCGCCTTCGAGAGCGACTGGCGCCAGGCCGACACCCGGCAACTGCGGATTCTCAGTGGCGGTGTGTACCAGGGCATCGATGGCATGGGGGCGAAAACCAGTGCCGATGTCGACCTCGATTTCCTGCGCCTGCGCTTATCGGGGGTGCAGAGCGACAAGTTCTTCGACAACTGGCAAGGCGTGCTCTCGGCTGCGCTGTACTGGAGCGACGACACCCTGCCCGACAGTGAACGCGCGGTGTTTGGCGGACAGAATTTCGGCCGCGGCTACCCCGACGACCAAGCGTCCGGTGACAAGGGTTGGGGCGTGGCGTACGAAGTGAACTACAGCTTCAACCGCGATGGAAACTGGCTGCGGGTGCTGCAACCCTATGTGGTGCTGGACCGCTCGAAAACCTGGTTCAACCAGTTGCCGGTGCAGGGCAACAACTTGTCTTCGGCGGCGGTGGGGCTGCGGTTTGGTGATGCGAAGTACTACAACGTCGCGCTGGAAGCGGCCAAGCCGATGTCGGATGAGGCGCTGGATACGTTCAACCGGCGACCGCGCTATAGCGTGAGTTTCAGCTATCAGTTGTAGAGGCCATCGCGAGCAGGCAACACGCTTGCTCGCGATGAACAAAAACGCGGTCTGAAATCAGAACGCGTAACGCACCTTCGCCGTAAAGGAATCGGCGTTGAAATCGGTGCTGGTCACGTAGTTGTAAGACCCACCGACACTCCAGGCGCCCATCACATAGTTGGCGCCCAGGCCCACTTCGTAACTGTCGCGCACCGGCGTCGTACCGCGCGTAGTGAACGAATCGCCGCCCAGTGCAAAGGCCGACGTGGTCGCGGTCTTGTCACCGATAAAGTCGTGCCACGCCATGACCTTGGCTTCAGGTTCAAGGCTGCCGGTGCCGACATCGAACGCTGCGGCCAGGCGTGCGCCCACGCCCATTTCGCCCACTTCATAGCGCTGGCTGCCGACGTTCAGCGACGCCGAACTGCCCTTCTCGCGGTACGCATCCATGCCGACGTTGGCGTAACGCGCGCCCACCTGAGGTTCGAGTACCAGGTTCGGTTGCAAGCGGAAGGTGTAACCGGCCAATGCGCTGACACCGAAGATATCGCTGTCGTAATCGCCCTTGGCCCGGGTGCCGGCGATGTAGCGTTTCGATTCGTTATCGTTCCAGCCATACATCAACGACGAATCCACGAACCAATTGTCATGGGTCCAGTTGCCATACAGGGTCAACGCATGTCCGGTGATATCGGTCTTGCTGCCCAGATCGGATTTCACATCGCTCTTGAGGTAGCTGTAGGCCAGGCCGACGACGGTGTCGGCATTCAACTGACCGTCAGCACCGACCGCAATCCCGTGGCTGTCGGCGTCATAACCCGCCACGCCATGGCGCTCGTCCTGATTGGCATCGCTGCTCAGCGCTTGCAACCACACACCTTTGTCCGTCGAACCGGTGCCGGTACGGGCGCGGCTGGAGCGGTCGTGGATGGCATTGGTCATCAGCGTCTGGCTGTTGGTGGTTGCATGCAACACGCCACGGCTGACGTCCGGGCTGAGTTTTTCCGACAGTTGCGCCAGCTCGGCGTCAGTGCCCGCGTTGGCGAAGGCCTGGAACACCGGGTCCTGCTCGTCGAGCAACGGCATGACGGCCGTCGAGAAACGCCCAATGGCCCCAACCGCGTTGCGCGTACCGCCGGCGCTGAGGATATTTTGTGCAACCACGGCTTCGGATTTGGTCGTCACCAGGGCCTTGATGTCGTTGCCTTCCACGCCAAAGCTTTTGACATCCAGCAAGGCCGAGGACGAAGTCACGCTCAGGTTCTCACCGCCGGTCAATGAGCCGGAACTGATCAAGGTGTAGCGAGTGCCGCCCGCGTTGATGCGGAAGTCGCTGGAGCGCGCCAGCAACTTCAGTTGCCCACCCGGTGCGATATCCGTGTCGCCGGTGACCTTCAACACCGGCAACGCGGGGTTGGTGTCGTTGCCCAGGTACATTTCCAGCACCGAGTCGGACCCTTCCATGTCGAAGTCGCCGATGATCGTGGTGTGCGGTTGCATCAGCGTCAGCTTGCCGCTCTCGACCGTGACGTACCCCGAGCGGATGGTTGAACCATCGAAGTTCACGTCGCCGTCGATGAGCACCCCCGAAAGGCCCAGCAGATCACCTTTGACGTTGCCGCCATTCCAGTAGAAATAGCTGTCGCCACCGTCAACCTGGATCGCGGCCGTACCGCCCTCGATGAGGCCGCCGTCCTGATAAAAATTGAAGGCGCCCTGGCCCGCGACGGGCAGGCTGACATGGATGCCGTAAGCCTCACCCGAGATCGTGCCGCGGTTCCAGGCCGCATACCGGTTGCCGGGCGCGAGCACCACACCTTCAAATGCCAGCGCCTCGGCGTCGAGGCCGGTGGCGCGGATGCTGCCCTCGTTAAAGACGGTGTTGCTCAGCGTCGCGCGGTCCAGATCCACCGCCATCGCGCCTTCACCATTGGCGCTGATCGAACCGGTGTTGTTGATCCCCGTCAGCGTGGTGTGGGACAGCAGCACCCCTATCGGGCGCATGCCATTGACCGTAATTTCGCCGCTATTGACCAACGAATTCGTCAGCGTGATGCCGCTGGCGTCGATACCCATCAAGGACCCGCTAGTGGCAAGGCCATTGATCTTGATCGAGCCGTCATTGATCAGGGAGCCGCCGATCACCGTCGCACCACTGCCATTGCCGATCGAGATGCCGCGGGCGAACTCCAGACCGTCAATGAGGATCGAGCCTTTGTTGGTCAGGTTTTCCTGGAGGGTCAGCGCCTGGAAGTTCACCGCATCAACCAATCCAGGCGATGCGGTTACTAAGTTGATACTCCCGGTCAACGTGGCGGCTCGCCACGTCTGTCCAGTGCCGGAGTACGAACCATTGCTCAAATCGTAATTGAGGTCCGCCGCTTCAACGGCAGAGGTCTGAAACGCGGCGGTCGCCACGGACAACGCCAACAACGAGCGGCGCAGGCAAGAGGTATTCAATCGAGAGTCCCTTCCGAAACTTGAAATGGCAGTTTCAGCAGGGTGACGAATTAATCAGGCATCCCTACCGTCCCCTCAGCAGGGTGCTGATCGGGGGCGGCAAATGTACACGAGCCATCATTTCGACACTACTGAAATGTCAACGTGATGGCGTCAAATTTAGTTGATCAAGGATTAACCAGGTGAGTCGCCGGCAGCGGAAACAGATTGTTCAAGGTTTCCAGCAACCGTACGTGATAGATCGGCTTGCGAAACAGGTCGAGCACCTGCAGGCGCAGCATGTCGCTGACATCCTCCATGTCCGCATGCCCGGACGTCACGATCACCGGCAAGTGCTGGCGTGAGGTGTGTTCACGCAAACGCTTGATCAGCGACATGCCGCTCTCCTCCGGCATGCGCAGGTCAGTGATCACCAGGGCGATGTCAGGGTTGCGGGTCAGATGATGCAGGGCGAGCTTGACCGAGGTGGCTGTAAAGCAACTGAAACCCTCGCCCTCGAGCAATTCCGCCAGCTCCAGCAACGCGTCCTCTTCGTCATCAACCAGCAGCAACTGTTGGCGTTTTTGAGAAGCGTTCATAGGACGGTACCCGCTGTGGACTAAGCGCTGACGTTAGAAGCCCTTTGGCAGATTGGCAAGTGGCCGTCCATTGGCATCGAGAGGATTCAGAGCGCACCCGAAATGGTGGTGAACATGGTGGTCACCGCCGTTTTGATCGGTGTAACGAAAGCCGCCAAGGCCACCGCCACCATACCGGCAATGATCGCGTACTCGATACCCGAAGCCCCTTCGGTGTCCTTGACCAGATTTACGTAGAACGAAAGTTCGGACTTGATCTTCTGAGCGGTTGCTTTGAAGGACATGGCATTTCTCCTGATGACTGCGGGTGTTGCAGGGTCACAACATGATTCCCCTATGCCAGCATCAGCATTGTCGGCAAAGGCTTTACCAACAACTGTAAGAACGAATTAGCACTTAAGTATTAGCTCGACAAATCACACTAAAAAACAGCGTTTGGCGCTTTAGCCTCCTACTTTCGTTCGATATTTAAAGAGTGCTAATGGCGTTTTGATTTACCTGCGCTACCGTCAAATAGCGAAATAGTTGCATGTTCATAGCTGCCTGATTGCGAAGTCATCTCGTTGGAAGTAGCGAGTCATTAAGCAGCGGCGAAAGGGAGAGCCGTCATGAACAGTCGCGTTACCTTGGGCCTGGCCGGATTATTTCTGGTAGGCGCCCTCATTGCCGGTTACTGGGGCCTGGTGCTGGGCCGTCAGCCGGACCCGGAGCCTGTCGCGCCGCCCAACGTCGTGACGGTCAGCGCACCGGCCGTGGCCGCCGCGCCCGAGGAAGACCCTACCCGCCAACCGGTGGTGGTGTTGCTGCGCGATGTCGCACCGTTTGTGCAAATCACCGCGGCCGACGTCGCCCTGGAAAAACTGCGTAACGCGCCGGCCGGCAGTTTGAGCCGTCTCGATCAGGCGATCGGTCGTGCGCCCTGGCGTGCCTTGAGTGCCGGGAGTTGGCTTAACGATGAGAGTTTCGAAAGCGGTGGCGCACTGGCACGGATGATCCGCCCCGACGAGCGCGCCCTCGCGGTGGCCGTGGATGAAGTGATCAATGCCGGCGGCCAGTTGAGCCCCGGTGACTATGTCGACGTGCTGCTGTTTCTGCGCTCGGACGTGAATAACCCACAGCAATCGGCCCAGGTCGTAGTGCCGGCGCTGCGGGTGCTCGGGATCGGTGAACAATTAGGCCTGACCAACGACGGCCAACCCGCCAGACCCGGGCTCAGCAACGACGACAAACTGAAGCAGGATCAACTGCGCGCCAGCGCCCGTTCGGTGCTGCTCGCGGTGCCCGAACCGTTGCTGAGTCGCCTGATGCTCGCCGCCCAGGCCGGGGTCTTGCGCCTGGCAGTACGCAGCGCCGAAGAGAAACGCCTGGCCCATTACTGGGCCGGTGAAAGCGCTTCATCAACCAACCTGGCCAGCGCCAATCGCGACTTGATTCAGTTCAACCAACTGGCCATGACGCCGACACCAAAACCGCTCGCCACCGCCAGTCGCGCCGTACCGCGCACACCGAGTGTGGAAGTGATTCGCGGCAATGAAATCACCCAACAAACCCCCTGAGTCGAGCAAGGACGCATCTAAATGCGCAGACGTTCCATGCCCATGTTCCAAGGCCTGCTGTGGGCCTCCTTGCTCAGCGGCCTGCCACTGACTGCCGCCGTGGCGGCCGTCGGCAATTGCGCCGCACTGGGCCCGTTGCCGGCGGTGCTGGAAGTTGGTGAAGGGTTGCAACAAGAACTGCAATCGGCGGTGGCGATCACTCGGGTGGCGGTGGGCGATCCGAAAATCGCCGATGTGCGGGTCAACGGCAATCAGGCGTTCCTGGTCACCGGCATGGCCCCCGGCGCTACCAGCCTGATGGTCTGGACAGCCTGCGCCAGCGCACCGCGCCAGAGCATGGTATTCGTGCAAGGCAAGGCCACGGCGGCCATGACCAGCGCCACCCGTTTGCCGTCCGATGACCCGTTGCTGCCGTCGCAAGTGCAGACCGATATTCGCTTCGTCGAAGTCAGCCGCACCAAACTGAAAGAAGCCGGCACCTCGATCTACGGCAAGAACTCCAACTTCCTGTTCGGCTCGCCGGGCACGGTGCCCAACACCGCCGTCACCCCTCGCGTGTTGCCGCTGCGCAACCTCGACCCGCGCATCGCCGTGCCGAGCATTCCCCTGGCCAACGACATGTTCAACATCGTCGCTGGCGGCGGTAATTTCCTCGCCATCATCAATGCCATGGAAGGCAGCGGCTTTGCCTACACCCTGGCGCGGCCGAGCCTGGTGGCGATCAGCGGCCAGAGCGCAAGTTTTCTCGCCGGCGGTGAAATCCCGATCCCGGTGCCCAGCGCCAACAGCAACAGCTACTCCATCGAGTACAAGGAATTCGGCATTCGCCTGACCCTGACGCCGACCGTGGTCAGCCGCGATCGCATCGCCCTCAAAGTGGCGCCAGAGGTCAGTGAACTGGACTACAACAACGGCGTGACCATCGGCGGCACCACCGTGCCGGCGTTCACCATTCGC
The DNA here is from genome assembly GCF_012935755.1 of Pseudomonas sp. ADAK2. Classification (GTDB taxonomy): domain Bacteria; phylum Pseudomonadota; class Gammaproteobacteria; order Pseudomonadales; family Pseudomonadaceae; genus Aquipseudomonas. The sequence goes on from NZ_CP052862.1 coordinate 3,660,283, forward strand.
CGCACCGACACCAGCATTTCCCTGGCCGATGGCGAGAGCTTCGTTATCAGCGGCTTGATCAGCACCCAGAACTCGTCACAGGTCGAAAAATTTCCCGGCCTGGGCGACATCCCGGTGATCGGCGCGTTTTTTCGCAACTCGTCGATCAAACGCGAAGAGCGCGAACTGCTGATGATCGTCACCCCGCACCTGGTGCAGCCATTGGCGGCCAACGCGCAATTGCCGTCGCTGCCCGGGGAAAAACTGCGCAACTACGACCCCAACTGGTATCGCCTGTACTTCCTCGAAAACGGCAATTTCGATAAACGCAGCGGGTTATCGCAATGAGCCAGAACCTGAACCAGACCTTCCTCGCCATCACCCGCAACAGCACCGACCTTGAGTGGCTGCAAGGCGCGCTCGCACCGCTGGGGCAAGTGGTCAGCGCCGGTGGCGGCAGTCTTGACGAGTTGCTGGCGCTGGTCGACGTGACCTTCGCCAGCCTGGTGTTCGTGGGCCTGGACCGTGAACACGTGGTGGCCCAGAGCGCGTTGATCGAAGGCGCACTGGAAGCCAAACCGATGCTGGCGGTGGTCGCGTTGGGCGACGGCATGGACAACCAATTGGTGCTCAACGCCATGCGTGCCGGGGCGCGGGATTTCGTCGCTTATGGCTCGCGTTCCAGTGAGGTCGCCGGGCTGGTGCGACGCTTGAGCAAACGCCTGCCGCCGGTGGCACCCAACACGCAACTCGGTGGCCTGACAGTGCTGTATGGCGTGCAAAGCAACGCTGACGGCGCGCTGCTGGCCAATCACATGGCGCAAGTGGTGCAGAAGAGCGGGCAGCAAACCCTGCTGCTGGACCTGGGCCTGCCCCGCGGCGACAGCCTGGCCTTGCTCGGCCTTGAGAGTTCATTCCACTTCGGCGACGCGTTGCGGCATTTGCGGCGCCTCGACGCGACGCTGATCGACAGCGCCTTCACCAGTGCCGAGGCCGGGCTGCGCATCCTCGCTTACGCCAGCAGCGACGAGCCGCTGGAACACACCAGCGCCGCCGAGTTGTACATGCTGCTCAGCGCCTTGCGCCAACACTTCCAGCACATTGTGGTGAACCTCACCGGCCAGCCGGACAGCGAAGCGTTGCGCACCTTTGTCAGCCACTGCGACAAATTGCTGTGGTACACCGATCAGAACGTGCTCGACTGCCGGCGCAACCTGGCAGTGCTCAATCTGTGGCGCGAAAAAGGCATGAAACTCGATCACGCACGGCTGCTGGTGGACCGCTATTTGCGCAGCGTCGCCCCGGACGCCGAGACCCTGGGCAAGAGCTTCGGCCTTGAGGTCATTGCCGTCCTCGCCTACAGCCCCGAAGTGCGGCTCAACGCTAAGAACCAGGGCGTGACGCTGTTCCAGTTTGCCCCCCGCGAAGTCCTCACCCAGAGCCTGCGCACCCTCGGCGAACGGCTGGCAAAACGTTCCGAAGGCCTGGCCAAACCCAAGGCCGGCTGGTTCAACCGCCTGAGGGGTACACCATGAGCGGCGAAAAACTGTTCGGCGCGCCCCAGCGCGGACCGGTCGGCAACAGTGACCACGAAGGCCTGAAACTGGTGTTGCATCGCTACATCATCGACGCCATCGAGGAGTCCGGGAAAAACCTGCTGGAAGGCTCGCGACCCGTGCTGTCGCAGTTCGTGACCGACAAGGTCGCCGAGTACATCGCCCGCCTGCACCTGGCGATATCGCGCTATGAAATGGAACGCCTGGCCGAAGAAATCGTCGACGAACTCACCGGTTTCGGTCCGCTCGAAGTCCTGTTGCGCGACCCGGCGGTGACCGAGATTCTGGTCAACGGTCCACACCGGGTCTTCATCGAACGCGAAGGCGTGCTGCATCAAAGTGACCTGCGTTTTATCGACGCCCACCACGTTGAACGGGTGATGCAACGGATCCTCGCGCCACTCGGGCGACGGCTCGATGAGTCCTCACCGATGGTCGATGCGCGGCTGCCTGATGGCAGTCGGGTCAACGCGATCATTCCGCCGATTGCCCTCGATGGCCCGTGCCTGTCGATTCGTAAATTTCGCAAGGACATGCTCAAGAGCAATGACCTGATGGCCATGCAGACCATCGATCAGGCGATCTTCGATTTCTTTCAGGACGCCGTGGGCAAGCGCTGCAACATCCTGATCAGCGGCGGCACCGGCACCGGCAAAACCACATTGCTGAACATTCTCAGCCAGTTGATCAACCCTCACGAGCGTCTGGTCACGATCGAAGACGTCGCGGAATTGCAGTTGGGCCATCCCCATGTGGTTCGCCTGGAAACCCGTCCGCCGAATGCCGAAGGCCACGGCGAAGTGAAGTCCAGCGACTTGATCCGCAACGCCCTGCGCATGCGCCCGGATCGGATCATTCTCGGCGAGATTCGCGGCGTCGAAGTGCTCGATGTGCTCACCGCGATGAACACCGGCCACGACGGTTCCATGAGCACCGTGCACGCGAACAACGCCCAGGATGCCCTGTTGCGCCTGGAGACCCTGGTGGGCCTGACCGGCCGGACCATCGCCGAGCGCACCCTGCGCCAGATGATCTGCGCGGCACTGGATGTGGTAATCCAGTTGACCCGTCTGCCCGATGGCCGGCGCTGTGTCAGTGAGGTGGTGGAGGTGGTCGGCGTGCGCGACGACGTCTACGTGACCAACACGTTATTCCGCCTCGACCGGCGTACCGGTTTCGGCTTTCTGCGCGAGGCGATCAACCCCGCCGGCGACAAATTGCGCCGCGAGTCGGCGCTCATTCAGTTTCCGAACTGAGGGCCCGAGCATGCTCAAGGTGCTGCTGCTCATCCTGGTGTGCCTGACGCTGCTCGGGTTATCGGCGCGGATGTTCCAGCGCGGATTACGCCAGACCGCCACCGAAAGGGTCATCGGTCGCCTGACCCAGGGGCAGCCGCAATTGCTGGTGCAAAAGTCGTCGTGGGTCGGCCTGGAGCGGGCCTTTCTGCGCGCCGGCCTCGGACGCCCCACCGAACGCCTCGGCGTGTGGTTGCTGCTGTGGGCGCTGGGTATCGTGATCGGTTTTGCGCTGGGTGGCTGGCCCGGCCTTTTGGTGTTGCTGGCGGTGCCGCCGTTGCTCCTGCGGCTGTACGTCGGTTGGCGTTACCAGCGCCGGCTCAAGCGCATGATCGAACAATTGCCGCAGTTGCTCGACCATACCGTGCGCAGCCTGAAATCCGGACGCACCCTGGCCGATGCCGTGCTCGGTGGTATCGATGCCGCCGAAGACCCGTTGAAAAACGCCATGAGCCGGGTCCGGCGTAACGTGCAGTTGGGAGTCAGCCTGCCGGATGCCGCGTCAGACTTCGCCGAGCTGTATGAGCAGGAGGAGTTTCGCCTGTTCGCGCTGGGGCTGAAGGTCAATCACCGCTACGGCGGCAACGCCAGCGAGCTGCTGGAAAACCTGATCAAGATGATTCGCGAACGTGACCAGGCCGCGCGTCAGCTCAGCGCCATGACCGGTGAAACCCGCGTCACCGCGATCGTCCTCGCCGGGTTGCCGATCAGCCTTGCCGGTTACTTCCTGTTGTCCAACCCGCAATACCTGCTCGCCATGTGGCACGACGGTTCGGGGCAGATCATGCTCGCCACCGCGTTCGGTTTGCAGGTGGTGGGTTGCCTGGCGCTGTGGCGCATGTTGCGCAGCCTATGAACATTCCGTTGCTGATCAGCGCACTGCTACTGCTCACCGCTGTTGTGTTGCTGTTCGCCGGCCTGTTGGACCAACAACGCCGGGTGCGCCAAGTGACGCGGCGGCTGGATGGAAAAACGCCGGACCGGCATCGCTTCAGCCGTTGGCTGCAAGTGCTGGGCAACAGCCGGATCGGTCAGCGCTCGGTCAAACTGGACACTGAAACCCAAGTCTTGCTCAACCGTCTGGGCTGGCGCAGTGCGCGGCGGCGCTCACTGTTCGCGGCGTTCCAGGTCGGCGTGCCGGTACTGGCGCTGGCGCTGACGTTGCTGATCCAGGGGATATTTTTCCCTGACCAGGACAACCATTGGATCGCCCCGGCCTTCGCCACCGGCATCGGTTATCTACTGCCCAAACGCTTGCTGGTCGCGGCCGCGCAACACCGGCAAAAACAACTGGCGACCGAGATTTCCACCTTCATTCCGTTGCTGCGCATTTTGTTTGAGTCGGGCATGGCGGTGGAACAGGCGCTGCGGGTGTTGAGCATCGAAGGCAAACATTTACTGCCGGCGCTGACCCATGAGTTGCGCCTGGTGCTGGCCCGGGTCGACTCAGGCCTGGAGTTGGGCGAGGAACTGAACAAGGCCAGTCGGTTGCTGGCGGTGGATGAGTTCAGCGACACCTGCGTGATCCTCCAGCAATTGATCCACCAGGGCGGCGGCGCGATGAAATCCTTGCTGGCGCTGAAACGGGTGCTCGATGACCGGCGCCTGACGCGCTTGCAGGAATACATCTCCAAGATGTCCGCCAAAATGTCCGTCGTGATGATGCTGTTCCTCTTCCCGGCGTTATTGATCGTGCTGGCCGGCCCGGGCTTCACCGCCCTGGCCCGGGCCTTTGCTTCTTGAGGGGAATGTGATGAAAGCGATGATGGCCGGTTTGAGTCTGCTGTTGCTCGGTGGCTGCGCGAGCAACGGGCAGGACCCGTGGAGCGCCTTGACCAACAGCGCCAGTTGCAGCAAGCCCAGCTCCGAGCAACAGCTGTCGTTGAACCTGGCCGACGACATGGCCAAGGACGGCAAACTGCACGCCAGCCTGGCCAACCTGCAAAACCTGCCCGACAACCTGGCCGACGTGCGCTTGCGCAAGGCCAAGGTCTATCGGCTGCTGGGCCGCAACGAAGCCGAGCCGTTGTACCGCAGCCTGCTCGGCAGTTGCATGGCCGCCGAAGCCGAACATGGCCTGGGCCAACTCGCCGCGGCCAATGGCGATAACGGTCAAGCCCAGGCCCACTTGCAACGGGCCGCACGCCTGGCGCCCACCGACGAAAAAATCCGCAACGACCTGGGCGTGGTCTACCTCAATCAACTGCGGGTCGAAGACGCCAAGTTCGAATTTCTCACCGCGATGGAATTGAAACAGAGCGACCAATTGGCGGCGGTGAACCTGGTGACACTGTTGATCTACCAGGACGACTGGAGCCGCGCCGCCGAACTGGTCAGCCGTGTCGGCCTGAGCCCGGCGCAAGTGACTGAGGCCCAGGCTCGCGCAGAAAGACTCAAGGCGCCGGGCAAGGTTGCGCCAACTGTGGCGGCGCAGGTCGCCGCCGTCACTGCATCGCCCCTTCAATAGACGAGGTCCTTGATGAAAAAAACCACCCTGTGCGGCCTCGCCCTGCTGACCCTGCCACTGGGCGCATTCGCCATCGACGCCGGCCCCGCGTCGCCGCAACAACAGGAAACCGAAGGCTGGTTGCAGCTGCAAAGCCGCAACACGGTGGCCTCGCTTAAGTTGCAAACCGCAACCGCGACCGAGCGCGAACTGAGCATGCAGCGCTGGTTGAAAAGCTACCTGCATGAGATACCGAAGTTCTTTGATCAGGATGAGGGCGGGAAAGTCGACAGTGGGTCGGGGGAATAGTGAGTTCCTGCTATCGCTTCAAGAGTGTGGTGGCAAAGACACCGGGCTCGATGTTGTTCGGTTTTTGCCACGGTTAAACAGTTTTTTCGTGAGCGTTTATAGACACCCAGTGTTACGTCATAAACGGCTACAACGCCTTGCGTCGTTGCCTACGCGTAAGCCAGAATCCGCCGGCTTGTGCGGCTGTGGGGTGGGCTATATCGTTTCCGGGTCACTGCAAAACAGTGATCGGGTTTGGTAGCCCGTCGTGACAGTCGTATGGCAACACCTTATGCAGCCCTGTTGTTGGGACTCGCTTTATATGGTGGTCATGCGTGGGGCTCATTCGTGAGCGCCGGGTTTTCTGTCGCGACCGGTCTACCAACCCATGCATGGCCGCCACCCATTCGTTTGGTAGCGAGGGTGATGGCTCCTTGAGATTTGCGACGGAGTTCTAACAATGTTCAAAGTTACGCCTAACCCCCCGAACACCGGTCCAGTACCCTACGACGCCTCTTTCGATCTTGATCCCAAGAAAATGAAATTGGCGGCCGACCGCGCGCTCAACTTCTACCTCAACCCCGGGGCGACGAAAACGCAGATACCGCCCCGAAAGCCCAACAACTTCTACACCATCGACGCAGCGGTGGATGACGAAACGTTGCTGGTCGACGCCAGCGAGGCGTTGGGATCAGCCCGCAAGATGGTCAACGATCTCGTCGACTTAACGGACGGCGAGCGACGCCATACGATGCTGGTGCTGCATCGGGTGATCTTGATGGGTGAGTTAGCGGTCAATCGCGTGCTGGACAACCACAAGCCTGGGTAACCGCCAGGCGCGGCAGTGAGGGGGCTTGCTCCCTCACTGCCTCTGCGCGCTCGGCCTCTATCAGTGCGCGGTCACACGCTGGCGCAACCCGGAATTGCTCGGCGACAGGGCCAACGCCAATTGCGTGCGGTTATGCATGTGGGTCAGGCGCAGCACCTGGGACACGTACAACTTCACCGTGTTCTCGGTAATCCCCAGCTCACAGGCAATTTGATAGTTGGTCTGGCCCTTGCCCACCAACCGCGCCACATCGAGCTGGCGGGGCGACAGCTGATTGAAAATCGCCGGGATCTCTTGCCGCTCCGCCTCACTCGGCTCGCGGTTGTCAGTACCCAGCAACGCCGACGAACGCGGTGCGCGGCGCACCCGGTCCAGATCCTGGTAAAGGTCGTCAATCGACTCGGACAAGTACTGTAACTTCTGATTCAAATGCCCGAGCTGCACATCTTTCTGCCGCTCCTGCAACGCCACTTCCTGGCGCTGCAAACCTTCCAGCAATTCATCCAGATCAATCGGCTTCTGATAGTAATCGGCGATCCCGGCGCGCAAGGCCTTGATCACATCCTGCTTGTCGGCGCGCCCGGTGAGCATGATCGCCTCGAACGCCCGGTGCCGGCCGCACAGGCGTTTCAGCTCCTGCACCAGTTGGATGCCGTCCATGTCCGGCATGTGCAAATCGCACAGCACCAGACCGATGTCCGGGTCTTGGGTGAAGCGCTCGAGCGCCTGGGTGCTGGACTCGCACGGCACACAGCGATAACCGCTGCTCTCCAGGAACTCACACAGTTCTTCGACGACCAGAGGCTGATCGTCGACCACAAGGACTTTTACTGCGGACGTAAGCTTGTTCACGTGCTACTCCATGCCCAGGCCGAAAGCTGACCATTCCTGTACTAATAGCCGCTTGTTGTATAACTACTCTAATTTGAAAGTAGTCGCACTTTCCGACTATGTACATAGCACTAGTGGCCTGTTGCGACTAATGGATCCAAAGGAGCGTACACACCATGCCTATCAGCACGAACGGTGCGTAAGGCTGCTTCCTTGACACTTCGTGGCGAAAATACCGAAGACGCTGCCTAAGTCCTTGACTCATATGCAGCCAGACTTTTGGCGCAATCAATAACCACAACGCACTGGCCAGCCCGGCACCGATAAACGCACCGAGCAGATGCATACCGTCTGTCGCCAAGCCCAAAGCTGTCATTAATTTCACATCGCCGGCGCCCATGCGCTTCATCACGTAGCCCGGCAAGGTGAAGGCCAACGCCAGCAACACCGCCCAGCCGCCCTGCTCTGCCCCCGCGCCCAGCCACGTGTTGCCGGTCCATAACAAATACGCCAGGGCCAACCCGCCGGCGCCCAACGTCAAGGCGTTGGCAATGTGGCGCTGGCGAGCATCCTGCACGGCGCACAGCGCCAGCCAGATAATCAAGACAAGGCTCTGCATCCGGTAAAAACCGTCCGTTTTGGCTGAATGATTCTATGCTGATATTACGCAGTGATTGTCAGGGTAGACGCAGTCATGAAAGCAGGCCTCCCCCGCAAGCAAAAAGGCGCCGCCGCGATTGAGTTCGCCTTGGTGTTCGTGATCTTTTTTGCCGTGTTTTATGGGCTGGTGAGTTACAGCCTGCCGCTGTTGCTGATGCAGTCATTCAACCAGGCGACCGCCGAGGCGGTGCGCCGCAGCGTAGCGCTGGACCCAGGCACCGCCAACTACAACACTGCCGTCACCGCCCTGGCGACCACCGAACTGGCCCGGCAACTGACGTGGATTCCCGCTGCCCTGAATTTCAATGTGGCCACCGACACCGCGGCTACTTACAGCGGCGGAGTACTCAAGGTCACCATCACCTATCCAGTCGCCAAGTTGAATCAGGTGATCCCGTTCCTGGTGTTGCCGGGCATCGGCGCGGTGCCCAATCTGCCGGCCAATCTGACGGCCAGTTCGAGCCTGCAATTTTGAGTTCCGGAGACACGCTGTTCGGGCGCCTGCTCAATCGCCAATCGCCGGCCTCCTCACCCGCGTCCGAGCCCCTGAGCATGCCCGGCATCGGTTTGCAGGTGCATCTGGATGCCGAGGGCCAGGTGCTGCACTTGACCGGTCCGCTGCGCCATCTGTTGGCCCAGCAAATGCCCACCGGGCAAACCTCACACTTGCTTGACTACCTCATGCCGCAGAGCATCCTGGTGGCCGAAGGCAAGCCTGAGGACTGGCAGGGACAGAGCCTGGACCTGGATTTTTTCAGCCTCAGCGGCCAGCCCCTGCACTTGCGCGGCTGGGTCCAGCCGTTGGCCGACACCTGGCTGTTACAGCTCATGGACATCGGCGATTTGTTACTCGAGCGCCGGCAAGCGCGCAGCCGCGAACACTGCCAGTTCCTGGCGACGCAGATCAGCGAACAACTGCGTTTGTGCAGCCTGACGCGCCTGCCCGAGGTGTTGACAGAACAACTGCAAGGCCTGGCGCAACGCTTCCACATCCCGTGCCTCGCCGTGGCCTTGCTCGACGAGCACGAAGAAGGCTGGCAGGTTCACCAGCAATTTGCCGCCTTCGATGCCCCGGCGCTGTGGCAGACCGGGCAACACCTTGGCGCCGGCCTCGACAGCTTGAGCGGCTCCGCGCCCCAGCGCATGACCCTCACTGAGCATCCACGCCTGCAAAGTACGTTCGGCAATGCCGAGGGCCTGGCCGTGCCCTATCACGATGCCCAGGGTGTGGTCGCCTGGCTGCTCTGCGGTTTCTACCCGGTGCAACAACACGCGCCGGACTTGAGCGAGCGCGATTGGTTGCAACTGTGCGCCGCCCTCGCCGGCCCGTTGCTGGAGCGTTTGCGCGAACACTGGCATCACTTGCAACTGGAGCGGCTGGAGTCGTTGCAAGCCTTGCTCGGTACCGGTTGGTGGGAACTTTTCAGCGCGCAGGCCGAGGTGCAACTGGCGCCGTCGCTGGCCAATACCTTGCACTTGGCGAGCAGCCGACTGCCGCTGCACGACTGGCTGGATCAGGTCCACCCTGCCGACCGCGAAGAACTGCGCAGCCACCTGCAAACCTTGCGCGACGAAGGCACGACATTCGTCTCGTGCGTGCGCCTGCATCACCCCGACGCGCCACACAGCGCCGCGTGGTATCGCCTGCAAGGCCAGGCCCTGGGCATCGGCCAAAACCGTCGTCTGGTGGGGTTCATGCTCGACATCAGCGACATCAAGAACCAGGAGCAACACGCCGCCGCGGCCCATGCGCGGCTGGACAATCTGATCGCCAGTTCACCGGCGGTGATCTACGTGCAACGCTACGTCGAAGGGGCGCTGCAACCGACGTTTTTCAGCGACAGCCTGCTGCCGCTGCTGGGCTGGAACCTGGCCGATATCAGCAACGGCTCACTGGTGGAACGGGTTCACCCCGAAGACCGCGAGCGCTACTTCGAACGCACCCGACAGTTGTTACGTCAGGGCTCGGTGCGCGCCCGCTATCGACTGCGCGACAGTCGCGGCGATTATCACTGGCTGCTCGACGAAGCCAAGCTACTGCGCGATGACCTCGGCCTGCCGGTGGAAGCCGTCGGTTTGTGGCTGGACGTCACCGAAGCAACCCTGGCGGCCGAGGCGGTGAAACAGAGCGAAGAACGCTATCGAATACTGGTGGAAGATTCCCCGGCGATGATCTGCCGTTATCGCCCGGACCTGACCCTGAGCTTTGGCAACCGGCCGCTGGCGACGTATCTGGAATGCCAGCCCGAACAACTGCCCGGGGTGAATCTGGGCAGTTGGATGTCGCCGGAACAACGGGAAGCCTTCCTTCAGCGGATCGGGCAACTGAGCCCGGAACTCCCGGTCAGCACTGCGGAAATCAACCTGCAATTGCCGGGACGGGAACACGCCTGGTGGGTCTGGTCGGATCGAGGAGTGTTCGATGAACAGGGCCGTTTGCTCGAAGTCCAGGCCGTGGGCCGTGACAACACGGAAGTGCGCCGCTCCCAGCAGCAACTGACCCAAAGCGCAAAAATGGCCACCCTCGGCGAAATGGCCACGGGGCTGGCCCATGAAATCAATCAGCCGCTGAACGTGATGCGCATGGCCATCGTCAACGTGCTCAAGCGCCTGGGCAACGGCGATGTGCAGATCGATTACCTGACCGACAAACTCAAGCGAATCGATGCGCAGGTGCAACGGGCGGCACGGGTCGTTGACCATATGCGCGTGTTCGGCCGCCGCTCCGAGAACGAGCAGCATCCGTTCAACCCGGCCGAGGCCATCGAAGGCACGCTGGCGCTGCTGGCCGAAGGCATGCGCGGCAAGGGCGTGGAACTGCGGGTCAGCGAGCTCGGTTTTACCGTGCAGGTGCGCGGTTATGTCGATCAACTGGAACAGGTGCTGATCAACCTGATTGTCAACGCCCGGGACGCGCTGCTCAGCAAGCGCGAGGCTGACCGGGAATTCAAACCGTGGATCTCGGTGTACGCCGAACGCGATGCTCAGTCGGTGAGGCTGTGGGTCGAGGACAACGGCGGCGGCATCGATCCGCGCTTGCTGGAGCGGATTTTCGAACCGTTCTTCACCACCAAACCGGTGGGCGTCGGCACCGGGCTGGGGTTGTCGGTGAGTTACGGCATCGTCGAGAACATGGGCGGCCGCTTGAGCGTGCGCAACTCGGCCGAGGGCGCGCGGTTTTGTATCGAGTTGCCGATTGCCCCGGACGATCAGATCACCAGCGTGGCACGTCCTGAATGACAGCTGAGGTTGGCGCCGACATCGACTTTGTTCAGGTCAATGCCCAGGCTCACCAGCAAGGTGTTGATCAGCGTATCGAGCAAGGGGCTGAGGACGCTATTGATCGCGTTGACCAGCAAGGTTTTGACCGAACTGAGGATCGTCCCCAGCACACTGACCAGACTGCCCGACGGGCCATACATGTTGAGCTGGATGTTGTTCAGGGTGTCGTTCAGGCTGCTGACCACGTTGGTGGTGGCGAAGGAATAATAGAACGGTGGCTGGTTGATTTCCGGCAGGTTGGCGGCGGCCGGCGCAGCATAGACGTGGGGCATGTTGGCGTTCGCGCCCACGGTGGTATTGGCCGAGATACTGAGCCCACCGCCGACGCCCGGCGTACGCTGGGTGCAGTTGAACGGCAGTATCAGCAGGAAGCGCTGGCAGGTTTTCACGCCGATATCGATCACCTTCAACGGCTGCGCGACCACCGTTGGCGGCGTGATATTGCTGCCGAATGCCGTGGCCGGATCGATCGTGCCGATTTTCAGGTTCACCAATGACGTGCTGGTGTTGGTGGTCAGGGTTTTGCTGGTAGGACTGACGCAGCTGTAGGCGGTGACGTAGCTGTTGGCGCTGGCGACGTCCAGCGCCACATCGAGGCGGATCGGCGCCTGCAGCACGATGATGTCGGGCGTCTGGCAGGGCACACCCAACAGGCAGGTGAGCGAATCGAGCACGCCGACCAGATTAAGGTTGAGCAAGGCGTTGAGCGTATTGGTCAACGGCCCGGCCAGATCGGCCACTGCATTGACCAGCGGGGTAATGGCGTCCAGCACCGGTAAATTGATCGACAGCAGTGTGCGCACCTGGGCGGTTTTCACATAAATCCGATTGGGGCCCAACGGCGCGAGCGCCGCATTTTTCGGGTTGCCGATGGCCGACAACTGCGGCGGTTCCAGCACCTGCACCCGGGCCGTGATTTGCGCCAGCCCCGCGAGGTTGATTTGTTGGGTCGCCACCAGGCCGTTTTTCTTGTTGGCCAGTTGCACCAATGACTCCACCAGATCGAACACCTTGAGGTTGGTCGCCAGCGCCGTGATGTTGCTCCCCGCCTCGACATGCAGCAGATTGCCCAGCATCACCTTGGTGGTACCCGCCGCAACCTTCAGTGCTTGCAAACTGGCGATGGTCACGGTCGCCCCCAGCGTGCCGCCGGGGTCCAGCACATTGATGGCGGTCTGGATCAATTGGCTGACATCGACAGTGGCGCCCAACGCCTGGTCATAACCAGCGGCGGTCAGGCCAAGGTCTATCTTCAAGCGGTCCAGGTAACCGAGCAGGTTGATGTTGGTATTGATCAAGCCGTTCCAGCCCGCGACGCTGATATTGAGGTTGCCACCGAGCAAGCCACCGAACAGTGCGTTGAGCATGGCGGACTTGCTGGTATCAACGCTCAGCAAGGTACTGCGAATGGTCAGCGATGCCACTGGCGGCGGTAACGCAGCGACGGCGGTGGCGCTCAGGTTAAGGGTCGATCCGGCGGGCGCGCCGCCGAACAGCGCGCCGATGCCACCGGCAATGCTGCGCGGGACCGCATGGCTGGCGATCACTCGAATGGCTTCGCTTTTACTCGGATCGGCGCCGAAGACCCGCAGGTTGTTGGCGTCCAGAGTCAAGGCGCCGCAAGTGACGGCCAGGGTGCGAGTGGGGTCGGGAAGGATGAAACCGTTGCGCGTCGCACTGGCGGTGGCATAGGTGGTGGCCGTGGCAGCGGCGGCGCAATCGCCACCCCGGCTGGCCGCCTCCAGGGCCGCCATGTCTGCCACCCGTTGCAGGTTGCGTTTTTCCAGGTACAGCCGACCGCTATCGACCACCAGCAGCAGGAACACCAGGGCCATGCCCAGGGTCAGCGCCGCGATCAAACCGATAGCCCCCCGTTGCCGGACCGGGCCGCGAAACTGCGACATCGCGCACTCCTTCGCCGGCGCACACCTTGTGCTGCCTCCATTGGTGAAATGCAGTGTAGACAAGGGTTGGCGAGGTTGCTGGCCACACAAAACCTGTAGGAGCGAAACTTGCTCGCGAAAGCGGTGTGTCAGGCACATCCGTTTTGGATGTGCCGACGCCTTCGCGAGCAAGCTTCGCTCCTACAGGGTCAGGGGGTTTATCTGGGTGGGTAGTTGGCCAGGATCCGGCCCACTGTTTCGCGCACCGCATTGCTGCGATCCGCCGGGTTGGGGGTGCTGCTGAGTATTTGCTCGTCGCTGCCGCGCCACACCAGTTTGCCGTCCTTGCCGTCGAGCAGGTCGATCTGGATGGTCGCCACTTTGTAGCTGACGTTGCGCGTTTCGTTGTACATCGGGCCGCCCCAATAGCCGTTCCATGGGCCGCCCCAACCGCCGCCGTAATTGGTGGTCACTTGTTGCTGACGGTCTTCGACGATCAGGTAGGCCTGCACGTTCACCTCACCCTTCTGGCCCCCGGCGGCCGGGCGCAAACCGCGTTGATCCAGTTGATCGGCCACTGCCTGGCGAATGCGCTGTTCGGTCAAATCGCTTTTGATCCGAGGATCATCGGGGCGGTATTGCAGGGCGGGTTCTTTCCAGCTCCAGCTGCGATAAGCGGCGAAGTCGCGGCTGGCGTCGAAGTCATTATTGACCTGGTGGGCGCAGGCACTGAGCAGTGCGGCCACGGTCAGTATTGCGAGACGGCGGAACATGATGGTTCTCCAATTGAAGACATGAACCTTGGGAATGCTTCTTATCTACAGAAGCTAGCTTGGAGGATACGCCGACATCGCCTTTTCCACAGCCTCCCGTATCGCATCGACGCGCTGGCTCTGGTTACCCTGATTGCCGGTCTCGGCGCTGGCGCTCCACACCGGTTGACCGGTGCCGGCGTCGAACAGATCGACGCGCACTACCACGACCTGTTCCTGATACGTACGGACGATCGGCACGCTGTTGTACATGCCATAACCATTGCCGTAGCGGTTGTAGCCGCCATATCCACCGCCGTAGTAACCGTAATCGTCCTGAACCTGACGCAAGCGGGTTTCCAGATGCAGGTTGGCGCTGACAAAGAGGTCGGCCGGGCGATTGTCGTGCAATGGCCGCAAGCCGCGCTGATCGAGGGCGCTGCTGACCGCTTCGGCCACTTGCGCCGAATCCGCCCAGGCCGAACCCGGCGGCAGTTGCCCGTTGAGCCAGGCCCAACTGCGGTAGCGCCCATAGTCCCGGGGCGGTGCCGGGTAGGCGCTGCGGTCGAAAGTATTCGCCGCTTGCGCTGGCGCCGGCGGCAAGGGATTGGACGTCGCCACATAAGGGTTGCTGCCCTGGCAGGCGGCCAACCCCAGACACATCAGCAGTAACCCTGAACGCGCGTTCATGTTGTTCTCCGATCAGATCGGCCGACAGATCCAGTGCAAGTAACGCCCAAGCCCGGCGAAGCTTGGGTGACGACGGTGGGCCAGTTCCATTTCGAGCAAGTCCACCAGTTCGGCGCGGGCCTGGAATTCCACCGGCATGTAGTCGTGAAAAACCCGCACCCCACTCTGGGTTTCGACCTGCCACATACCTTCAAGTTGCGCCGCCAGTTCCCGCGGATCAAGCGGCTGTTGCGGGGTCAGGCTCTGCTTCTCGCCGGCCATGTCGTTCTTGCGCATTTTGCGGAAGTGGCCCTTGAGCAGGTTGCGGTAGATCAGCGCGTCGCGGTTATAGAAGGCCAGGGATAACCAGCCCTCCTTGGTCGTGAGTTGATGCAATACCGGCAGGATCGCGTGGGGTTCGGCCAGCCATTCCAGCACGGCGTGACACAGCACGAGGTCGTAGGGTTCGGTGAGCTGGCCGAGCAGATCCTGCCACGGCGCCTGAATGAAGGTCGCGCTCTGCCCGGCGTCGGCGAAGCGTTGGCGCGCGCCTTCGAGCATTGGTGCGGCGGGTTCGGCGAGGGTCACGTCATGCCCGCGCTGGGCCAGCCACAGCGACATATGGCCGAGGCCAGCGCCAATGTCGAGGACGCGCAGCGGACGGTCCGGCAGGGTTTCGGCCAGGTCGGCTTGCAGCACGGCCAGGCGAATCGCGCCTTTGGCCCCGCCGTAGATTTTTTCCGCGAAACGGGTCGCCAATTGATCGAAATGACGGTCGCTCATCAGCTGAACCGCCGTTCGCTGTCCGCGAGTTTGCTGCGCACCACTTCGTTCATGTCCAACCCCAACTCGCTGCACAGCAATAAGAGATAGAGCACGATGTCGCCGACTTCCTGCCCGGCGTGGGCCAGTTTGTCGGCCGGCAATTGGCGTGACTGGTCTTCGCTCAACCACTGGAAGATTTCCACCAGCTCGGACATTTCCACGCTCGCGGCCATGGCCAGGTTTTTCGGGCTGTGAAATTGCCGCCAGTCATTGCGGTCGCGGATGGCGTGCAGGCGTTCGGTCAGTTCAACAAGGTTCATCGGGCTCTCCTGAAGGCGTATAGCTTCGGGGGGATGGGCAGTGAAGGCAAGTGCCAGCGTTTTCCTGCGCTGATCGTTCCCACGCTCTGCGTGGGGACGATCCAAACCCTCTATGCTAGTAGGGAACTCGGCACTACGATCCGCGGCCCAAGTCAGGCGCGGCAACCTTGCCACCACAATCATCAGGACGCCCACATGCAGGTAGAAAGTTTCTTTGAATGGCTCGGCCAGGCACTCGGTTCGGTCATCCGCTTTATCGTCGACGGCCTCAGTGGCCTGTTCAACATCCTCAGCCACGCGGGCGCCAACTTTGTCGAAGGGCTGTCCCGGACGCTGGGCATGGACACATCGATCATCAGCATCATCGCGCTGATCATCGGGCTGATGCTGTTATGGTCGGCGATCCGGGCGTTCATGAATGCGTCGATCATCATGGGGATCATCTGGTTGTTGCTGGGGCTCTGGTTGCTTAGCTGGATCATCCACTAGCACCCCTGATCGTTCCCACGCTCTGCGTGGGCATGCAGCCCGGGAGTCATTCCCACGCAGAGCGTGGGAACGATCATCGCAAACTGTCGTTACAATGCCCGCTCCCCAAGGAGCCTGCATGTCCAACCTGATCGCCGACTGGCGCGACCGCCCGACCCATCGCAAGGTCTGGGCCCTCGCCGCGCCCATGATCCTCTCGAACATTTCCGTACCGCTGGTGGCGCTGGTCGACAGCACCGTCATCGGTCACTTGCCCCACGCCCATCAACTGGGCGCCGTTGCGGTGGGCGCCAGCCTGTATACCTTCCTGGCATGGGGCATGGGTTTCCTGCGCATGGGCACCACCGGTTTTGCCGCACAAGCGGCCGGGCGTGGGGATGGCACGGCGTTGCGGCAGATTTTGTTGCAGGGCCTGTTATTGGCCATGGGCCTGGCCATCGTGTTGGGAGCGGCGGGGATTCCGTTGAGCGGCGTGGCGCTGCACTTCATGCAACCGTCGGCGGAACTGGATCAACTGACTCGCGAATTTTTCCACACCCGCTTGTTTGGCCTGCCCGCCGCGCTGGCCAGTTATGCGTTGGTGGGCTGGTTCCTCGGCACCCAGAATGCGCGGGCACCGCTGGTAATTCTGCTGGGCACCAACCTGGTGAACATCGCGCTGAACCTGTGGTTCGTCCTCGGGCTGGACTGGGGCGTGGTCGGTGCCGCCCGAGCGTCGGTGATTGCCGAATGGACCGGTGCGCTGATCGGCCTGTTGATGACCCGCAAGGCCTTGCGCGCCTATCCCGGGCACATCGCCTGGGCCGCCCTCGCGTTGTGGCAGAGCTGGCGCCCGCTGCTGGCGGTCAACCGCGACATTTTCATCCGCAGCCTGGTGCTGCAATCGGTGTTTTTTCTGATCACCGTACAAGGCGCGCGGCTCGGTGACGCCACGGTCGCGGCCAACGCGCTGCTGCTCAACGGTTTGCTATTGACCGCCCACGCCCTCGATGGTCTGGCCCACGCCGTGGAAGCCCTGTGCGGCCACGCCATCGGCGCCCGGGATCGCGATTCTCTGCGCCGCTCACTGGTGGTCGCCGCTGGTTGGTCGTTGATCGCCAGCCTGGGCTTTGCCGCGCTGTTTCTATTCGCCGGACACTTGTTCATCGAGATGCAAACCAACATCCAGAGCGTACGTGACACGGCGTTCATCTACCTGCCCTACCTCGCCGCCCTGCCGCTGATCGCGGTCTGGAGTTACCTGCTGGACGGGTTGTTCATCGGCGCCACCCGCGCCCGGGAAATGCGCAACGGCATGCTGTTGACCATGCTGCTGTTGCTGCCCTTTGCCTGGGCGTTGCAAGGTCTGGGCAACCACGGGCTGTGGATAACCTTTCTACTGTTCATGTTGCTGCGCAGCCTGACGCTTGGTGTGTTTGCCTGGCTCCTGCGCCAGAACGATGGCTGGTTCGCCGGCACGCATCGGTAATCAGGGTTGCCCGCCCTGCCAGCGGTTGCGCAGGTGATCGAGACGCTCCTGCTGGCTCAGCCCCGGCAAGGGCTGCGTCGGCAACGCGCCGGGGTGCTGCAAGCGCAGCCACAACCAGCCATCCAGCACCGGGCGTTCGCTGAAGCCCAGCGCCAGGCCTTCCTGCACATGGGACCAGAGGCGGTTGTAGTCGGTACCGGTGGATCGGCTCCAGTGCCAGGTGTGTTGCTCCAGCAAGCAGGTTTGCAGTTTTTCCCGCTGGCGAGGGCTGAGGTTTTCTTCGACCGCCAGCGGACTGACCGCAAGTCCTGGATTGAGCAACTGCTGCCAGCCCTGGCTGCCAATCGCCCGGTCGGCCCAAGTCCCGCCGAACCAGCGCAACTGACTGATCGGGCCGAGCCAGCGACTCAGTTCCTCGGCATCGCAGGCATCGAAGAAGTAACTGGCACAGTGCGGGTTGTAATAGCTCAGCAGCGCCCGGTGATGGACGCCGAGCGTCACCGTGAGCATGCGCCGCAAATGCGCCAGCAGCGGCGCCGGCGATGCCTCGCTGACCAGCAGCAAACCTTGCCAGGTGTGCGGCTCACGGTAGCAAAGCTCGATCAGCGCCGGGCAATCCTGCAGCTCGATCAAGGCCGGTCCTTGCTCGCGCAACGGATGCAACTCAGTGTCTTCGAACAACCAGAACCAGGGCACATCGGTAAATCGCCGCTGCAGCATGGCCGCCGCGCCAGGGACACCGGGCTCATCCAGCAATAGCCATTGCGAGGTCGGGTCGGGCGTCTGAGCGCCGATCATGCCGCACCGCTCTGACCAAACAGCGTTACCGCCCGACAAGTGCAGACCGATTCCCGACAATGACTGAAACTGCCGCCGCCGGGCAGCAGGCAGAGCAGCAGCAAGGGTTCGCTCGATCGCAGCAAGGCCAGTAAACCTTCCGGTTCAGGCTGCACCGGGCTCGGCACTTCAGGCTCGCTGGCGCAAGGCGGGCCCTGAAGCAACCCGGTGATCAACGGTTGATCCGGATCGCCCTCGATGAAACTGACCACCACCTCGGCCCCCGCCCCCACTGCGAAGAAGCCGCGTTGTCCAGTTCGGGGGCCAACGGCAACCAACAGTGATCCGGTTTTGCGCCTTCGCCCTGATAGAGCCAGTCGAACTGCACAGCCACGGGACGAGATGGATCGGGCCGGGTTTCTTCAACATCGACAACCCAGGCCCGTTGCAGGCTGAGCATCCTGGGTTTCGCCGGCCCGTGGGCTGCCACCCAAGGCGCCTGCCACGGCACCGCGCGTATCGTGTTGGAATAGGCAAACAGCGGCTCCTGCCCACCCCGGTGCTCAACCTCAATCAACCGCCACATAGCATTCCACTCACTGACCGGATGCCCGGCCACTGGCATGAGTTGTCCACTGCGCAGCGTCGTCAGCGCGGTACAACCTTCGGCGACCGGTGTCGTCTGCACTCCGGCTTGCACCTCGAACCAAGACACTGCGCACGGCTCGGTTTCGCCCGGGAACACCAGCGTTTCTGCACGGCGCGCGAGCCCCTGATCGTCACCAATGATCAAACAGTGGCCGCGACTGGAATGCTCGAAGTGGTAGTGAAGACGCTCTTCGGCGCACAAACGCTGGAAAAATTGCAGGTCCGACTCACGGTATTGCGTGCAGAAATCCCGGGGCGGGTAATCGTCGCTCAACGCCAGACGCCAGTCCTTGCCGGCAATGCCGTGCTCCTTGAGCACCTGGCGAAGAATCTGCGGCACCGAACGCGCGCTGAAGATACGCCGGCTGAAACGCTGGGCCAGGCACGCCAGTTTCGGCCGCAGACGGACACGACACAGCCGGGACAAGGCGCCATGTTCACGCTGGACGAGTTCATGCAATTGCCCGTGGATACCGTTTCCCGAGGCTTCAAACTGCAAGAACGCCCCGCGATAAAGCAGGCTGGCAAGGTCGAGTGTCGGGTCATCGATCAGCAAATCCACCTCGAACGCAAACGGCTCGCTGATGGCTTCACTGCCGGTAAAGGCCAGGACCTCAAAGGCGTCGGGCAGGCCCGCTACATCCAGCCGAAAGGACGGCTCGTTGACTGGATCGAACATCGGCGATTCTCTACAGGAGGGGCGGCCGGGGATTCTCGCTGAGAGACATGGCCGAGTAGAGAGCTGAAGTACAACTTAGGAAATGACCTACGCGAAAAGAAGACCAGATCGCCTTAGTAGCGGTTGATATGAGTGATTTCGCATGAAAATAGAGAAATGTCCCATCAGGCCATCTGAAATTTCCGCGGTGTACGGAACATTTTCAGACAACCCGATGGGAGCAGTGCCTTACCTCAAGAGGACAGGTAAGACGAACGGGTCAGGCCCAGGCGCAGTGCGTCGAGGAACTGCGTGCGCTCGGCCGCGGTGATGCGTGCACTGGCGCATTTGTCGCGGTAGTGGGTCATCAACTCTTCCGGCGACAAGTGCACGTAGCGCAGCATGTCTTCGATGGTGTCGTGAGTCTCGATCCCGGCGTGGTACACGCTGCCGTCGGCGTTCTGGTAGATGTTCACCGAGTCGGTGTCACCGAACAGGTTGTGCATGTCGCCGAGGATTTCCTGATAGGCGCCGACCAGGAAGATCCCCAGCAGGTAGTCTTCACCTTCGTTCAAACCGTGCACAGGCAGGCTGGTCTCGATGCTCTGCTCGTCGACGTATTGCTTGATCTTGCCGTCGGAGTCGCAGGTCAGGTCTTGCAGCACCGCGCGGCGCATCGGCTCTTCGTCGAGACGGTGCAGCGGCAGGATCGGCAATACCTGGCCGATGGCCCAGGTGTCCGGCAGGCTCTGGAACACCGAGAAGTTGCAGATGTACTTGTCGGCGAGCTTGTCGTTGAGTTCGTCGAGCACCTGGCGGTGCGAACGCTGACGCGCCTTCAACGAGTTGTGCAGGCGACGGCATACGGCGAAGTAGCATTGCTCGGCCAGGGCTTTTTCCGCCAGGGTCAGCTTGCCATCGGCGTACTGGGCGGCGATGTCGCTCATGTAGTGCGTGGCACGCCAGTAGGTTTCGGTGACCATCTCGATGTCGGTCGGACCCAGCAGGTCAACCAGCCACTGCACGGTTTCCGGCAGCTCTTCCTTGTTCTCGATCTTCGGCACGTCGTCGTTGTGCTTCTCGACGTCGGTCACTTGCACCACCAGCATGGCGTGGTGGGCGGTCAGGGAGCGGCCGCTCTCGGAGAAGATGTTCGGGTGCGGCAGGCTCTGCGCGTCGCAGAATTCCTTGAGCATCCCGACCACGACACCGGCGTAATCGTCCATGTCGTAGTTGATCGAACTGGCGTTACGCGAGTGCGTACCGTCGTAGTCCACGCCCAGACCGCCGCCGACGTCGATGTGGTCCACCGGCAGGCCGAGGTTGCGCAGTTCGCCGTAGTAGCGGATCGCTTCCTTGAAACCGTGCTGGTAGTCCGCCAGGTTGGCGATCTGCGAGCCCATGTGGAAGTGCAACAGGCGAATGCCCTGATCCAGGCCCGCCGCGCGGAAACGCTCGACCACCGACAGCAGTTGCGCCGCCGACAGACCAAACTTGGATTTCTCGCCACCGGTGTCCGCCCACTTGGACGAGGCCAGGGACGACAGGCGCACGCGCAGGCCAACCTGAGGCTTGACCTTCAGCGAGGCCGCTTCTTCGATCACCAGCTCAACTTCGGATTCTTTCTCGATCACGATGAACACGTTGTGGCCGAGCTTCTGGCCCATCAGCGCCAGGCGGATGAACTCGCGGTCCTTGTAACCGTTGCAAACGATGGTGCCGCCCTTCGGCGCCAGTGCCAGCACCGCCAGCAGCTCAGGCTTGGAACCGGCTTCGAGGCCGATGGACACGTCCTGCGTGGCAATGATGTTCTCGATCACCGCTTCTTGCTGGTTCACTTTGATCGGGTACAGCGCGGTGTATTTGCTCTGGTATTCCAGGCGCTCGATGTTGGCATCGAAGGCGCCGGTCAGCTGACGCACGCGGTCTTGCAGGATATCCGGGAAACGCACCAGCAATGGCAAGGACAAACCGCTTTTGCGCAGCTGGTCGACTTGCTCGAACAGGTCGATAGGCGAACTGGTCGGACCGTTCGGACGAACTTCGACGCGACCGGCGTCATTGATCGCGAAATATCCGGCCCCCCAATGGCGGATCCCGTAAACACTGCGGCTGTCCGCAACTGTCCATTGGCTGCCATCGTCTTTGCGTGTGCGTCTTACGGACATTGAAGTCCCCTATAAAGAAGTCATAGAGCGTCGCCTGGGTTCAGGCCGGCGCAGTCTAAAGAATGAAAATGACGGTTCGTCAACGAGGGGATAGACCTCGCTGAGCGCAGTGAGTTTAGAAACCAGTCAGAACAGGCTCTGTGAAAACCATGTGGGCGACGCCAGGCCTGCTGTCAGGACCGGGTCAAGCCGAGGGTGGTTTTCACAGAAGCTGCTAGCCGCCGGACTTCTTCGCCTTGAAACCCAGCTTGATCAGCTCGGCCAAGAGTAGCTCGACATGATCGCCCTGGATTTCGATGATGCCGTCTTTCAACGCCCCACCGGTGCCGCAACGCTTCTTCAACGTGGTCGCCAGGGCCGTGAGCGCATCGAGGGCCAGCGGCACGCCGGTGATGGTGGTCACCGTCTTGCCGCCACGGCCCTTGCTTTCGCGACGCACGCGAGCAATGCCGTCGCCGGCCGGGATCACGGTTTGTTTGCAGATACAGGCATCCACCGGTTGGCTGCAATCCGGGCAATGACGACCTGCGTCGGTGGAAAATACCAGGCCACCAAGGGCGGCGAAGGATGCGGCTTTTTTGGCCACCGGCAATCCTCTTGGGAGGACAAAGACTGGCCGCGGCAACCTGGGCAGGCGCCATCGACCGCGAAGCCCCACTCAGGCAGGGGCAGCGCTACTGAACCGGTAAACCCTGTAGGAGCGAAGCTTGCTCGCGAAAGCGGTGTGTCAGGTACATCCATTCCGGATGTGCCGCCGTCTTCGCGAGCAAGCTTCGCTCCTACAAAGAGCAATGTCGGTTCAGCTTGAAAAGGTCGCGCAGTGTAACGGCAAAAAGCCGACTTGCTAAGAGCCAATCGGCGCCAATTTATAGCTGTTTTGCGACGTCGGTTTGCTGAGCCCGCAGATAACGCTTCAACGCGGCCAAAGAGTCCGGGCAGTAAGGCTTTTGCGTAATTTCCAGCATCACCTGATCGATCGGAATAAAGCGCGCTTCAAGCACTTCTTCCGGCTGCAGGATCAACGGGCCGTCCCACACCGCCGAAAACGCCGAACACCAGAGGCGATTACCGGTGTCTTCGAAGAAAAAATGGTCATGGGCGGTCAGTTCCACACCGCTCACCCCCAACTCTTCTTCCAGCTCACGGGCGGCTGACTCGGCGTAACTCTCGTCCGCCTGCACCATGCCCCCCGCCGCCACGTCCCAGTAACCGGGATAAATGGCTTTGCTCAGGGTGCGCCGGTGTACGCAGAGTTCACCGGCCGAGTTGAACAGCATGATGTAGGTGCCGCGCCCGATCAGCCCGCGTTCGCGCAAGTCGCGGCGGACCAGGCCGCCGAGCAGGTTGTCCTGCTCGTCGACCCAGGCGATCTGTTCGGCATCCGAGGCCGCGCGATGGGCGGCCTCCCTGGCGTTATCGACCATGACTCAGCCCTGGTTAAGCAGTTGACGCAAATCGATCACCGCCGCGTTGGCCCGAGAAATGTAGTTGGCCATGACCAGCGAGTGGTTGGCCAAGACCCCGAAGCCGCTGCCGTTGAGGATCATCGGGCTCCAGACCGGCTCTTGCGAGGCTTCCAGTTCACGAATGATCTGGCGCACGCTGACCGTGGCGTTTTTCTTCGCCAACACGTCGGCGAAGTCGACTTCGATGGCGCGCAGCAGGTGGGACAAGGCCCAGGCCTGGCCGCGCGCTTCGTAGAACACGTTGTCGATCTGCATCCACGGGGTTTCGACGATTTCTTCGTCAACCTGTGGTACCTGGCCTGGCACCACCACTTCGGTTTTCAGCGAAGTGTTGAGCTTGACCCGGCCAACGCTGGCCGACAGACGTTGCGACAGCGAACCCAGACGGGTCCCGACATCGCCCAGCCAGTTGTTCAGGTTGTCGGCGCGGGCGTAGAACAGCGCGTTTTTCTGCGACGGATCGGACAGGCGCGCCTGGTAGCGGCTCAGGGAATTGATGCCTTCCTGATACTCCGACTCACTGGACGGCAAGATCCAGCTCTTGTTATCGAAGTTGAAACGCGGCTCGGCCTTGGCCAGGTCCGAGTCTTCCGCCGATTGCGACTGCGAGCGTGCGAAGTCTTTACGCAGGGCGCGGGTCAGGTCGCGGACCTGGACCAGCACGCCATATTCCCAGCTCGGCATGTTGTCCATCCACAGGCCCGGCGGGAAGCGGTCGTTGGAAATGTAGCCGCCCGGCTTGGTCAGCAAGGTACCGGCAACGGTCTTGAGGGTTTCCACCGTGGTGTAGCCGACGACCATTTGCTTGCCTTGTTGCTCGGCAGCGACCTGGGCGTTTTGCTGGACCGGAAACAGCGCAGGCTCTTCGCTCCAGTACCAGCCCAGGCCAATGGTCACCAACAGGTAAATGGCAATCAGGGTGGCCAGCGCCCGGCTGAACAACAGGCCGCTGACGTAGCTGCGGGTGGCCGATTTCGGTTCAGCGGCACGTTCAGGTGCGCTGCCCGCGCGGTTCTTCCAGTCCAGCATGGCGATATCCTTTCAATCACTTGAGTTCATCGGTTCGACCACAACCCTACGCCATCGTGCCGCTTTTTGCCGCGCCTAAATCCTGCGCGAAACAGCGTGCCATACAATCGCAGCGATCGAGGCGCCACTATAAATGAAGCACAGCCTTGTAGCAGCTGCCGAGCCCGCGAGGCTGCGTTCGGCGGCGCAGCCGTCGTAAAACCTGAGCGCGAGATTTTCCTGAAACACCGCGTTGTCTGATTTCACGACGGCTTCGCCGCCGAACGCAGCCTTCGGCAGCTGCTACACGGATCGTTCTCGACCGCCTGGTCAGGAACTGAATGAGGTCGC
This sequence comes from Pseudomonas sp. ADAK2, assembly GCF_012935755.1. Classification (GTDB taxonomy): domain Bacteria; phylum Pseudomonadota; class Gammaproteobacteria; order Pseudomonadales; family Pseudomonadaceae; genus Aquipseudomonas. The sequence continues at coordinate 3,684,871 of NZ_CP052862.1, forward strand.
TTTGCAGATTATTGACGTACGACACTCATGTGATTGAAAAGAGGTGCTAGCATAGAGCCACCAGTCGACCTCAGCATGCACCCTAACTAGTAGTCAGGATATGACCGAGCCAGAAGACCCCAGCCGTGAGCGCCTCAAGCACCACTTTGCCCAGCGGGTAATTCATCAGGCACGTCAAATTCTTGAGATATGGCAGCGCCTGCAACGCAGCGAGTGGTCCACCACCGATTTATCCGAGCTGAGCGAGGCCAACCTGCGCCTGCTGCGCTTTGCCGAGCGCTTCGAACAGCCGGAACACTCGCAACTGGCGCGCCACATCGGCCAGTCGCTGGAAGCGGTGGACGCCAATCGCGGACGCCTGAGCAGCGGCCTGATCACTGACCTCAACCGTTTGATGCAACGCCTGTCCCGCACCGGCCTGCGTCACGGCGATCAGTTGGACCAGACTTTCCTGCCGCCGCTGCGCAAGCCGATCTACGTGATGCTGCAAGATCACGATCGCGCCGAGCGGTTGGCCAAACAACTGGAATTCTTCGGCCTCAGCGCCCAATCCCTGGACAGCGTGTCGGCGTTTCGCTCTTCGATGGTCGAGCGCTTGCCCGCGGCGATTGTCATGGACGTGGACTTCAGCGGCCCCGGCATCGGTCTTAAACTTGCCGCCGAAGCCCAGGTCGGCCTCGACGAACCGCTGCCGCTGCTGTTTTTCAGCCTGCTCGAAACCGACACCCCGACCCGCCTCGCCGCCGTGCGCGCCGGTGGCCAGGAATTCCTCACCGGCACCCTCGAAGCCTCGAGCCTGCTGGAGAAAATCGAAGTCCTGACCTGCGTCGCCCAGTACGAACCCTACAAAGTGTTGATCATCGACGACTCCCGCGCCCAGGCCTTGCACACCGAGCGCCTGCTCAACAGCGCCGGGATCGTCACGCGGACCTTGATCGAACCGATCCAGGCCATGGCCGAACTGGCGGATTTCCAGCCCGACCTGATCATCCTCGACATGTACATGCCAGCCTGCACCGGTACGGAACTGGCCAAAGTGATCCGCCACAACGACCGTTACGTCAGCGTGCCGATCATTTATCTGTCGGCCGAAGACGACCTGGACAAGCAACTCGACGCCATGAGCGAAGGCGGCGATGACTTCCTGACCAAGCCGATCAAGCCCCGGCACCTGATCACCACCGTGCGCAACCGCGCCGCCCGTGCGCGCAACCTGAAAGCGCGGATGGTCCGCGACAGCCTCACCGGTCTGTACAACCACACGCACATTCTGCAATTGCTCGAGGACTGCTCGTTCCGCGCCCGTCGCGAGAACAAGCCGCTCAGCTTTGCAATGCTCGACATCGACCATTTCAAACGGGTCAACGACAGCCACGGCCACCCCATGGGCGACCGGGTGATCAAGAGTCTGGCGCTGTTTCTCAAGCAACGGCTGCGCAAGACCGACTTCATTGGCCGTTACGGCGGTGAAGAGTTCGCCATTGTCATGCCCGACACCGATGTCGAATCGGCCCACAAGGTGCTCGACGAAATCCGTCAGCGCTTTGCCGAAATTCACTACCCGGCCCAGCCCCAGGACCTTTGGTGCACCTTCAGCGCCGGGGTGGTCGAGCTGCGGGAAGATTCCGACAGCCTGATGATGGCCAGCCAGGCGGACGAGGCGCTGTACCGCGCCAAGGACGCCGGACGCAACCGCGTGCAAGCCGCGCGGGCGTCAAAGCAAAGTGCCACTTTTTCATCGGAATCCACCGAGTCGGTCATAACCCTGTAATACAAACGCAATAAATTCAGGCGCTTACCATTCTGCCGTTGGTAGACCCGTTATGCGCCTGAAGCTGCTGACCAACCTCAATACCCTCCTGCTGGTCGCCGTGTGCGTCGCCCTCGGCGCCACGCTGTGGTGGTCGCAAAAAGCCCTGGAGCGCCCTTATCTGTTGATGGAGCGCTACTTGGGTTTGTCCCAGCAATTTCAAAATGAAGTGGCGCGCAACGTCGAGGACTACCTGTCCAGCGGCGATGCCCTGCGCTTGAGCAGCGCTGGCCAAGCCATCGACGGTTTGCAAAAAGAACTCAGCGAACTGCCGCCGGCCTTGGCCGAGACCTTGCGCCCGAGCCTGTCGAGCCTTGAAGAATTCAGCAAGACCGACCTGCTGGCTGCTGGCAAACTCGCCGGAGACCCGCAAGCGCTGTTGTTGCAAGCCGAGCGCGAATTGGGCGCCAGCCTCGACCAACTCAGCCAATACGCCAGCGCCAATTCAACCTACCTGACGCCGTTACTCGCTGCCTCCCAGCATTTGGGCAAGCTGTCCCTGGCCCGGGACAAACTGGTCAGCAGCGGTCGCAGTGAACTGGCCGTCGATGTCGAGCGCGAAGTCGCCAACATCCGCGCCCAGGCAGCGTTGTTGGACGCCTTGCCGTTGCTCGGTGTGACCGGCAGCAGCGAATCGAACACCGATGACTTCGCCTCGCTAATGGGCCTGGAGAACACCGAGAAAGCCGTGGCCGAAGATGCCGGCGTCGGCCTCAAGCGCGAACTCAACAGTCTGCTGACGCGCTACCCGGCGGAACTGGCGCGCACCCGCGACCAGATTCAAAAACGAGCCGACTTGAGCGCCGCCACGCACCTGAAAATCGCCGCGGTGCAACAAGCCATCGCCGGCCTGGAGCCAGTGGTGCGCGCCCAGCACGGGCAGATCCAGGGCGAAGTGCGCTTGATGCAAGGTTTGATGATCGGCCTGATTCTGCTGATCGCGCTGCTCATCGATACCTTGCAGCGCCGTTTGGCCCGGACCCTGACTAACCTGGCACCGGCGCTATCGACCTGGGCCGAAGGCGACTTCAGCCAGGACATTCAACTGGGCAAGACCAACCGCGAACTGCATGACATTCAAGCTTCGCTCAATCGCCTGCGTGCTTATCTGGTGGACTTGGTCGGGACTATTCGCCTGAATGCCGAACAGGTCGCCGGCAGCAGCCGGACCCTGGCCGAGCTGAGTAACGACCTGCACAGCGGCGCCCAGCATCAGGCCGGCGACACCGCGCTGATCCGCGACTCCCTTGGCGAACTCGAAGCCACCATTCAACAAGTGGCCGGCGATGCCAGCCAGGCTGCCGACGCCAGCCGCAATGCCGGGTTGGCCGTGGAGCACGGGCAAAAAGTGATCGGCCTGAGCCTCACCGGGCTGCATGCGCTGGTGGGCGAAGTGCAGGGCAACGCGCAGATGATCGAGCATCTGGCCGAAGAGTCGGCGACCATTGGCGGCGTGCTGACGGTGATCCGCTCGATTGCCGACCAGACCAATCTGCTGGCACTTAACGCAGCCATTGAAGCGGCTCGCGCGGGGGAAATGGGCCGTGGTTTTGCGGTGGTCGCCGAGGAAGTTCGCTCGTTGGCGCAACGTACCGCCGGCGCCACGGCCGAGATCCAGACCTTGATCGCCGGCCTGCAAACCGCAGCGCGGCAATCGGTGGAAGGCATGCGCGCCCAGGTCGAACACGCCGAAGCGACTGCCGATCAGGCGCAAGCGGCTGACGGTGCGCTGGATAAGATCGTCGATGCGATCCAGACCATTGCCGACACGGCGGTGCGCATTGCCGATGTCACCGCCCAGCAGAGCGGTGCAGTCAGTGAGATTCGCGATCACAGTGAGCGGATCCACCAGTTGGGTGGGGATAACTTGCTGCGGATTGGTGAGGGGCGTGAGCAGGGGGAGAATCTGTTGGTGCTGGGCGGGCGACTTCACACGGCAGTTCAAGCCTTCCGCGTCTGATAGCCCGCCCCACTGATCGTTCCCACGCTCCGCGTGGGAATGCCTCAATGGACGCTCTGCGTCCGCTGTTGGGACGCGGAGCGTCCCGGGCTGCATTCCCCCACGCAGAGCGTGGGAACGATCAGTGTGGCGGGGCATTCCGCGTCGCTGTCCGCTATCATGCCCTCCACGTCCGATACGCGAGATTGTCATGCGCCGTTTGCTCTGCCTGCTGCTGTTAGTCCTCGCCCTGCCGGCCTCCGCCACCGGGTTGCTGGACAGTCGGCCCAGTTCGACATTGGGCTCGATCAACAACAGCGCCGATTTCCTGCCGGTGCGCGAAGCCTTTCAGTTGAGCCTGGTAGAGAGCACGCCGCAATCGATCAAGCTGCGTTTCGTCGCCACCGAGGGTTACTACCTCTATCGGCACCGCTTCCAGTTTCGCGCCGATCCAGCCGATGTGGCCCTCGGCGCGGCGCAATTGCCCGACGGTGAAAAGAAGCACGATGAATACTTCGGCGACGTCGAGGTTTACCACGGGATTCTCGATGTAGAACTGCCGCGTACCGATCAACGCGCGTTCACGTTGGTAGTGACCTATCAGGGTTGCGCCGACAAAGGCCTGTGCTATCCGCCGGAAACCGAGCGCTTGAGCGTCGATGGCAGCGGCGCGGTGATCGCCGACAAAGTTGCCCCCACGACGGCGAGCTGGAGCTGGCGTGAACTGGCGCTGTTCTTCCTCGCCGGTTTGGGCCTGACATTTACCCCGTGTGTGTTGCCCATGCTGCCGATCCTCTCCAGTGTGGTGCTGCGCGGGCAGATCGGTGGGCTTCGCGGCTTCAATCTGTCGTTGGCGTATGTGCTGCCGATGGCCGCGTGTTTCGCCCTGCTCGGCGCGTTGATGGGGATGTTCGGTGCGCAGCTCAATCTTCAGGCCCGCCTGCAATCGGCCTGGGTGCTGGTGCCGTTCGCGACGTTTTTTGCGGTGTTTGCGCTGGCAATGTTCGGCGTGTTTGAACTGAAACTGCCCCACGCCATCAGCCATCGACTGGACCGAATCGCCGGTCGCACCGAAGGTGGCTCGTTGTGGGGCGCTGCGGTGCTGGGCGTGGTTTCCAGCCTGTTGGTGTCGCCCTGCGTTTCGGCGCCACTGGCCGGTGCGTTGCTGTACATCAGCGCCAGCGGTGATGCGCTGGGCGGTGGCTTGAAACTGTTTGTGCTGGGCCTGGGCATGGGCACGCCGCTGTTGCTGGTGGCCACCGGCGGCGCGGCCTGGCTGCCGAAAAGTGGCCCATGGCTGGTCTATGTGAAAAACGCCATTGGCGTGTTGCTGCTCGCCTTGGCTATCGGTTTGCTGAGCCGCGTGGTGCCGGGCCAGGTGACGTTGCTGCTGGTGGGTTTGCTGTGGGGGGGCGTCGGCCTGTTCCTTGGTGCGCTGGAATTTGTGTATAAACCGCCGCGAAAACGCCTCGGGCAATTGCTCGGCCTGTTCCTGCTGTTTTATGCGATGGCTTGCTGGTATGGCGCTTTCAGCGGCCAGGGCGACTTGCTGAACCCGCTTGGAAGAACTGTTATTGCCAGCAAACCGCAAGCCACCAGTGCCTGGCAAACAGTCAGCACTCCGGCCGATCTTGACCGCGCCCTCGCCGAAGCAAAATCGTCCGGCACCCCGCTGCTGCTGGACTGGTACGCCGACTGGTGCATCAGCTGCAAAGTCATCGAACGCCAAGTGCTCAACGACCCGAAAGTCATCGAACGCCTCAAGGGTTATCGGTTGATCCGCTTCGACATCACCGCCAGCAATGCCGAACAACGCGCCCTGCTCGACCGCTACAAACTGTTCGGTCCGCCCGCGCTGATGTTTTTCGGCAAGGATGGCGCCGAACGTACCGATGTGCGGGTGATCGGCGAGATCAATGCGCAAGACTTCGCCGAACGTGTCGGCAAAGCGAATGACCGGATTTAATCACTCGGTCATATATTTCGCGCAAACATCGGCCATCGTGCTGGCTATTGCATAGAACTGGACAGTCACAAAGGCTTTGCGGCATAGTCGCCGGGTTCTGACAATTGCACACAGATAACAAGGAACAGCAGATGGCGACGCTACTGGTTCTGCACGGACCCAACCTGAACTTGCTCGGCACCCGCGAACCGGGCGTCTACGGGGCGACCACCCTGGCGCAGATCAACCAGGACCTGGAACGCCGTGCCCGTGAAGCCGGTCATCATTTGCTCTACCTGCAAAGCAACGCCGAGTACGAATTGATCGACCGCATCCACGCTGCCAGCAGCGAAGGTGTGGACTTCATTCTGATTAATCCAGCAGCTTTTACGCACACAAGTGTCGCATTACGTGACGCGCTGCTGGCGGTGAGCATCCCATTCATCGAAGTGCATTTGTCTAACGTGCACAAACGCGAACCTTTCCGCCATCACTCTTACTTCTCCGACGTTGCGGTGGGAGTGATCTGCGGCCTTGGCGCCAGCGGTTATCGACTGGCCCTGGAGGCCGCCCTGGAACAGCTTGATACACAAGCTAAACGCCCCTGACCGACCCTTGGGAGTTGATGATTCATGGATATCCGTAAAGTTAAGAAACTGATCGAATTGCTGGAAGAGTCCGGCATCGACGAGCTCGAGATCAAGGAAGGCGAAGAGTCCGTACGCATCAGCCGTCACAGCAAGACCCCGGCTCAGCAGTACTACGCTCCAGCGCCAATGCACGCTCCGGCCCCGGCACCTGTTGCCGCTGCTCCGGTTGCTGCCGCCGCTCCTGCTGCTCCAGCCGCACCCGTACTGAACGGCACCGTTGCCCGTTCGCCAATGGTCGGCACTTTCTATCGCAAGTCTTCGCCATCCTCGCCGTCCTTCGTTGAAGTCGGCCAGACCGTGAAGAAAGGCGACACCCTGTGCATCGTTGAAGCGATGAAGATGATGAACCACATCGAAGCTGAAACCAGCGGTGTGATCGAATCCATCCTCGTCGAAGACGGCCAGCCGGTTGAGTACGACCAACCGCTGTTCACCATCGTTTGAACCGCGGAGAGACTTTGATGACTGCGAAGTTGGAAAAAGTTCTGATCGCCAACCGCGGTGAGATCGCCCTGCGGATCCTGCGTGCCTGCAAAGAGATGGGCATCAAGACCGTCGCCGTTTATTCCACGGCTGACAAAGAGCTGATGCACCTGGGTCTGGCGGACGAATCCGTCTGCATCGGTCCGGCATCGGCTGCAAAGTCTTACCTGCACATCCCTGCGATCATCGCCGCCGCTGAAGTGACCGGCGCTACCGCCATTCACCCAGGCTACGGTTTCCTCGCGGAAAACGCCGATTTCGCCGAACAGGTCGAGAACTCCGGCTTCGCCTTCATTGGCCCGAAAGCCGACACCATTCGCCTGATGGGCGACAAGGTATCGGCCAAGCACGCCATGATCGCGGCCGGTGTTCCAACCGTTCCGGGTTCCGACGGCCCGCTGCCGGAAGACGAAGAAACTGCCCTGCGCATCGGCCGTGAAGTCGGTTACCCGGTGATCATCAAGGCCGCTGGCGGCGGCGGTGGTCGCGGCATGCGCGTTGTGCATAAAGAAGAAGACCTGATCTCCTCGGCCAAACTGACCCGCTCCGAAGCTGGCGCGGCGTTCGGCAACCCGATGGTCTATCTGGAAAAATTCCTGACCAACCCACGTCACGTGGAAGTCCAGGTACTTTCCGATGGCCAGGGTCACGCGATCCATCTGGGCGACCGCGATTGCTCGCTGCAACGTCGTCACCAGAAGGTTCTCGAAGAAGCGCCGGCACCGGGCATCGACGAGAAGGCTCGTGCTGAAGTCCTCGCTCGCTGCGTCAAGGCGTGCATCGACATCAACTACCGTGGCGCAGGCACTTTCGAGTTCCTGTACGAGAACGGCGCGTTCTATTTCATCGAAATGAACACCCGCGTTCAGGTTGAGCACCCGGTTTCGGAAATGGTCACCGGCATCGACATCGTCAAGGAGATGCTCAGCATCGCCGCTGGCAACAAGCTGTCGTACACCCAGGAAGACGTTGTCATCCGCGGTCACGCACTTGAATGCCGGATCAACGCCGAAGACCCGAAAACCTTCATGCCGAGCCCAGGCACGGTCAAGCATTTCCACGCTCCAGGCGGCAACGGCGTTCGCGTCGATTCGCACCTGTACAGTGGCTATGCCGTTCCGCCGAACTACGATTCGTTGATCGGCAAGCTGATCACCTACGGCGCAACCCGTGACGAAGCCCTGGCGCGCATGCGCAATGCGCTGGACGAAATCGTGGTCGACGGGATCAAGACCAACATCCCGCTGCACCGCGATCTGGTCCGCGATGAAGGCTTCTGCAAAGGTGGAATCAACATCCACTATCTGGAACACAAGCTGGCCAACCAGCATTAAGATGTGATCCAGACCAACAAAGCCGCTTTCGAGCGGCTTTGTTGTTTCTGCCTTACGCGTTTCCCGCCAGTGAGCTACACCTGAATGCCTTCATGGCTGGCCGCGCGCTGGAGATAGTCAGCCCAGGGATCACGACCACTGATGGCCTCCTCCAGACTGATCGCGCTACCTGCCGATGCACGCAACCCCAAGCTCGCCGCAAACAGAGTGTTGCTGAGAATGTCAGAGACGAGGCTACGGATTCTGAATGACGTCAGGGTTTGCGGCACGGTCAACACATTGGCATCAGCAGATGCCTGAGCGGTGGCTGGCGCAAAGTGACCGAACGCCTCCAGGATAATCGTAGACGTCACGTCTGGCTTGGGCAGTTCTCCCTTGTCATAGGCTGCCCAGTCAAGAGGCAGAGGCCTTGGCGGCAAACTTTTCGCAGACGCCTGGCCGGACACCGTTTCGGTAACCCCTAACAGACTCTGGGCATTCAAGTCCGTCCGCTCGACGATCATCAACTGCCCAGGGAAAAACTCATAAGTACAATCGGGAAAGGCCGGATGCCGACAAAGTACTACGATGCCGAAACGCCCTTTCGTCGCTGCGCCAGCCTCCGACTGGCTCACGCCGAATAGCGTCAACGCTCCATATTCCAGGCGCTTGCGATGACTCAGCGACAATAACGACACGCAGTAGCGAAGGGCCTGGGCGTAGGCAGACCAAAGCTCTGCTTCCTGGGTGACGAATACCTCGCCGTACGACCGGTTGACGTCGCCCAGCAAATGAAAACGCTCCGCCATAAGCGAGTAATTGAGGCTGCCGCTCGTGGAGTACCAGCTATTCGAAGCCGAGGCCAATTGCCCGGACAGGTGCAAATCGAGCAACGAAGCCTTTTGCACGCTCAGTTCCTGCTCGGCCCCGGTTTCTCGCGAACCTTGCGAATCAACCGGCAGTCGGGCCAGGACTTTCTGCTCCAGCACCTCGTTGCCCGGATAAACCCGGCGCAGATCAGCCAACGCCAGGTCTCTGCGAGTGACGACTACCCGATGAAAGGAGGCAATGGCTGTTTCAAGCGCATCAAATTGCGTCAGCAACGCCCTTTTCGCCGTGGCAAATTCAGCATCGGTAAAGAGCTCCCTGTTTTTCGGCAACAGGCCATTGGCACTCGCCCAGTCGATTACCGGGCCGGTGAATTCCTTCAGGCTCCAGTACTCCGGCTTCATGGACCGCAGTTTGTCCCCGCTCATGATGTTCCCGAACGTCAGGCGCCGAGACGATCCGGGGTACTTCCCTTCCAGATAGGCGACGCAGTGCTTGAAATGCACCCACACCAGCCCCGTCATGTAGGCCATCTGCTCCGGAATGTCACGCACCAGGAACTCGGGCGCAATGCCACTGAACAACAGGTGGGCCGCCAGCGGTGCAGCATCAGCGCTCATCGTGCAGTGAGACTTGAGCCACGTCTCGACACTGCGTAACAAATTGCCATAGCTGTCTGCCCAAAATCGCTCATCGGCCAGGTCGACCCCGGCAATCCGGTTCCTGCTCTGACCCGCCTGCGGGTCGAGGCTGAGGATCACGGCAGCCAGCACCAGCGAGTGGCGACCGGCGCGGGTTATTGCATGCGCGGCCTGCTCCCCTTGCCAGGTCACGGCTCGGGTCAGCAAACCGGCCAGTTTTTGCGCCCGTGGCCCAGCGAGCATTTGCGAGAACAATAGATCAGCCTCGGCCCGCACACTCTCTCCGGTTTTCCCCCTGACGACAGTTTCTGCAAGGTAGTCGAACAACACGCCCTCGCGCCCGGCCATGAACTGCACGGCCGCGGCCTGTACTTGTTGGCGCTGCGACGCTGAAAGCACAACCGTCACCTCAACCCTCTTCAGGGCGGACCAGTAATACAACGACGTTCCGATCCTGGGCATGAAATGCTCGGGCTCTTCGATGATCTGCAGGCGGCGAGCCAACAATGGCGACGACACCGAGGCGAACATCCCACCCAGCGCATTCCAGTACTCAACGGACGAGCGCGGCCGCAGAGGAATCGCCCGCAATCGCTGCGCCAGGCTGCGGGCTTGCAGCGCCGTGACCGGGGCCCCGAAGCTGTAGAACTTCAGCATCTGCTCCAGCGTGACCTCGCCGCTGGATCGCAAGGCTCCACCCGCTCGCTTGGCAATCAGGGCGAGTGACTTGAACTTGTCGGCGAGCACGGCGACAGCCCTCACGGCGTGGTCCAGATCGGCCCAGGAGCCGTCCAGTCGCCAGGCCCCGACATAACCGGAACCACTCACCAGAACATGTCCGGCAGGATCTATCTTCTCGGCAGTCCTGATTCTTCTGAACTCATCACTCTCCATCACCGCCAACAGCTCTTTGCGGCCAAACTCCGTGAGTTCCGCCAGCGGCGAATCAGGATCGATGGAAACATTCGGGGCGGCTGTCGAGACTGTTTCGGTGTCCGCTTTACCACTGCTCAAGGTTTCGAGTTCGAAGCCCATCCAATAGCGGTTATTGAGCAAACCGATGTAACGCCGATGCCTGAGCAGCGCCGCCGTGGAATGTGCCGACGCATGGACATAGGGTGTCGACAACTCTGTTGACTGGCCAAGGGACAGGATCAGCGCCCTGACTTCGGCTGCATCAGTCGGAGCTTCCAGCTCATAGGCCGCCAATACGAAAGCAAGGCTGAAACAGCCATCCGGATGAACGTCAGAACCCAGCTTCTCGGCCTGCGCGGCAAGCTCGCTAAAATCCCCAGCCACTTGCGGCGCCGAGAGCCTGTCGGCGGCGACTGGCTTCGGGACCGCAAAACGGTCGATCTCCATCAGCGTTTGCTCGATCCGGGAAAAATAGTAACCGGTCGGCGCGGACGCTCTCCCCACATTCAATTTAATGCTCAGGCCTTGCAGCACACGCAGCGCCGAATTCATCGTTTGGGCCAGCATCGAGCCGGAATCAAGCTTGATTCGCCTCCGATAGGTTTCTACAAAATCGTAATCCGTATTGCTCGCGAGCTGGTCCTGCATGGCTCTGCCCAACTCGGTGGCCAGCTTCACGCAGTCTTGGGCCTGTTCCGCCTGCTCCACCGAAACAGACGTGGAAATATGGCCACTGCTATCGATGACGGGAAACCCGGACAGCCGTCGTAACTCGTCAACCATGACGTGGGCCTGAGGCCGATTGGCTGGCAGCGGATAGCCGTAGAACGCCAGTGCCGCACGCAGGGAAAACACGTGATTGGAGGCCGTCGATGGATCTCGAATACCGAAGGGATCAACGCCGGCGGGGTCGATGATTTGCACAACGGCGGTGATGGGGTCAGCCACGCCCCACCACCCCGAGTCATCGTGCAGTGCCATGACGCTTGGAGTCGTGACACCACCCTCGACGGCATTGACGTACAAAGTCCCGCCCCGCACCCGCAGGCTGCTCAAGTCCAGATGGCGCTGAACGGCCCAGGCCCGAAACTCCGAGTGCTGGATGGCCTTCAGGTAAACGTCCAGCCATTGCCACAACATGCAATGCTCAGGGAGATCGAACGTATCGGGCATTTCATACCGGACAGTCTCCCGACGGATGGCGGTCGACAGGGCGTCAGTCAATGTATCGATCAGCGCCCGGTCCCCCGCATCCCCCTTGATCTGAAAGTCCGCCAGCCGACTCGAGTCAATGTCCTTGCCGGCCACCTGGCCACGGATATAAAGGTGTTCTTCCATGAAATAAAGCACCGCTGCTAGGGCCCCCAGGTATTGGGAGCGCCATGAGTGCCCCATAGTCCTGCAGCGGTAAGCGAGCCAATAGAAGGTAATTCCGGAAACATTGCGAGATGATTCCGCGAAGCCGGTAGGGGCCTTTCCCGTCGATGAGTAAGAACGCGACCACTCCTCCTCATCACAGCAATCCGGTCGTCTTCTGGGCTGCGCTCGCGTAAACTTGCGCGCTTCTCGCAGCCCGCTAGGCTGCAATCAATATTTTTCAAAGGTGCCCGCCATGCCTTGGCTGCAAGTCCGTCTCGCCATCAGCCCAGAACAAGCCGAAACCTACGAAGACGCTTTCCTTGAAGTGGGCGCCGTGTCGGTGACATTCATGGACGCCGAAGACCAGCCGATCTTCGAACCGGAACTCAACACCACACCGCTGTGGTCTCACACCCATCTGCTGGCCCTGTTCGAGGACGGCACCGAAGCCGCCAGCGTACTGGCCCACATGGAATTGCTGACCGGCGGCCCGCTGCCCGAGCATCACAGCGAAATCATCGAAGACCAGGATTGGGAACGCAGCTGGATGGATGGCTTCCAGCCGATGCGTTTCGGTGAGCGCCTGTGGATCGTCCCGAGCTGGCACGCCGCACCGGAACCGGACGCGGTGAACCTGCTGCTCGATCCGGGCCTGGCGTTCGGCACCGGCACGCACCCGACCACCGCGCTGTGCCTGGAATGGCTCGACGGTCAGGATCTGAAAGACTGCAACGTGCTCGACTTCGGTTGCGGCTCGGGGATTCTGGCCATCGCCGCCCTGTTGCTGGGCGCCAAGGAAGCCGTCGGCACCGACATCGACGTGCAAGCCCTGGAAGCTTCCCGCGACAACGCCGGGCGCAACAACATTGCCGAAGCACTGTTCCCGCTGTACCTGCCAGAAGATCTGCCGCAGGTTCAGGCCGACGTGCTGGTCGCCAATATCCTCGCTGGCCCGCTGGTTTCCCTCGCGCCGCAACTGTCGAGCCTGGTCAAGCCGGGCGGCCGTCTGGCGCTGTCGGGCATCCTCGCCGAACAAGGCGAAGAAGTGGCCAAGGCCTACGCCCAGGACTTCGATCTGGACCCGATTGCCAATCGCGATGGCTGGGTGCGCATCACTGGCCGTCGGCGCTAGAATGAGCGCCTGCATAATCCGGATCGCCGCATGACCGACAGCTTCGTCACCCAGTGCCCGCATTGCCAAACCAGCTTCCGCGTCAGCCATGCTCAATTGAGCGTCGCCCGTGGAGTGGTTCGTTGCGGCTCCTGCTTGCAGGTGTTCAACGCCGCCAAGCAACTGCTTGAGCAACGGGCCGGCAAAGAAGCCGTCAAACCGATCGCCCCGGCCATCGTCGAGCCGCCGGTCCGGGCCATCAGCCAAAAGCAGTGGTCCGCCGCTGAAATGGACCTGGACAGCCTCGACCTGGATCAGGAACTCGCCCGGCTCGAACAGCGGGAAATCCAGCCGACCAAGGAGTTCGGTCATCATCGCGAAGACGCCTTGAGCGCGCGCCGGGACAGCATCGAGGCTGACGAAGAGCCGTGGTCCGACAGTCTGTTCAGCGAATCGGCGGCTGATCGCGCCCAGGCCGTCGAAGCCGACCAACGGGAAACGCAGACAGAACCGGGCAAGCACTCGCGCACTGAACCTTCGTTCTCGCTGGAGCCGGTTGATCTGGACGACGAACCCCAGGTGCCGCAACTGCGCCTGAATGATCCACTCGACACACCCCTGCGCCATGATCGTCTGTCGGCAACCGATACCACTGACGACGGCCTGCCCCCGATTGCCCCCTTGCGCAAGCGACACGAGCGCAGCGAAGCAACCGAACGTGACGAAGCCTTGCACGACCTGACCGACGACCCGCTGCAACTCGGCTGGCAAAAACGCCGTTCGCCGTGGGGCCGACGGATGTTATGGCTGGTATTGACCCTGCTCGCCGCCGCGGGCCTTGCTGGCCAATACATTGCCTACCATTTCGACGAAATGGCCCGCCAGGACCAATACCGTCCATGGTTCCAGCAACTGTGCCCAACGCTCGGCTGTACGGTGCCGTCCAAGGTCGACATCGCCAAGGTCAAAAGCAGCAATCTTGTGGTGCGCAGCCACCCGGATTTCAGTGGGGCACTGGTGGTGGATGCGATCATCTATAACCGCGCGGCATTCTCCCAGCCCTTCCCGCTGCTGGAACTGCGTTTCGCCGATCTCAACGGCCACCTGATCGCCAGTCGTCGCTTCAAACCCGGCGAGTACCTCAACGGCGACCTGGAGGGGATGGCCGAGATGCCTCCACAAACGCCAATCCACATCGCGCTGGACATCCTCGATCCAGGCCCCAAAGCGGTGAACTACAGCCTGAGCTTCCATTCGCCCGAGTGAAACGCTTCAGTGTTCCGGGATTGACGGCGGTTTTCTGACTTTGCCCCCGCGAACCAAACTGCTGGCGATAACAGAATAACTGTTCAGATTTTGTTCAATTCAGCCTTTATCCAGTCATCGAGAGCGGGTATCATGCCAACCCTTTTTCGAACTCTAATGATCCGGCCCCACAACAGGGAAGTCCTATGTCGGCGGTACGCATCGGTCCATATACATTGCACAACGGCTTGATCCTCGCCCCGATGGCGGGGGTCACCGACCAGCCCTTTCGTCAGCTGTGCAAGCGACTGGGTGCGGGGCTTGTAGTCTCGGAAATGGTCACCAGCGACATGAGCTTGTGGAACACCCGCAAATCGCGGATGCGCATGATTCACGAAGGTGATCCCGAGCCACGCTCGGTACAGATCGCCGGTGGCGATGCGCAGATGCTGGCGGACGCAGCCCGGGCCAACGTGGAACTGGGCGCACAGATTATTGATATCAACATGGGCTGTCCGGCGAAGAAGGTCTGCAACAAGGCCGCCGGTTCCGCGCTGTTGAAAGATGAAGCACTGGTCACCGAGATCCTGCAGGCCGTGGTGGCTGCGGTTGATGTGCCGGTGACGTTGAAGATCCGCACAGGTTGGGACCGGGACAACAAGAACGGCCTGACCGTGGCGAAGATCGCCGAGCAGGCGGGCATTACGGCGTTGGCGGTCCATGGCCGCACCCGTGCCGACCTGTACACCGGCGAAGCCGAGTACGACACCATTGCCGCGATCAAGCAGGCGGTGTCGATTCCGGTCTTTGCCAATGGCGACATCGATTCACCCGAGAAGGCCCGGTACGTGCTCGACGCGACCGGTGCCGATGGCCTGTTGATAGGCCGGGCTGCCCAGGGGCGGCCATGGATTTTCCGTGAGATCGACCATTTTCTGCGTACCGGCGAAAAACTGCCGGCACCGGAGCTGATCGAGGTGGAACGTATTCTGCTTGAGCATCTGGCCGCGCTGCACGCTTTCTACGGAGACGTGATGGGCGTACGCATTGCTCGCAAGCATGTGGGCTGGTACCTCGCAACCCTGCCGGGCGCCAGGGAGTTCCGCGCCCACTTCAATCGTTTGGATGGTACGGAAACACAATGCGCCAACGTTCGGGAGTTCTTCGCCGAGCGTTACAAGAGCCTGACAGGGGACGGAGAAGGGGTGGCCGCATGACGATGATGACCGAGACTTTAGTGAGTGGAACAACACCCGTGAGCGACAACGTGAATTTGAAACAGCACCTCAATACGCCGAGCGAAGAAGGTCAGACCCTTCGCGGGAGTGTCGAGAAGGCGCTGCACAATTATTTCGCCCACCTTGAAGGCGCTGCCGTCACGGATGTGTACAACCTGGTGCTCTCCGAAGTCGAGGCGCCCCTGCTCGAATGCGTGATGAACTACGTCAAGGGCAACCAGACCAAGGCCAGCGAGTTGCTCGGGCTGAACCGAGGCACGCTGCGCAAGAAACTCAAGCAGTACGATTTGCTGTAAGCATTCAATCAAACCAGAAAGGCGCCCGCGTAAAACCGGTCGCCTTTTTTGCTGACTCCTTTGCTTTTGATGGAAATTGAAATGACCGACCAGACTACCCGCCTGCCGATCCGCCGCGCCTTGATCAGCGTCTCCGACAAGACAGGGATCCTCGAATTCGCCAAGGAGCTTGAAGCCCTGGGTGTCGAGATCCTCTCCACCGGCGGAACGTTCAAGCTGCTGCGTGACAACGGCGTTGCCGCAGTGGAAGTCGCGGATTACACCGGTTTCGCGGAAATGATGGACGGTCGGGTCAAGACCCTGCACCCGAAAATCCACGGCGGGATCCTCGGTCGTCGCGGTATCGACGACGCAATCATGAACGAGCACGGCATCAAGCCGATCGATCTGGTGGCGGTCAACCTGTACCCGTTCGAAGCCACCATCAACAAGCCAGGCTGCGACCTGCCGACCGCCATCGAGAACATCGACATCGGCGGCCCGACCATGGTCCGCTCGGCAGCCAAAAACCATAAAGACGTGGCCATCGTGGTGAATGCCAGCGACTACGCCAACGTCCTGGAAAGCCTCAAGGCCGGCGGCCTGACCTACGCTCAGCGTTTCGACCTGATGCTCAAGGCCTTCGAACACACTGCCGCCTACGACGGCATGATCGCCAACTACATGGGCACCGTGAACCAGGCCGCTGACACCCTCTCGACCTCCGGTCGCAGCGAGTTCCCGCGCACCTTCAACAGCCAGTTCGTCAAGGCGCAGGAAATGCGCTACGGCGAGAACCCGCACCAGAGCGCGGCGTTCTACGTGGAAGCCAAGCCTGCCGAAGTCGGCATCGCCACCGCGACCCAACTGCAAGGCAAGGAACTGTCGTACAACAACGTAGCCGACACCGACGCCGCGCTGGAATGCGTGAAGAGCTTCGTCAAACCGGCCTGCGTGATCGTCAAGCACGCCAACCCGTGCGGCGTGGCCGTAAGCCCGGACGCCGAAGGCGGCATCCGCCAGGCTTACGAACTGGCCTACGCCACCGACACCGAATCCGCGTTCGGCGGCATCATCGCCTTCAACCGCGAACTGGATGCTGAAACCGCCAAGGCCATCGTCGAGCGTCAGTTCGTCGAAGTGATCATCGCCCCAAGCGTCAGCGAAGAAGCCCGCGCCATCGTCGCCGCCAAAGCCAACGTGCGCCTGCTGTCCTGCGGCGAGTGGTCGGCTGACCGCGCCGCTGCCTGGGACTACAAGCGCGTCAACGGCGGCTTGCTGGTACAGAGCCGCGACGTCGGCATGATCAGCAGCTCAGACCTGAAAGTCGTGACCAAGCGTGCTCCGACCGAACAGGAAATCAACGACCTGATCTTCGCCTGGAAAGTGGCCAAGTACGTTAAATCCAACGCCATCGTCTACGCCAAGAACCGTCAGACCATCGGTGTCGGCGCGGGCCAGATGAGCCGCGTGAACTCCGCGCGTATTGCTGCGATCAAGGCTGAACACGCCGGGTTGCAGGTGGCAGGTTCGGTGATGGCCTCCGACGCGTTCTTCCCGTTCCGCGACGGTTTGGACAATGCGGCCAAGGTTGGCATCACTGCGGTGATCCAGCCAGGCGGCTCGATGCGTGATGCCGAAGTGATTGCCGCTGCCGACGAAGCCGGCATCGCCATGGTCTTCACTGGCATGCGCCACTTCCGTCACTGATTGATCGTTCCCACGCTCTGCGTGGGAATGCAGCCCGGGACGCTCTGCGTCCCAAGAGCGAACGCAGAGCGTCCATTGAGGCATTCCCACGCGGAGCGTGGGAACGATCAACCCCCACAGAATTAGCGTCATCCGAGGTTTTTGAAATGAATGTTTTGATCATTGGCAGCGGTGGCCGTGAACACGCCCTGGCCTGGAAAGTGGCTCAGGATCCGCGCGTGCAGAAGGTTTTCGTGGCTCCGGGCAACGCCGGCACCGCCATTGAAGCCAAGTGCGAGAACGTCGCCATTGACGTGCTGGCCCTTGAGCAACTGGCCGATTTTGCCGAGAAGAACGTTTCCCTGACCATCGTCGGTCCGGAAGTCCCGCTGGTTGCCGGCGTTGTCGACCTGTTCCGCGCCCGTGGCCTGGATTGCTTCGGTCCGACCGCTGGCGCAGCTCAGCTGGAAGGTTCGAAAGCGTTCACCAAAGATTTCCTGGCCCGCCACAAGATCCCGACTGCTGACTACCAGAACTTTACCGAGATCGAGCCGGCCCTGGCTTATCTGCGTGAGAAAGGCGCACCGATCGTGATCAAGGCCGATGGCCTGGCCGCCGGTAAAGGCGTGATCGTCGCCATGACCCTGGCCGAAGCCGAAGACGCCGTGCGCGATATGCTCGCCGGCAACGCGTTCGGCGACGCCGGTTCCCGCGTGGTGATCGAAGAATTCCTCGATGGCGAAGAAGCCAGCTTCATCGTGATGGTCGACGGCAAGAACGTACTGCCGATGGCCACCAGCCAGGACCACAAGCGCGTCGGCGACGGCGACACCGGTCCGAACACTGGCGGCATGGGTGCCTACTCCCCTGCCCCGGTCGTGACCGCTGAAGTGCACAAGCGCGTCATGGACCTGGTGATCTGGCCGACTGTGCGTGGCATGGCCGATGAAGGCAACGTCTACACCGGTTTCCTCTACGCCGGCCTGATGATCGACAAAGCTGGTAACCCAAAAGTTATCGAGTTCAACTGCCGTTTCGGCGACCCTGAGACCCAACCGGTCATGCTGCGCTTGCAATCGAGCCTGGTGCTGCTGGTCGAAGCAGCCCTGGCGCAAGCCCTTGACAAGGTCGAAGCGCAATGGGATCCACGTCCGAGCGTCGGCATTGTATTGGCGGCAGGCGGTTATCCTGGCGACTACGCTAAAGGCGTGGCGATCAACGGTCTGGATGCAGCGGCGGCACTGGAAGGCAAAGTCTTCCACGCCGGTACTGCGCTCAAGGACGGTCAGGTGGTGACTGCCGGTGGTCGGGTGTTGTGCGCCACGGCCATGGGCGCCAGCGTCGATGCTGCCCAGCAGCAGGCTTACAAGCTGGCGGCCAAGATCGACTGGGAAGGCAGCTTCTATCGCAAGGACATTGGCTACCGCGCCATTGCCCGCGAGCGTGGCGAAAATCAGGAATAGGCCAGCCATTCGGCCAGGCAAGGGCGTGATGCCCTTGCCGGACTATTCCGGCGCCGCGCATAGTTATATTCTGGCATCAACCTACGAAGGGATTTCGCCGTGCGCTGGCTCAGGATTGCCATAGGTCTTACCGTCACTCTGTTGACCTTGCTCTGCATGCTCCCGGCCCAGGCCGCGCAAGGCAGTGGCTGGTCGGTATTGCTCGACGAACAGGGCGACCTGGCGCTGAGCGACATCCGCTCCGCTCGCTTCACCAATCAATTCAGCCCCATCGAACTCGACCGCCTCACCGCGGCCGAGCCCGACGGTGCGTTATGGCTGCGATTCAGACTGGCACCGGGCAAGCACGAACAATTGCTGCGAGTGTTCGCGCCTGACCTGTCGCACCTCAACCTGTATGTGCTGGACGGCGACAAGCTGGTCGAGCAACTGAACACCGGCACCCAACAACCCCAGGCTGATCGGCCGTTGCCCAGCAGCGACTTCATGCTGCCGCTGCCGCAAAGCGACAAAACCCTCGACGTCTACCTGCGACTGGTTTCCGAACACCAGTTGCGGCCTTACATCACCCTGCAATCGGCGGTGATGACCGCGGCGAATCAGAACCTCACGCTGATCTACGGCCTGTTGTTCGGCTGCATCGGCATGCTGATCCTGCACAACATCGTGCGTTACGCCTACACCCGCTCGCGCAGCAGCCTGTGGCTGGCCGCCTGCGAATTCCTGTTGATGCTCAGCCTGATCCTGTTGCTGAACCTGGCCGGGCCGTGGTTGCCGAACTGGCACGCAATCCAGACTCCTGGTGCCTATCTCGCCTTGTTGCTGACGGCACCGTGCGGCCTGATGTTCGCCTATCGCTTCTTTGCCCCGCTGGGCCCGCACCCGCTGAACAAACTGCTGCTCGGGGCCATCCTGTTCACGGTGGTCTGCGGGTTGCTGCTGTTGTTCGTCAACACCCTGCCGCTGAACATCATCACCTACGCCCTGGTCGCGCTCGCGGGCCTGAGCATGCTGTTTGTCAGCGGCTTCCACTGGCAAAAAGGCTATCGCCCGGCGCGGCTGTTCGTGGCCGCGATGGTGGTGTTCAACATGGGTGCGCTGATCATCCTGCCCGCGCTGCTGGGGTTGACCCTGGTGGCGCCGCAAGGCCTGATCATCACCTTGCTGGCCTTCATTTGCATCAGTGGCCTGCTCATGAGCATCGCCTTGGGCGAACGCCAGCGCAGTATCACCGAAGACCGTTTCAGCGTCAGCCGCGACCTGGCGGCCAGCAATGCCGAGATCAACGCCAAGGCCGAATTCCTGGCCAAGATCAGCCACGAAATCCGTACCCCGATGAATGGCGTGCTGGGCATGACCGAACTTCTGCTGGGTACGCCGCTGTCGGTCAAGCAACGGGATTACGTGCAAACCATCCACAGCGCCGGCAATGAACTGCTGACCCTGATCAATGAGATTCTCGACATCTCCAAGCTCGAGTCCGGGCAGATCGAACTGGACGACGTGCAATTCGACCTCAATGCCCTGATCGAAGATTGCCTGAGTATCTTCCGCGCCAAGGCCGAGCAGCAGAACGTCGAGCTGATCAGCTTTATCCAGCCGCAAGTGCCACGGGTGATCAGCGGAGATCCGACCCGCCTGCGCCAGACCCTGCTGAGCCTGTTGGAAAACGCGCTGAAAAAAACCGACGAAGGCGAGATCCTGATCGTCGTTGCCCTCGACGAACGCAGCGCCAAACCGCGCCTGCGCATCGCCGTGCAGGACAGCGGCGTGCCGATGGAAGCCGAAGAGCGCGATGCGCTGATGCACGCCGAACTGCACAGCAAGCACTTCCTCTCGGCCACCCGCCTGGGCGGTAATCTGGGGCTGGTGATCGCTCGCCAATTGATTCGCCTGATGCAAGGGGAATTCGGGATCAAGAGCGGCACCAATCAGGGCAGCACCCTGTGGCTGACCTTGCCGCTGGACCCGGACCGCCTCGAACACCCGACCTCCGATCTCGATAGTCCGTTGCAAGGCGCGCGCGTACTGGTGGTGGACGACAACGACACCTGCCGCAAGGTGCTGGTGCAACAGTGCAGCGCCTGGGGCCTGAATGTCAGCGCCGTGCCGTCCGGCAAGGAAGCGCTGGCGTTGCTGCGCACCAAGGCGCACCTGCGTGACTACTTCGACGTGGTCTTGCTGGACCAGAACATGCCCGGCATGACCGGCATGCAACTGGCAGCCAAGATCAAGGAAGACCCAAGCCTGAACCACGACATCCTGCTGATCATGCTCACCGGCATCAGCAATGCGCCGAGCAAGATCATCGCCCGTAATTCGGGGATCAAGCGCATCCTCGCCAAACCGGTGGCCGGCTACACGCTCAAGACCACCCTGGCCGACGAGCTGAACCAGCGCAACAAAGGTCAGGCCGTGTCGCATCACCTGCCCGCCGGCCCGACCCTGCCGGTCAAGGTGCCCAGCGATTTCCGCATTCTGGTGGCCGAAGACAACAGTATTTCGACCAAGGTCATCCGCGGCATGCTGGGCAAGCTCAACCTGCAACCGGACACCGCCAGCAACGGCGAAGAAGCCTTGCAGGCGATGAAGGCGCAGCGCTACGACCTGGTGCTGATGGACTGCGAAATGCCGATCCTCGACGGCTTCTCTGCTACCCAGCAATTGCGGGCGTGGGAAGTCGGCAACCAGCGGATCCGCACCCCGGTAGTGGCGCTGACCGCACACATCCTCGCCGAGCATAAAGAACGCGCACGGCAGGCCGGCATGGACGGGCACATGGCCAAGCCGGTGGAGCTGTCGCAGTTGCGCGAACTGATTGAGCATTGGGTGGCCCAGCGTGATCAGCAGAACCGGGTCACGACGCAAACGTCCTGAACCCACAGACGCCATGGCGCCTGATAGACTCCGCCTCGACTTCCCTCGCCAGTGAGCTAGCACCATGCTCCATGTGTTGTTCAGCGTTTACCTGAAGATGCTGGTGCTTTACAGCCCATTCTTCGTCTTGTCCTGTTTCATCAGCCTGACCCGCGGTTACTCGCGCAAGGAGCAACGGCGCCTGGCCTGGAAAGTGGCGGTCGCAACGCTGGTTTCCAGTGTTTTGCTGTACCTGTTCGGGCGGGTAATTTTCAGCGTGTTCGGCATCACCGTGGATGCGTTCCGCATCGGCGCCGGCAGCGTGCTGTTCATCTCGGCACTGGGCATGGCCCAAGGCAAGTCGGCGGTACAGACCGACAACGTGCAGCAGGACGTGACCATCGTGCCATTGACCATCCCCCTGACGGTCGGCCCCGGCACTATCGGTGCATTGTTGGTAATGGGCGTGAGCCAACCGCATTGGGACGACAAACTCACGGCGATTCTCAGTATTGCCCTGGCCAGTTTTACGGTAGGGGTGGTGTTGTATCTGTCCAATCGCATCGAGCGGATTCTGGGTGATCAGGGGTTGCAGATTGTCAGTCGGTTGATGGGGTTGTTTGTGTGCGCATTGGCGGCGCAGATTATTTTTACCGGGGTGAAGGGGTACCTGGTGCCGTAGACGTTTTGTCAGACGCTGGCACCCCGCCTCCTTGTGCGCCTTGACCTGTCGCGCGGTGTAAAAGAGATCAATCCAGTTTTACAAT
Source organism: Pseudomonas sp. ADAK2 (assembly GCF_012935755.1). Lineage (GTDB taxonomy): Bacteria > Pseudomonadota > Gammaproteobacteria > Pseudomonadales > Pseudomonadaceae > Aquipseudomonas. The sequence goes on from NZ_CP052862.1 coordinate 3,707,398, forward strand.
CTCGCCCTCGCGCCGCGTACTGAGTATCGACAGAACCGTTGATCGGGAAAACTCTTCGTACTCCTCACTTAGCTGGGCCTGAAAGCACGATAGATGAACGCTGCCATTGATACGGTCAGCCATAAACTTTTGATTCATTAAGTTTGAGTTCAACGGCTCGGCGACTGCAAAGCTAATTCTCAGCATCTTTAACGTCGCGGTTTCGTCGACAAGGCCGACTTGCATCCGGATTCTGGTCAGGCCTTGGCTATCCATTGAATCGCTCGGTCCATTAACCGGCTCCACAGCGTGCCGCGTCAGCACTTGCAGGCTCGTGCGGGGCGAAGCACCAGCGGAAAGAGACTGTAGAGCCGGACTGATTAACGCTATTTGCTCATGTGAAAAAAAACGGCCCAACACGTTGTCGAAAACACTGGCAACCGATACGTGGCCTTCTCGCCCTAATGTATAAACATCCCCCACCGTTCCAAAAACACTAAAATGCAACCTGCGCAGCAATATCGAATACACCTCGCACCACGAATCAAAGTCTTTAAACTCCGGATACTTATTAGTTGATGCCAGCTGCATGTAAAGCGTAGAAGCCGTAAAGTCATCACGCTGCGAACTTTCCAGCATTGGAGATAAAACTAAAACACTACCCCCACTGACATAACTGTGACTGCCCATAATTTGAACCTCCTCCTGGCAAAAAAAAGCCAAGCGCGTTAACGCTTGGCTTCCAAAAAATTACTTGATGCCAAATTCCAGTTCCAGCGCTCTGTCCGCGGCCTCAAAGAACTCATTGGCTCTAGCTTCTTTCCTGGCGGTGTAGTCATCTTCATAAATGGTAAAAGTGGCTTTACCTTGGTACACCTGTGCTCCGGAATGTAATTTGTCGAAGAAGGCTACTTTTGTGTTGCCTGCGTCAGTGAAATAGGAAGTTGATCCCAGCACCGCCCAGACATCCTCTCCGGCGTCCTGCGCCACGGTCATTACCCCCATCGAGGCGCCGTAGGCTTTCTGGCCGTTTTTCTCATACAACTTCAGCGCTTCCGGGCTCTTCGCCAATCCTTCGATCGTCTTGTTCGCGACCGCTTTCAAGACGGCCGCGGTGGAGCCAGCAACACCACCGATGGCTGCCTGAACAATATCGAGAACAATATTGCTCATGGTAAGACCACTGTATTTGGAATCATAACCCGTATAAGATTCGTGCATTTTGGTCCACCCCATCGCCTTCATACCAAGGATGTAGTGCTCCCAGCGTTGAACCTGCTGTTCTTTTTTTGGATATTTGATTTCAGCGGTAAGGTCTGCAAAAAACTGAGTCCGCTTGATAATGGTCTTATAACGACGACTCATACCTTGGGGAAAACCAATCAGCGTTGAATTCGTAATGGCCGCATTCAATTTATCTGTATCAATGGGCAAACTCACTGCAGCACGCATTGTTTGACGGGGTGCCAATGCCTGGAGCACTGGCATGCAAGTTTCCATACAGTCATTAATAAATGCCAGACTTTCGGCTTCGGTCATTTTCAGATCAAGTACATCATTCACAATCAAAGTTCCTTTTTAATAGATATGAGCCAACTCCGGCCCGACGAGAAAATTAACGCACTCCGCGCTCCAACTTCAACTCAACAAGAAGAACAAAACATTTCAAAGCCGGCGCACCAGCAACTAAAGAAGAACATTACGCACTATCACAACTCAAACTAACAAGAGATCAAATACCCACGACCCCCTATAAAAATCAAACAAACAGACGAATATAAGGTGGCCCTACCACGGCCACCGACGATCGAACAATGACTTGTTCTCCAATCCTCAGACTGAAGCGCACCGAGTGTCAGAGATCATGCTTGCAATTCTTCTTCTGCAACTTGCACGGCTGGCAGAAACGCTTTTAGCGCTTCACCCGCCGCAGGCTCCGGGTTGACCGCCAAAACACGCGCCAAGGCCGAAACGGCAAAGTCCCGATAACCACTTATCGACAGCAACACCTCCCCCCGCAGCGTGACATCTTTCGCATTGGCGTCACGAAAGATCAGGCTATGGCACGTATCAGGATCGAGTATCACCAAGTGTTCATCCGTCAGACTGACGATCAGTTGCTCAGGTGAATCCAGCGTCAATGCCAGGATTACCGGTACTGTGGCCTGGCTGCCCAAGGGTGGCCGGCAGTCGACGATCACCGACTCCAGTCTTCGCCAGGCCGCCTGCGACAGTCGACACGTAGTACCGCCATGGCCCAGCCGCAAAACCAGGGTAGTCACGTCATCGGGAATCAGCGGCAGTACATCATCGAGTGTCGAGTTGCTTTCAACGGTCAGCGTGTCGACGTTGCGTTGCATGTACGCCAACGGCACGACGGTCTCGGTAAGCGGATAGCTGCGCAATACGCCATCGGCGCCGTCGAACAGCATGACGTTGGTCTGCTGCCGAGTACCCACCACAACGGATGAGTCGGGATGGGCGACGTTGGCCGCGTCGATCAAACGCCCACTGCTGCTGACAAACCATTGTTGGCGCCACGGATGAGCCACGCGAAGCAACGGCGCGCAATGCTGCCAGTTCTCCACGAGCGCACGCAGGTGTCTGGTCAAGGCACTGTCGTGTGTCCGCACCCATTGGCTGTCGACACCGGTGATCAATGCAGGCTCTTGATGGTTCAGCGCCATCTCGATGCCTTCCACGGTCGTGGCCAGCAGGCCGGCGCCACGGCGCGTCACGTCGGTGAAGACCCATGGGCTCCATGACGGTTGTGGTGTTGGCAGTGCTTCAGGCGCCAGCAGCCGGGTGCCCTCACCAAAGGCCTTTGACAGTTGCTTGTCGTCGATAAAGGCCTGGCGATAGATCTCGCCAGTAGTGACGTCAAACAGCCAGGCCGCCTTACTGTCCGGGGTAGGCCCCAGCAATCGCACTTCCTTGCCATGCCCCGGATCGGCCAGCAGCAAGCGACCTTCAAGGTACCAGGCACATAACCGCGCATCACCGCGAGCATTGCTCAGTCCGATCAGGGCCAGCGTGGCCGAAGGTACCTGCGCGACGACCGCAGGTAACTGCAACCACCATTGCGGCCGGTCCTTGAACCAGGCCTCGGTCACTCCCCTCAATTGCAACTCGCCCTGAGGTGTCACCTCGTAGTACACCCCCTTCTCGGTCAGCGCCACGCAACCTTCTTGCGCCACCACAACGTTTTTGAGACCTTCGAGGGACTTCCACTCGACCGTCAGCGCTACCTGTTCATCCACCATGGTGCGACGCTGTACGCACAGTCGCGCGCTGGCGTGTCTGTAGATGACAAATACATCGCCGTCAGTGCCGGCTGGCGTCAGCAGACTCAGTTGGTTCTGGTCTTTCTCCAAGTCCGGCCACCCCCGGGCGTGGTGTCGCGGCGGTATCGGTCGAACAATCAAGCCGTCGCTGCTGCGCACCCAACTCATGTCGCTGCGGCCTTGTTCCGGATTCCAGTGAATGGCAACGAACGCCGCCAACTGCCAGGTCGATGTATCGAAACGTTCGAGCGAGGGCACCGTGGGCCATGCGATGTAATCGCCCAGTAACGGTTTCCAGTCGACCAGCGTCGATGCCAGCCCCAGAACGTCCTCCAGGGTGGTATCGAGACCTCGGGCCAGCGAACTCAGGAACGCGCCGTCGTCGGTCAGTAAATACTCGACACTGTAGTTCTGGTCATCCTGAATGAATGCCTGGACAACCTTGACCTCGCCACCGGGTAATGCGGTGCATTGAGTGATGGTGGACGTTCCGGTCTTGAGCATCAGGCGATAGCGGTGGCTGATCAAGCCGCTCACCGCATCGGTCTTGAACACGTCAGCCCCCTGCGGGTGATAGAAATACGCGGAACCATCGACCACGGCACCCAGCTGCGAATCGTCGGGCACCCGGGCATCGTCGTCCTGAATGTAGAGGAAACGGTCTTGGGCCGAGTCGTAGTAGGCGGTGGTGTAGCGTTGTTCCTGCGGGTCATCGAACGGGATCAAAAACTTGTGCACCGGGGTGTACGGCTGCTCCAGGCGATGCTCCCGCGCCAGTGCCTTGAAGTGCGTTTGCAAGGCCCGTGCATCCGTTCCCGGCGTCGCGTCCACCTCCAGGGGCATCAGCACCTGTTGATGATGGTCGATCCGATAGCGGTTATTGCCCGCCAGATGGAGGGTGATATCGAAGCCGGCCTTGCCGCTGAATGTGATGTCGACCCCGCCGATTTTCAGGCCTGCGCCGCGCACGAACTGAACGTCCTCCACCTGCGCCCAGCTCGCCACTAACACCCATTGCAGGGTCTTGAGCAGCGAAGACTTGAGCTCCACGTTGATGCCTTCGCTCAGCATCAGCGTGCAAGGCGCATCGCCCGCTTCGATCTCATAGGCGATCCGGTCATGCCAGCTTTTGAGCAGCGTCGGCACCACCAGCGTACGGGACTCATCGTCGAGTGTGACCTGGATGACGGTTCTGGTCCCGGGGCGGTAAGCCGGGTGAATCGCCTGGACGATGTATTCCCCGGGGAACGAATAAAACGTGAAGAGAAACTGCCACTGTCCCTGCGCGTTCTTCGTTTCCAGGCGACGAGCGATATCAAAACCGGTGTCATGCCGCGTCGAGGCAAAGGGCAACGAATGGTAGTCGTAGCCATAAAACGTTTGAGGTGTGCAGGGCAGGATAATCACCTCACCGGCGGCCGGGCTGAACCTGGCCGAGCCAGGCAACCCAAGGCTTTGGCGGAGATTGATCGCACGGTCGTAATCGACATCGAAATCCGGTACGCCGAAATGATCGCGCAGCGGGAACAACCGCTGACTGCCATACGTCACCACGCCGTCGCGCAGGTTCAGGCTCTGGATCACCAGTTTCGGATGCGCCTGCCAGGCCTTCTGTTTCTTGTCCCAACTGAAGGCAGCGCCGCGATAGGCCTGATCCAGTTCGTAGAAAAACACGCCAACCTGTTTCGACCGTTCGGCGACCATGGCGAAGCCCTCGGCCAATGCCGCCACGCCCACGGCCAGCCCGCCGACTATCACCGACGCCCCGCCCAGGAAAGCAGCCGCCGTAGCAGCCGACGCCAGGCCGGCGCCCATGCCGGCAGCACCGAGCACGAGACTGGCGTAGTCAAAAGCGAGTTGAGTGCTGAACCGGGCGACGTCGACATCGTTGTCCGCCTGGCTCAATTGGTAGAGATCGAACCCGACGTTGACCATCCCCAGCACCGTACCGAGACCTTCCCCCGCTATACGTCCCAGCGCTTCGCCCGCCACCGTGGAACTGGTCTCGGCAATCAGCCGCTCCTGGGCCAGACCCTGACGCACCAGGCTAATGACACCTGCGATATCCGTGACCAGACCATGGATCAACTGTGCGTAGTTCACATAGGCGTGCAGGCGCACCGCCAGGGTCAGGTTCCGATCCTCTCCGTCGTGGCTGCGTAACAGCTTCATCAGGGCCTGGATCGCGAAACCGACATTGAGGGTGTGTACCGCGCCAACGTTGGTCGGATCAAGCGAGCCGACCCGGCGCGTGGTCAATTGGTCGAAGAGTTCGGTGAGATGGTTCTTGATGCGCAAGAACCGCGAATCGTCGGTTGTCACCCGCACCAGTTGCTCGGGGCTGCCGGGCTTTTCAGGTTTGATCAGGCTCAGGTGATAGTCGCCACTGGCGTTGATTTCCAGGGTCTCGAATAACGGGATGAAGTCGGAGGTCAGCTTGTTTTTGCCCAGCAAATCATTGCTGGCCTCGGTGATTTGTTGTCCCCACCAGTGACTGTCCAGCTCCATCAGGCTTTTACCCAGTCGCGGGTTGTTCACCAGTGACTGGCCGCGGGCACTGGCCAGGCGTTTTCGCCCACCGGGCGCGTCGATCCCTTTCAAGTCGCCGGGCGACAGCACATCTTCTACCCGCACGCCGGGGGCCAGTTCCAGTTGCGCAATCTGTGCGCCTTGCACTTCGATCAGGTCAAAGGTCGGCAGACTGCGTTCGCCGTAGGCGCTGTAAAACTCGGCCATGCCCATCGACCCGAAATAGCTGTTGAGCTCACGGAGCATGGCCTCGGGCGTCGCAAACTCAACAACGCACACGTTCGGATCGTAGAAGTGATAGGCACTGCGATCACCGTCCCACGTCTTGGCCACCAGCATGGCGTGGTTGTCGGCGTTGAGCATCAGGGTACCGGTCGTCGTCCGGGCTTCAAGTACCTTCACGACGTGTTGCAAGCTGAGGCGCGGGGGAATTCCGACCTCGCTCACATCCACGCTATGCAGCGCTTCGATGGCGCGCATGAAGGTTTGCGAATGGCTCTGCTCACGCGTCTCAACGCTCAGGAAGAACCGCTCGCGCAGTGTTGTGACAGCCGCGTCACCCTTGGCAATCGCTGCCGCCATGGCAAGCACCAACGGGTAACACCGTCGACCGATGGTGTCACCGAATCCATCGTACAACAGGTTCTGAGGCACAAACCGGGCTTCACCTTCTTTGAAAGTTTCCATCAGGTCAGCGGCACGCTCGGTAAGCCGGTCACGGAATTCGGCTTTGGCGACTTTCTCGATCCTGGCGACCCGCCGCCCCCATTGGCGCAGGCTCAAGGGCGACTGCAGGGCATTTTTCTTCAGCAGCAACGCCGTTTCGGTTAGCGCCAAATCACCGTGCTCCGAATTTTTGAGCCCCGCCACGAACTCCGAGCCCTTGTGTTTGAGCAACTGCTCTTCGATCACCGCATACTGGCTCGCGACGCCTTGATTACTCAGTCTTGCAGCCAGGTCATCGAGTTCTCCGGTCATCGCTGCAAAGCTGCGATTATCCAGTGACTCAAGCCCCAGCACTGGACCGAGCAGCAAGCGCTGGGCGGCACTTAAATGCTCCTTGAGCCACGAACCACTGGCCAGGCGTTCAAGCACTTCAATAAGGGAAAGGTCCCGAGTCGTGGCGTCGCTCAGCGTGACGGGCGGGAGTGCCAAAGGGTCTTGAGCGATGATCGCCTGTCGATCGTCAAAACTCAGCGGCAGTAACTTGTCGAACGTTACGATGCCATCAATGCCTTGACTCATCGCTTTGAAGAATGGCTCGCCGAAGTGATCGAGCAGCCGCTGGAGGATATCGGTCAACAACACATGTCGGCCTTCGATCAAAGGCCAGCCTGCGTCGAACTCGATGGATTGGCGTTTGAGCAGTTCTGCCATGTCACCTTTGTAGTGGGCTTTGAATAGCCCTTGTTTCCATTTTCCCTGTTCGCTGTCGCGCCATTGCTCCCAGTCTGTTATCGATTCCTTCCAACTATGATCTTGCTCTTCTTCAGTGAAGTAATTGAAACCTTGCCTCAGTTCCGCTTCCTTGCGGAACTGTATGGCCGCATCGGGCGTAAGATTTGCCGCTTCGTAGAGGTCCATGCCCACCCGCATGGCATCCGGGCCGGTCATGAAAATCGTTGTTTGGGCCTTGGGGATGAGCCCATCCGCCATATAGCTCGTGAGCGCGTCCGCGCGATTGATAAATTGGGGTTCCGCCAACGCCAGCGAATGCTCTCTGCTTGCAAAGAGCTCCTCGGCGTTTTGCACTCGTTTTTGATCAGTGATGGAGACCCCTTGAGTAGTCGACAGAACAACGAACTCATCTCGTAATTCGTACATGAATCGCACACGGTCCATCACCGACTCAATGACCTTGGATTTTGGATGAGCCATGAGGAACGAATTGTTCAAACTTGTGTTATCGACAAAAGCCGCTCGTAATGCGTTGCTGGCAACATTCAGATCCCGAGTCGCCGTAAAAATATCAGGAATGGACGGATGGCTATTGGCGAATTGCTCCAACTTACTCAAGTATTGCGCAGGAATCTCTTCGATGTACCTGGCATATTTTTCGGCCACCTTCACACGGCCGGGCATGAGATGGGGGTTACGTTCAAAGATCAGTTGCAAGACACCCAGATTGGCTTTCGGTCCGATAATATCTTTTGATGGCGTCTCACCCAGTTCATCCACAAATGCAGGGAGATAATCGCTGTCACAATAAATACCACCCTCGTTATAGAGTACCTGGTAGCGCACAACATCCGAGGCGGCGGCAAGATTAGCGCGTAACCCAATCTCCCGTTCATAGATATCAAACAAGGGAAAGGACCCGGCAGCGGGACGAATATCCACCAATTGCAATTGAGCGTCAGTCAGTGCCTGCAAGGTGTTCAGGTTGCGTTCCCGAAGCGCTCTGAGCGCACTTTCGTTTTGCGCATAGCCTCTAACCAGCAAATCGATTCGCGCCTCATCGGCACTGACTGGCGCGTTCGTAACGTGGTTGAACACTTGTTCTTTCGAAGCGGCTACGCGCTCCTCGTACAAATCGGCCAGTTCGAAACCTGAAATGCCCGCTGCGTCACCGCCCTCTTTCATGGCGTCAGCCTTGGCCGCTTCTACCACGATACGATTGGTCTCGTACGCCAGTAAGGCGTCACTGTCATACCACAGTTTTAGTTCATAGCCTTCTGCCGCCAATACTTGTTTCCAGACATTTATATAGTCTCGCTGAATCTCCCCAATGCCACCGCCGAGCCAGACAAAATGCAGCTTCTTGGGAACTTGCGGTAATGCGCTGTTCAGCGTCTCGACACTCTGCGCCACGCGGACGCCGTAGTCGCTAACCTTTTGATAAAGATCGAGTACAGTCTCTGCACTGTTGTCGGCAGACAGCGGTTCCTCCGTATCCCGGCGTGCGCGTACCGGGGAAGTCAGTGAGCCCAATGCTTCATCCAGCAATGCCAACGGGTGAAGCAGCGCCTGATCATTCTCGGCGTCAATGCAGCCCTGGTAATAACGAAAAATGGCCTTGTACTCATCCGTCGATTTATAAGGCTCAAGCACGCGCTCCAGTTCGGAAAACTTTATAAGATCGGCAACACCGACATACTCATGACCACTCACAACTTCCTGTTGACTCATAGTTAAATATCCTTATTTAACAAAACACATCATTGGGCACAGCCGAGCACATAGAACAGGCGCGGCAATACGGCGCTTGTAACAGGCTAATCAGACGGTAATATTTATTCGCGATCCGGATCATCACCGGCCATCCAAACTAACGACTCATCCCAGACTTATCAAATCGCAAAGATATTCAATTAGTTTCTACACAACTTGAAACTCCAGCAACTACCCGATAACTAATACTGGATATAACGAGTGCTAAAAAAAAACGCCTCAGAAGAGGCGTTTTCACTCAACCCGCAGGCTTGTCGCCATACCATCGCGGCGTATAGACCCACTCGCCGCCGCCGACACGTGGGAATACGCAGGTGGTAGACGAACCGATCAGCACCATCGTGCGCATGTCCACTTGATCCGGGGTCAACTGCCCCAGCGTGGTCACACGCAAAGTCTGGCCCGGGCGACCAATGTCACGCCCCAACACCACCGGCGTTGCGACAGCTCGGTGCTGCGCGACGATCTCCAGGGCGCGTCCCAATTGCCACGGGCGCGAACGGGAGATCGGGTTGTAGAAGGCCAGGGCCAGGTCGGCCTGAGCGGCCAGATCGAGGCGTTTCTCGATGATCGACCACGGCTTGAGGTTGTCCGACAGCGACATCACGCAGAAGTCATGCCCCAGCGGCGCACCGGCCTGGGCGGCCGTGGCCAGGGAGGCAGAGACGCCGGGAAGAATCTCCAGATCGACGTTGTGCCAGGTGGCATCGCTCGACTCGTGCAAGGCTTCGAGCACTGCGGCGGCCATGGCGAACACGCCGGGATCACCGGACGACACCACCACCACCGAGCGCCCCTGCGCCGCGAGTTCAAAGGCGTGACGGGCACGCTGCATTTCTTCGCGGTTGTCGGTGCAGTGCATCACCTGATCGGGGCGAAACGGCCCGGCCATGCGCACATACGTCTCATAACCCAGCACGTCATTGGCGCGGGCCAGTTCGGCCTTGACTGCCGGCACCATCAGCTCGGCGGCGCCGGGACCGAGGCCGATCACCGCCAGACGCCCGCGGGGGCGGCCGATCAGCAATGGATCGAGGGGGTCGGAAGCGACGGCGATGGCCATCGAGTCGTTGATTTCAATTGATGTCAGCAGCCCCGGCACTGCGCTTTCGGCCAGCTCAAGCACACTGCCGGGGCATGCACTGAAACGCAGCGGCACACCCAGTTCCAGCGCCGCCTCGCGCAGCGCCGGGTTGGCCATTTCGCTGTCATCGGCCAACAAACAGGCCAGTGATTGCAGGGCAATATTGGCGTCATGCAATGCGGTGCGAATGGCTTCGGCTGCTCCCGCCGTCAGCGCCACGATCACATTGCGCGGATAAATCAGCAGTTCATTAGCGTCCGGCTGACGCTCGACATGCCCGACATGAATCGCCAATCGTGCCTGCTGATCCTCCGGCAATTGCGCTTCGGCCAACCACGGCGCCGGACCTTCGATGCGCACCGATTCGCCCGCCAGCAAATCCGAAACGAAGCGCTTGCCCAACTCCAGATCGCCGAGGGCGTAACCGCTGGGCGGGTTGAGCAGGCAGGTGCCAAAACGCAGTTCACCGCTGGTGGTGATGGCGGCGGCGACGTCCAGCGCAGCCGCGATCTCGCGCGCCAACACATTCACGCCGCCCAGGCCACCGAGCAGCGGCACCACGGCGCTGCCGTCTTCGGCCACGGCCAGCACAGGCGGTTCGACACCTTTTTCCAGCAACAACGGCGCCAGGGTGCGGATGACAATGCCCGCCGCACACAGGGCGATAATTGGCGTGTCGAGCTGATAGAGCTCGCGCAGGGTCGCGCCGAACGCTTGATAGTCGTGGTCGGCACCGTCGACCCGCCCGGCCAGGCCGTGGATCACTGCATCCGGGTAGCGCTGCTGAATCCGCCGCGCCGTAGCGAGGCTGCCATTGCCGAGGATGACAATGGCCGGAGCACGACGGCCCATCACCCTTGCCACCGCTCGCCGGGCACGATGATCAGCGAGAAGTACGGCGAGGACATCGGCTCTACTTCATCCAGCGGGACGATTTTCTGGTTGGCCATGGTCGCGCGCTCGACGTACAGCGCGCGCCCGGCCAGACCGAGTTCTTCCAGCACCTGACGCACCTTGGGGAAGTTGCGCCCCAGCTTCATGATCACCGCCGCATCGGCATCGGCCAGACGCCGCTTGAGCTCGTCGTGAGGCAACACGCCGGACAACACCGACAGGCTCTGATTGCGATACACCAGCGGCGAACCCAGTACCGAAGCGCCGCCGAGCATTGAGCAGACACCCGGCACCACTTCGGCCACGTAGCGCTCGGCCAAGCGATCGTGCAGGTACATATAGGAGCCGTAGAAGAACGGATCACCCTCGCAGATCACCGCCACATCGCGGCCGGCATCCAGATGCTCTGCAAGCTGTTCGGCGGCGGTGTCGTAGAAATCGCTGATGACTTGCTCGTAGGACAACGGCGCCGGCAACGCTTCGGTGGTCACCGGGTACACCAGCGGCAGCAGGTTCTGCGCCTCTTGCAAATGCGCTTCGATGATGCCGAACGCATTGCCCTTTTTGCCTTTGGCGACGAAGTACGCCACCACCGGCGATTCGCGCAGCAGGCGCAGGGCTTTGACGGTAATCAGTTCCGGATCACCGGGGCCGACGCCCAGGCCGATCAAGCGTCCAGTTGGCTGCATCATTCGATCTCCGTGGCGAGGGCGTTGACGGCGGCGGCGGCCATGGCGCTGCCGCCCAGCCGGCCTTGCATGATCACGAACGGCACACCGCGACTGTCCGCCGCGAGCATCGCCTTGGATTCGGCGGCACCGACGAAACCCACCGGGAAGCCGAGGATCAGCGCCGGTTTTGGCGCGCCGGCGTCGATCATCTCCAGCAGGTAAAACAGTGCGGTCGGCGCATTGCCGATCACTACCACGCTGCCTTCCAGGTGCGGACGCCATAGCTCCAGCGCGGCGGCGGAACGGGTGTTGCCCAACTCTCGGGCCAACTCTGGAACGCTGTCGTCACGCAGGGTGCAGATCACTTGATTGTTGGCGGGCAGGCGCGCGCGGGTCACGCCTTCAGACACCATCCGTGCGTCGCACAAAATCGGCGCACCGGCGGCCAAGGCATCGCGCCCAGCCTTGCCGGCACCTTCGGAGAATTGCAGACCGTCGATGGCCTCGACCATGCCGCAGGCGTGGATCACCCGCACCGCGAGTTTTTCCAGGTCGGCCGGGATGCGTTCGAGGTTGGCCTCGGCACGAATGATCGCGAAGGAGTTGCGATAGATCTCCTGACCGTCGCGGATGTAATCAAGCATCAAGGGGGCTCCGTGAGCGGGCGTCGAGCAAGGCCGCGACCGCTTCAATAGTAAGGTTGCTTGCATGCAGCGCGCCGAAACCCGGCAGCGTGGCATCGCGAAAATAGAGGTCGTAGTGACCGGCAGAAATCGCCAGCAAGGTGACTGGCGCAATGTGCGCGGCGGCGCAGGAACGCGGGCAGCCGGACAGGTGAACATCCAGCACTTGGCCGTGGCGTTGCAGCAATGCCGCCAGTTGCAGGGCATCGCCCTTGGTGTCGGCCAGGCCTTTGCCGCAACCGGCGGAACCGGTGCAGGCGATCAGATGCGCCATGGCATCGTCGACGGAACAGCGCAGGCCCAGTTTTTCCAGGTTGTGGATAACTTCAGCAGCGTCGCCCTCGTGGATATTGGGCAGCAGCAGGCTTTGCCACGGTGTGAAGCGCAGGCTGCCATCGCCGTGTTCGCGGGCCAGTTGTGCGGCGCCCCGGAGCATGCCGGAGTCGAGCCGGCCCAGCGGCGGCACCGCGCCGACATAAACTCGGCCTGCTTCACGTTGTGGATGTGCGCCGAGATGCAGGACACCCGAAGCACGCGGCACACCGACGACAGACAATAGCGGTACACGCTCGGCCAGTTGCGCGACAAACCCGGCCAGCGGGTATTCGGCCAGTAGATGACGCATGCGGGTCTGCTCGGGGCGCGCCAGGTCGAGGAACACATCGAGCACTGCGATCACCAGTGCGTGGCCGTGCTCCAGTTGCACCGCGCCCAGGGCCACGTCCGTCGGGCAGCCGGCCAGGCCGAACGCCAACAGGCACTCGCCATTTTGCTCGACCGCGCTCAACCACAGGTCATGGTGATGTTCGAGCATCGCCAAGCCTTCGCCGCCGTCGAGTTGCACGGCGAACTTGGCGCTCAACCCGTGGAAACGTTCATGGCTTTGCAGGCTGTTGAGGATCTGTTCGGCCAACGGCCGCGTATCGAGCAACATCTGCCGATCAATCCCGGCGCTCGGGCTGAGCATCAGGTTGCGCACATCGTCGCCCGCTGCGGTGCGTGGTCCCAACCCGGCAGCCAACAGGCTGTCGATCAACGCCGCTTCTTCACAGCCAATCCCGCGAATCTGCAGATTGGCGCGGTTGGTCGCCTCGATCACGCCGCAGGCGAAGCGCTCGGCGGCATTGGCCACTGCGTCAGCCTGATCGGCACTGATCGAACCGCCATTCAACTTGATCCGACAGATACCGCCGTCCAATGCCTGGACGATACGCAGCAACCCCGGGCAAGCCGAGGGGCGTAAGGCGGTGGACATCGGGCGTTCGTTCAAGGGGTGACCGGCTGGCTAGGAGTGCCTGAGGGGCGAAAAGCCGCCATTATGCCTGCTTTGCCCCCAAGCATGAAAAGCCGGCGGGCAGAATGCCGTCGCCGCCGTCTCATCACAGACCGGATCCAGCACCGGACATTTTGGTGGACATACTCTGGCCACAGGCTACACCGGGCAATTTTCAAACCGGAAGATTAAACTCGATGGAGTCCACTACTTGTCGCAACTCCGACCGGCTAGCGTCCATATTCCGACGATTGATCGTAAAACGCTGCGCTCTAATATCCAATTGAGACATGACGTGCTGGACTTTCCAGAACAGATAATCGGAACTCCACGAGCTTACAATCAGGCGCATATCAGTGACCCAGAGCTCAATTCTGTTATCGCCGATTATCGAAATCGGCAACACTCGCATATCGCCATCCCTTCGAATACTCCCATTGAAGGTTTCACGCGTCTCCTGATGGCTTTCAATCATCGATACCGCATCCAGGGACACCTTTAACTTGTTAGGGCTGATTTTTGATTTCATCACGTCTACCCAGGCGGCCATCAGGCTTCCTCGATACTGTTTATCGATCTTTTCTACGGGTTGACCTTCAATAACCCAGCCAACGGACCATAACGCCCCGGTATATTGTTCAAACCAATCGGCTGGATAGTACTTGCGATTAGCTCTGGCATCCGCGCGCGCCTCAGCATACGCAATACTGTCCTTTACAAAACGCTTGTCTTGTTTCGATAAGCCCGCAAAAAAACTCATCACATTACTTTGCACCATCGAGGCACTTTGCCCTTCGGCTTCTTCTGACAAACCCAAGTCACGCCTGGCACTCACATCTTCTTCCATGATCACATTTTCTCCTGACTATTCTAACTAGTAATGAATCAACAACCTGCAACACCGCCAAACTAACAACAAACATTTAGTAAGTTAACCATCAATGTTGTACATCGAATTTCGGGCGGACCAGGCTCAAAGCCAATAACTCCACTCCCCATGTCAATGCACAATTGAAAGCGTCAGGCCCTGACGACCGCGTTATCATGCTGACTTTAAAACACGCTGCTGGTTGAGATACGACATGACACCCTGGCTGACAGTAATAGGCATCGGTGAAGACGGCTTCAAAGGCCTGGGCAAGAATGCCCGGCGGGCCTTGCTGGGCGCTTCGCGGATCATTGGTGGCCAGCGCCAACTGGATTTGCTGCCGGTGTGCATCCGTGGCGAGCGGCAGTTGTGGCCGAGTCCGTTTTCCTTGGCCCCGGTGCTTGAGCATCGCGGCGAACCGGTTTGCGTGCTGGCCAGTGGCGATCCGATGTTCTTTGGCGTGGGCGCCAGCCTCGCGCGACAGGTGCCTGCGGAGCAGATGCTGATCCTGTCGGCGCCGTCTTCCTGCTCCCTCGCAGCGGCGCGCATGGGTTGGCCGTTGCAGGACGTGGTGACGCTTTCGGTAGTGGCGCGCCCAGTGGCGGCGCTCAATGCGCAGCTGTTCAGTGGCGTACGGTTGTTGGTGTTGAGCAATGACGGGCAGAGTCCGGCGGCGATTGCGGCGCTGCTGCGTGAACGAGGTTTCGGACCGAGCCGGGTGACCGTTCTGGAACACCTGGGTGGTGAGGCCGAGCGGCGCATCGATGGGGTTGCCAACGACTGGACCTTATCAGGCGTTGCCGATCTCAATGTGATCGCCATCGAATGCATCGCCGAGCCCGGCACCCCACGCCTGTCGCGCCTCGCCGGTTTGCCGGATTCGGCCTTCAAACATGACGGCCAACTGACCAAACGCGACGTGCGCGCCATCACCCTCGCCCGCCTCGCGCCGACACCCGGCGAATTGCTGTGGGACGTCGGCGCCGGCAGCGGTTCGATCGGCATCGAATGGATGCGTGCTCACCCGAGCTGTCGGGCACTGGCCATCGAGGCCGATGACGGTCGGCAGTTGTTGATCGAACACAACCGCGATGCCTTGGGCGTCCCGGGCCTGCAATTGATTCGCGGCAGCGCACCGCAGGCACTGGCAGAGCTCGAACGCCCGGATGCGATCTTCATCGGTGGCGGCGTGACCCGCGACGGTGTGCTCGACAGTTGCTGGGCGGCATTGAAGCCAGGCGGCCGACTGATCGCCAACGCCGTGACCCTGCAAAGTGAAATGACCCTGATGGCCTGGTACGAACAACATGGCGGCGAACTGACGCGCATTCATGTCGCCCAGGCGCAACCGTTGGGCGAGTTCGACACCTGGCGCCAGGCGCTGCCGATTACCTTGCTAGATGTGACGAAGCCACTCGATGCGTGACGAAACCGCCGAACAACCCGCGCCCCTGCGCAGCGGCCTGACCACCGGCAGCTGCGCCACGGCCACCAGCCTCGCCGCTGCGCGACTACTGCTCAGCGGCATGACGGCGGACGCTGTCGAGATCGTTCTGCCCAAGGGCAAACAGGTGCAGATGCGCCTGGAATTCTGTCGCTTGAACGACGATGGCGCCGAGGCCGGAACGATCAAGGACGCCGGTGATGACCCGGACGTGACCCACGGCGCGCTGCTCTATTCCCATGTGCGCCTGGGCGCCGAACCGGGGATTCGCTTTATTGCCGGCCGTGGCGTCGGCACAGTGACGCGCCCCGGTCTGGTGTTGAACGTCGGCGAACCGGCGATCAACCCGGTGCCACGCAAGATGATCACCGAGCACCTGACGTTGCTGGCCGAGGAATCGGGTTACAGCGGCGGTTTCGAGGTCACGGTCAACGTCGAGGGCGGCGAGGCCCTGGCGCTGAAAACCATGAACCCGCGCCTGGGGATTCTCGGCGGGCTGTCGATCCTCGGCACCAGCGGCATCGTCCGGCCGTTTTCCTGCGCGGCTTATATTGCCTCGATCCACCAAGGTATCGACGTCGCCAAAACCAACGGCTACCTGCACATCGCCGCCTGCACCGGCAATGCCAGCGAAGACACCATGCGCCGGGTCTACGACCTGCCGGAAATCGCTCTGATCGAAATGGGCGACTTCGTCGGCGCGGTGCTCAAGCATCTGCGTAAAGTGCCTGTGGATAAACTGAGTATCTGCGGCGGCTTCGGCAAGATCAGCAAACTGGCGGCCGGCCATATGGATCTGCACAGTCGGCATTCGAGCATCGACCTGCCGCAACTGGCTGAGTGGGCGGCGGCGATGGGTGCTGATGGTTCTTTGCAGCAATCGATTCGTGAGGCCAATACCAGTCAGCAGGCGTTGGCCATGGCCCGCGCTGTCGGCATCGCATTGGGGGACGAAGTGTGCCGACATGCGCTGGAATTCGCCCGCAGCGTGGTGCCGGCGCAGGTGCAGGTCGAGGTGTTTGCGATTGATCGCCAGGGCGGGATTGTTGGCCATGCGGGAGCGTTCCAATGAAGCGTGTGTTGTTGCTCGGTGGCGTGACGGAAGCGTTGGCCATCGCCCGGACGCTTGGGCCGGAACATATTTATAGCCTGGCGGGTGTCGGTCGGGTGCCGACGGATTTGATTTGCCAAGTGCGGGTCGGTGGTTACGGCGGAGCCGAAGGTCTGGCGCAGTTCATTCGCGATGAAGGCATCGAATTGCTGCTCGACGCTACCCATCCCTATGCCGCGCAAATCAGTCAAAACGCCGCCACCGCCGCGCAGTTGAGCGGCATCCCGTGCTGGGCGCTACGGCGTCCGGCCTGGCAACCACAGGCCGGGGACGATTGGCGCGAAGTCAGTGACTGGACGCAATTGATCGATGCGCTGAAACCCTTCAAGCGACCGCTGTTCACCCTGGGTCGCGAGCCGTTACAGCACCTGCACGAAATCCCGCCAGAGCAGTTCTGGACCTTGCGCGCACTCGACGTCTACCCCGGTAACGAACGCTGCGAAGTCATCGGCGCCCGTGGACCGTTTGTGGTCGAGGATGAGCGGGATTTGTTCGAACGTCGGCAGATCGATGTACTGATCAGCAAAAACAGCGGCAGCACCGCCACCGAGCCGAAATTGGAAGTGGCGCGGGAGCGAGGGGTGCCGGTGCTGGTGTTGAAGCGACCGGTGTTGGCGGGGGTTGATCGGGAGTTTGGGTCGGTGGCGGACGTGCTGACAGCCCTGAAAGCGGAAACCACCACACACCTGTAGCAGCTGGCGAAGCCGAACGCAGGCTTCGCCAGCGGCTACAAAAAAGTGGGAGTCCTGAGTTGTACGGCACTGGCAAACTGAAAATGACGACTATCATGAAGCTTATGAAGGCAGCTTGCTGCGACACCACACCGCACACCGCTTTTTTACTTATCGGCCCTGATCAGGCTAAATAGCCGCGCCTGATCGCCCACCCCACCGGATCTGTCCCATGTCCCGACAACGGCTCGCATTTGCCTGGATCGCCTGCTTTGCAGTGCTGTTCAATATGCTCGCCATGCCGATGACCGGAGCGATGGCGCAGTCGGCGAAGTCACCCGCCGAGCAGTTGTTGTGGGGCAGTTTCTGCACGTCCAGCGGGACGAAGATGGTGGCGATTTCCCTGGGTAAACTCGACCAGAAAACCCCGCAAAACGACGATCATTCCAACATGCAGCATTGCTGGTGCTGCTCAGGCTCGGCGCCACTGGTGGCGTTGCCGGGGCATGTGCCGCAGCTGTATTTCGCGCGGTTCGAGGCTAATCGAAGCCCGCCCGCCGCCTCTCTCGATACACCTACGCCGCGCCAGCAATGGCCGAGCCTCAACCCCCGCGCCTCCCCTCTGGTGTGATTCCTTCTCGCAATTGACCTGCGTTTTGAATCGTCCTGGAGAACTGCCATGTTGAACAAACTCATCGTTCTGGCCGCGTTGCTGCTGCCTGCCTGTTTCGCCAATGCTCACGAATACAAGGCCGGCGAACTGGAAATCGCCCATCCGTGGTCGCAGGAGTTGCCACCCAACGCGCCGACCGTCGCGGCTTACTTCGTGATTCACAACAACGGCAAAACCGCTGATCGATTGTTGAGTGTCGACTCGACGATTTCGGGTGAAGCGCAGTTGCATGAACACGTCATGCAGAACGATCTGATGAAAATGCAGCAGGTGCCGAGCGTCGAAATTCCTGCGGGCGGCAACGTCACGTTTGCGCCGATGGCCTATCACGTGATGCTGCTGAACCTGAAAGATCGCAGCCTGTTGAGTGACGGCAAGCAGTTCCCGTTGACCCTGCATTTCGAGAAGTCCGGCAACGTAACGATTGAAGTCTCGGTGCAGAAAAAGCCGCCTGAAGACATGCAGATGCACGCTCACGCCCAATAGACACCTGAGCAGAAAACGCCATGCGCGCCCTTAGCGCCAGGTCATTCAGGCCTCGCCGTCAGTCCCTGAGCCTGACCCGCGGTAGCTGGATCAGCCTGTTCGCCATGATGATGATCTTTATCGGTCCGCTGATTTCCCAGTCGATGCCGATGGATCAACGCGCCTCGATGGCCATGAGCATGTCGATGGACATGAGCATGGATTCACACGGCGAACACGCCGAAAAACAAGCCAGCGAACATTGCCCGCCAGCCGCCGAACATCACGCGCTCTGGGAGAAATGCGGCTATTGCAGCCTGCTATTCAACTGCCCGGCGCTGACCGGCGGCCAGTCCTTCGTCGCCTTCGACACCCCACCCGCCACCACCTTCGCCACACCTTCCCCGCGCCTGGGCCACGCCCGGCAACCCTTCTTCCCCGGCGCCCGAACCCGCGCCCCGCCCATCGCTTCGTAAGCACGCACCGCTGATCTCACACGGTTTAGAAGACAGCCGCAGGCTGCCGGCCGTGTCGTTTACGACTGTTCGATGGAAATTGTCATGTCCAGGTTTTCTGCTGACACACGCTTGAGTTGCACCCCTGTCACCGCCGTCCTTTGCGGCGTTTTGCTGGCCCCCTTGGCACTGGCCGAGGAACACGCCGACCACGCCGAAGAACTGACCCCGACGGTGATCACCGCCATTGCACCGAGTTCACCGCTGACCATCGTCACCAACCCCAAGGATCCGCGCCAACCGGTGCCGGCCAGCGACGGCGGCGATTATCTGAAGACCATTCCCGGCTTCGCCCTGGTACGCAACGGCGGCACCAACGGCGATCCGGTGCTGCGCGGCATGTTCGGCTCGCGGCTGAACATCCTCACTAACGGCAGCATGCTGCTCGGCGCCTGCCCGGGCCGAATGGACGCACCGACCTCGTACATCTCGCCGGAAACCTACGACAAACTTACCGTGATCAAAGGCCCGCAAACCGTACTTTGGGGGCCGGGCGCATCGGCCGGGACCATCCTGTTTGATCGCGAACCTGAAAGCTTCGGCGAACTCGGTACGCGGGTGAACGCCAGCGTGCTGGCCGGTTCCAACGGTCGCTTCGACAAAGTGGTGGACGCCGCTGCTGGCGGGCCGTTGGGCTACGTGCGGGTGATCGGCAACACCGCCCATGCCGACGACTACAGGGACGGCAACAACGACACCGTGGCGTCGCGTTATGACAAATGGAACGGCGACGTCGCGGTGGGTTGGACCCCGGACGCCGACACCCTGCTGGAGTTGACCGCCGGCAAGGGCGATGGCGAGGCGCGGTACGCCGGGCGCGGCATGGACGGTTCGCAGTTCAAGCGCGAAAGCCTCGGCCTGCGCTTCGAGAAATCCAACATCGGCGACGTGCTGGATAAGGTCGAGGCGCAGGTCTACTACAACTATGCCGACCACGTGATGGACAACTACACCCTGCGCACGCCGTCCGGCACCGGGATGATGGCGGGCCCCATGGCTTCCAACGTCGACCGCCGCACCCTTGGCGCGCGGATCAAGGCCACCTGGCACTGGGCCGATGTGCAACTGATCAGCGGCCTCGACGCGCAGACCAACGAACATCGCCAACGCAGCAGCATGGGCATCGACACCTACAAGGACCTGCCGTACACCAAGGACGCCGACTTCCATAACTATGGTGTGTTCAGCGAATTGACCTGGTACGCCGCCGATCGTGATCGCGTGATTACCGGGGCACGGGTCGACCGTGCTTCGGCAAAGGATTATCGGCAGAGCACCGGTTCCGGGATGATGAGCATGCCGAACCCGACCGCCGACAAAACCCGCGCCGACACCCTGCCCAGCGGCTTCGTGCGCTACGAGCATGACCTGGCCGACAGCCCGACCACACTCTACGCCGGTCTCGGCCACAGCCAGCGCTTCCCGGATTACTGGGAGCTGTTTTCACCGAAATCGGGGCCGGCCGGCTCGCTGAATGCCTTCGATTCGATCAAACCGGAAAAGACCACCCAGCTCGACTTCGGCCTGCAATACAAGACCGAAGACCTTGAAGCCTGGGCCTCTGCTTACGTCGGCCAGGTGCGCGATTACATCCTGTTCAACTACACGCCGACGATGATGGGCACCACCTCCCAGGCACAGAACATCAACGCGCGAATCATGGGCGGCGAAGTGGGTGCGGCCTACAAGCTGACCTCGAACTGGAAAGCCGACGCGACCCTGGCCTACGCCTGGGGCAAAAACAGCAGCGACGGCAAGGCACTGCCGCAAATGCCGCCGCTGGACGCACGTTTCGGCCTGACCTACAGCGAAGACAACTGGAGCGCCGGTGCCTTGTGGCGCGTGGTGGCGGCGCAGAACCGCATCGACCAGAACAAGGGCAACGTGGTCGGCAAGGACTTCGACAAGAGCTCGGGGTTTGGCGTGTTCTCGCTGAATGGCGCGTACCGCATCAACAAGAACTGGAAGGTCAGCACCGGCGTCGACAACCTGTTCGGCAAGACGTACGCCGAGCATTTGAACCTGGCGGGCAATGCCGGCTTCGGCTACCCGGCCAATGACCCGCAAGCCATCAACGAACCGGGGCGCACGCTCTGGACCAAGGTGGATATGAGTTTCTAACAACAAAAAGTCAAAAGATCGCAGCCTTCGGCAGCCCTGTAGGAGCTGTCGAGTGAAACGAGGCTGCGATCTTTTACAGACAACACATTTCGCCAAAGCGGAGCACACGTGATGAAACAGCCCAAACCGAACTTCTACAATCTGGCCTGGCGTTGGCATTTCTACGCCGGATTATTCGTTGCGCCGTTCATGGTGATGCTGGCCCTGACCGGCCTCATTTACCTGTTCAAACCGCAACTCGATCCGCTGATGTACGGCAGCCTGATGAACGTCCCCGCCGGGCATCAAACGGTCTCCGCCGACGACCTGCTCAAGCGAGTGAAAGAGGCGTACCCGCAAGGCCAGATCACACAATACCTGCCACCGGTCAACGCCGAACGCAGCGCGCAGTTTGTCGTGATCAACGGTGCTCAGGAACTGAATGTCTTCATCGACCCGTACCACGGCGACATCCTCGGCGAGCAAGACGCCAAGAAGAACCTGCAAGCCATCGCCCGGGCGATTCATGGCGAATTGATGATCGGCACTGTCGGTGATCGGCTGGTGGAACTTGCTGCCGGCTGGGGCGTGGTGCTGGTGGTCTCCGGGGTTTTCCTGTGGTGGCCGCGTGGTCAATATGCCGGAGTGCTGTGGCCGCGATTGAACAGTCGCGGTCGTGTGCTGTGGCGTGATTTGCATGCGGTCACCGGGTTCTGGGGCGCGGCATTGCTGCTGGTGATGCTGCTCAGCGGCATGACCTGGACCGGCTTCTGGGGCAAGCAATACGCCGAGGTCTGGAACACCTTCCCGGCGGCGATGTGGGACAACGTGCCGACATCCGACACCGAGGCCCGCAGCCTCAACAGCGCCACCCGCCAGACCGTGCCTTGGGCGATGGAAAACACACCGATGCCAATGTCCGGTGACCACGCCGAACACATGACCCACGGCGCTGCACCGGCCGGTCCTGCTGCGCCGACCATCAGCCTGCAAGACGTACAAAACATCGCCGTGCAGCGCAAAGTGGAGCCGGGTTACAGCATCACCCTGCCGACCACCGCCACCGGCGTGTTCACCATCGCGGTGTTCGCCGACGACCCGCGTAACGACGCCACCCTGCACGTCGATCAATACACCGCCGACGTTCTCGCCGACGTGCGCTTCGAGCAATACGGCACCGTCGCCCGCGCCACGGAAATCGGCGTGATGCTGCATGAAGGCAAAATGTTTGGCGCGTTCAACCAGATCATCGTGCTGCTGATCTGCCTGATGATTTTGCTCAGCGCGGTCAGCGGCGTGGTCATCTGGTGGAAGCGTCGTCCGCAGGGCAAGTTAGGTGTTCCGCCGTTGCGCCATGACCTGCCGACATGGAAAACCGGGGTGGTGATCATGCTCGCGCTGGCGGTGCTGTTTCCGCTGGTGGGGGCTTCGCTGGTGGTCGTTTGGGTGCTGGATCGAGTGCTGCTGTCGCGCTTCAATCGGCAACCTGAATCCGCCTCACCTTCATCATGAAGCAGGCGAGATGCGCGCCTTAGAGGGATCTGTAGACTTCGCGCGCTTATCTCCCGGCCATTTTTAGTGTTACTGTATAACGCAAATGTGCCGCCCCCGCCCGCGACAGGAATGTTGCGGGTTTTCTTTGCAGAAGTGATTCACTGCCCCGATGAACAAGTACCTCTTGTCCAGCCTTTGCCTGCTCGCCCTGAACAACAACGCCCAGGCGCAAGCGCTGACATTGCCCACGGGCACCATCACCGCAGCGGCCGTTGACGATGAAACCGTCAGCCTCAATACACCGACCACTGCCGGTTCGCGCCTGAACCTCACGGCGATGGAAACCCCGGCCAGTGTCGAAAGCCTGACCGGCGAACAGATCCACGCCCGGGGTGATCGCAGCGTGCAGGACGCGGTGTCGCGCAGCACTGGCATCACTCGCACCGGCACGCCGGGGGATGGCGGCACCTCGTTGCAGGCGCGGGGTTTTACCGGGCAGGGTTCGGTGATGCAGTTGTATGACGGCAATCGGATGTACACCGGCATGGGCACCGGGACGTTCCCGGTGGACACCTGGTCGGTGGAGCGCGTCGATGTGCTGCGTGGCCCGGCGTCGGTGTTGTACGGCGAAGGCGCGACTGGCGCGGTGGTCAATGTGATCCCGAAAAAGCCCTTCGAGGGCGAGATCGAAAACCACCTGCGCGTCGGCTACGGTTCCTACGATAGCCAGCAACAGGCCTTCGACAGCGGCGGCTCGCTGACCGATACCCTGAGCTATCGCTTGAACCTCAATCGCCTGCGCAGTAACGGCTGGATCGATCGCGGCGACTCCTCGAGTGATTTCATCAGCGCCGCCCTGCGCTGGCAGGCCACCGATGATCTGGCATTCACCCTGGCCCACGACTACGGCGATCAACAGCCGATGAATTATTTCGGCACGCCGCTGATCAATGGCCGTTTCAAGGAAAGCCTGCGGGACAAGAACTACAACGTCAGCAACGACAAGCAGCACTACAACGATCAATGGACGCGGCTGACCAGCGATTGGCAGATTTCCGACAACGTCAGTTCGAACAACGAGTTGTATTACCTCAAGGCCCAGCGCCGCTGGCAGAACGCCGAGAACTACAACTTCGACCGCAATACCCGGCAACTCAGCCGCAGCGGTTATTTCGGCATCGGCCACACCCAGGAACAGGTCGGCGACCGTCAGACCTTCACCTTCAAACACACTCTGTTCGGCCTCGACAGCCAGACCGTCACCGGCGTCGATTACAACCGCATCCGCTTTCAGCTGGAGAGCAACTCGCCGTTCAACGATGTGCTGCCGAACGGCCAACCGCTGGATTTGTATCACCCGCAACCCGGACGCTTTGAAAGCGCCAATCCGTACCGCGGCCAGTTCCAGTCGACGACGAAGCAGATGTCAGCCTTCGCCGAAAACCGCACGCAGTTGAGTGAACGCTGGTCCGTGGTGACCGGTGTGCGCCGCGATTACGTGCACGTCGACCGCACCGATCTGGTCAAGGACAGCCAGAGCGACAAGACCCTGACCGGCAACAACTGGAAGGCCGGGCTGGTATTTTCCGTGACCCCGGACACCTCGCTTTACGGCCAGTACGCCACCAGCACTGACGGCGTCGGCGGCTTGATTTCCCTGAGCCAGAGCCAGCAACAATACGACCTGTCCACCGCCAAACAGACGGAAATCGGCCTGAAGCAGTTGTTCTGGGATCAGCGCGGCGAGTTCACCCTGGCGGCCTATCACATCGTCAAAAAGAAACTGCTGACCGACGACCCGAGCAATCCGACGCTCAAGCAGCAGGTCGGCCAGCAATCATCGAATGGCCTGGAAGCCAGCCTCGACCTGCAACTGCCACACGCCTGGCAGTTGCAAGCCAACGCCGCCATCGTCAAAGCCAAATACGATGATTTCGAAGAAGTGGTCAGCGGCGTGCCGGTATCGCGCAGCGGCAATCGGCCGGTGGACGTGCCAAGGCGCACAGCGAATCTGTGGCTGAGCAAAGCGATCAACGACGACCTGAAGGCCGGGGCCGGCGTGCGCTATGTCGATGCGCGGTATGCCGACATGGCGAACCGCAATGAGCTGCCGAGCTACACCGTGGTCGACGCCACGTTGTCATGGAAAGCGCTGCGCAACACGACGCTGGGGTTGCAGGTGAACAATCTGTTTGACCGGCAGTATGCGCAAAGCCAATACAATGAGGGGCAGCAGTGGATTCTTGGGGAGCCGCGGTCGTTTTTTGTCACCGCTGATTACACCTTTTGATTGATCGTTCCCACGCTCTGCGTGGGAATGCAGCCCGGGGACGCTCTGCGTCCCAAAAAGCGGACGCAGAGCGTCCATTGAGGTGTTCCCACGCGGAGCGTGGGAACGATCACTTATGGAATTTGCATGACCTCGCTCAACCTCACACACCTCGCCTGGACACCCCTGGGCCACGGCCACTGCCATCACCAGTTCCAACTGCGTGACGCTTCGTTGCACGTGGCCGCCGGTGAATTTGTCGGGTTGATCGGCCCCAACGGCAGCGGCAAGACCAGCCTGTTGCGTTGCGCCTATCGTTTCAGCAAACCGGAAAGCGGCGAGGTCCTGCTCGATCATCACAACGTCTGGAAGCAGTCTTCCCGCTGGTGCGCACAACGAATCGCCGTGGTCTTGCAAGAATTCCCCGACGCCTTCGGCCTGACCGTCGAGGAAGTGGTCGCCATGGGCCGCACGCCACACAAAGGCCTGTTCGATGGCGACACCCTGGAAGACCGCAACCTCGCCACCCAAGCCTTGGAATCCGTCGGCCTCAAAGGCTTCGAGGACCACGCCTTCGCCACCCTTTCCGGCGGTGAAAAGCAGCGAGTGATCCTCGCTCGCGCCTTGGCCCAGCAACCGCAATTGCTGATCCTCGACGAGCCGACCAATCACCTTGATCCGCGCTATCAGCTTGAGCTCTTGCAACTGGTCAAACGCCTGAACATCGGCACGTTGGCGAGCATCCACGACCTGAACCTGGCCGCCGCTTTCTGCGATCGCCTGTACGTGATCAACCACGGCCGCATCGTCGCCAGCGGCACGCCGCAAGAGGTACTGACCGCACCATTGCTGCGCGAAGTCTTCGGCGTCGAAGCCTTGATCGATGAACATCCCCTCCACGGCTACCCCCGAATCACCTGGATAACCCAACCATGACTGTGCGTTCCCTGCTGTGCCTCGCCCTGTTGCTGGGCAGTGCCTCCGCCTTTGGCGAGGCGACGAAATATCCGCTGACCGTCCAGAGTTGCAACCGCGAAGTGACGTTCAAGCAGGCGCCGAAACACGCCGTCAGCCATGACATCAACATGACCCAGATGATGCTCGCCCTCGGGCTCAAATCGAGCATGGTCGGCTACAGCGGCGTCAGCGGCTGGAAATCGGTGACCCCGGACATGCAGTCGCTGCTCGACGGCTTGCCGGAACTGGCGGCCAAGTACCCGTCGGTGGAAACCCTGCTCAATGCCAACGTCGATTTCTTCTTCGCCGGTTGGGATTACGGCATGCGCGTCGGCGGTGACCTGACGCCACAGACCCTGCAACCGCTGGGCATCAATGTCTACGAGTTGACCGAGTCTTGTGCCTTCGTCATGAAGCGCCCGGCGGCCAGTCTGGAAGACACTTACAACGACCTGCGCAACCTCGGCAAAATCTTCGACGTGCAGGACCGCGCCAACGCCTTGATCGCCGGGATGCAGGCGCAAATCGCCGCGGTGCGCAAGGACCTGCCTGCCGACAAGCCTCGCGTGTTCCTCTACGACAGCGGTGAAGACCGCGCCATGACTTCCGGGCGCCTGGGCATGCCGCAAGCGCTGATCGATGCGGCCGGCGGACGCAATATTCTCGATGACGTCGAGGCCAGTTGGACCCGGGTCAACTGGGAGAACGTGGTCGAGCGCAATCCACAGGTGATCGTGATCGTCGACTACGGCGAAGTCACCGCCGAACAGAAAGAGCAATTCCTGCTCGGCAACAAGGCCCTGCAATCGGTAGACGCGATCAAGAACCAGCGTTTTATCGTCATCCCTTACGTGCAGGCCACGCCGGGGATCGACAACGTCCTGGCGGTAGAAACCCTGGCCAAAGGGTTCCACAACGAATGATTGATCGTCGCTATGCCGTGTTACTGATCGCCCTCGGCGCGCTGTTGCTGGTGTCGTGCGTGGTGTCGCTGGGCTTTGGCCCGGCGCGGGTGCCGGTGGACGTGGTGTGGCGGATTTTGCTGCACAAGCTGTTGGGTGTCGGCGCCCCGGACTGGGCCGCCGGGCAAGAACATATCGTCTGGCTGATCCGTGTGCCGCGCATGTTGCTCGGTGCTTTGGTCGGTGCCGGGCTGGCGCTGATCGGCGCAGTCCTGCAAGCGGTGACACGCAATCCCCTGGCGGATCCGCACCTGCTTGGCGTGACCTCCGGCGCCACCCTCGGCGCGGTGATTGTGGTGCTGCACGTCGGTGAAATAGTCGGCCTGCTGACCTTGCCGATTGCGGCGTTTATCGGGGCGCTGGCGAGCATGTTGATCGTGCTGATGATCGCCAATCGCAACGGCCGACTGGACAGTGATCGGTTGCTGCTGTGCGGCGTGGCGGTGTCATTTGTGATGATGGCGATTGCCAATTTGCTGCTGTTTCTTGGCGATCACCGCGCCAGCTCGGCGGTGATGTTCTGGATGCTCGGCGGGCTCGGATTGGCCCGCTGGGAGTTGCTGGCGGTCCCGGCCGCCAGCGTGTTGCTCGGGTTGGTTCTGCTGCTGGGAATGGCCCGACCGTTGAACGCGTTGATGGCCGGTGAGCAGACGGCGGTGACCCTCGGCCTCAACGCGCGCACAGTGCGCCTGCGGGTGTTTTTGATCGCCTCGCTGATGACCGGCGTATTGGTGTCGATCAGCGGCTCCATCGGCTTTGTCGGGCTGATGGTGCCGCACATCGCCCGGCGTCTGGTGGGTGCCGAGCACCGCCGTTTGCTGCCGGTGTGCGTATTGCTGGGCAGCATCTTCCTGGTCTGGGTCGACGTGGCCGCTCGCACCTTGATCGCTCCGGAAGACCTGCCCATCGGCGTCGCCACCGCCGCCATTGGCGGGCTGTTTTTCATCGGCCTGATGCGCCGGCGCTGAGTACGAATCAGCGCCAACAGTTCAATGGTCAGAGCTCATCATGGCCGGGCTTGGCTGGCGTTTGCCTGGACAGCAACCACATCGGACTCACCGGACCGAGTCGCGTCCAGAACCGATCGACCTCCAAGACCTGCAACTTGCTGACACCCAGCAGAGTGGTGAGAAACCCGCTGACGCCGGCGTTCAAACCCTCCTCGAGAATCGTCGCCTCGCCCGTCGTGTAATTGGGCGTGAACTTGAGCAAGGCGCCACCGCGACAGGTCAGGTAGCAACTGGAACCCGGCACGCCGTTTTTCTGCAAGACCTCGGTGCTGAACTTCAGGTCGGCCAGCGCCAAGTTGTCCATCAGTTGCCGATCGAAAGCGCCGGGCTGCTCCACCACCACCTCCACCGCTTTGTAAAACTGATGAACCCCCGTCACTTTGTAGTCCTGAGGAAACACCGGCAACGGCAACGGTTGCGAGCCCGGCCCGGTCACCGGGGCAATCGGCCCGCCAGGCCCCGAGTAGAACAGCCGGGTGGCGGCGTCATTGTCGGGGCCATCGTCCAGCGGTTCGATGGGCACAAACGATGCCGAAGCCTGATGCACCAGAACACCGCCCAGGTACTGCTGGCCCACATACGCGCCGACCTGTTGCTGACTCGAGCGTGCCGCATCATCGGCATGGGCGAAGATCGGCCCGAGGGCGACGCGGTTGTCACGCGGCCAACGCACCAATCCGATACCGCTTTTCACACCTTTGGCGTTCACCCTGAATGGTGACCAGAAAACACTGCGCACCACCACCCGCAGCTCACCGTTGCTGATCACCTTGCGCAGGTATTCAAGCAGCGGCTCCTGCCCGGTTTTCAGCTTTTTCCCATAGGCGCTCGTGGCAGGAAAACTGCCCCATTCGGTCGCCAACGTCAGCGGTTCGTATCGCAACAGGGCGTCGTCGGCACAGGACAGGTAGAGCTTGAGATACGTGTCGCCTTGAGCCGTGGACACTCTGATGGCGTCGAGTCCGCGAACCAGATCCTGCGGCGAGATGAAGCTGCGGTTCAAGTCAGCGGACAGTTGCCCCGGACCGGTCGGCAAGCACAGATAAAGGCCCTCGACGCCATAGCCCAGTGGCAGCAATCCCTGGGCGAAAACCCGCTCGACCGTGAGGCTGCCCTGCCCTCCGGCGACAGGCAGCGTCGTCACATAGCGTTCGGCGCTCAGCGACTTGAGGACAAAGCCGAAGCTCAGGCTATCCCGCGCGCCCGCCGTTCGATGAACATGACGCATGGCGTCGTCCATTTGGGTAAAGACCGGGCTTAACGCCGGATCGGCCACGGCAAACCGTTGCAGCGTCGTCGCAATGACAGTCGGGTAGGCCACCCACCCGGCCACCCGTTTCGGCTCGCCCCACAGACGGCTGCCCTGCACCACCTGCAAACGCCCCGCCCTGGCCACTTGATTAACGTACTCGCTCGGGGCCAGTGCGCCGCTGCGCATCTGCAGTTCGATAGGGTTTTGTCGACGTTGCAATGGGCTGGGCGATGCCAACGCCTGGGCCAGTTGTTTCTCGGCGGCATTGCCCCACAGGGTGTAGCTGATCAGGCTGCCATCGAGCCCCATCAGGTATTCCTTGCCGGGCGACTGAGAGGGAGACAACCCGGGACTTGGCAGAATGGCTGAAAGGAAATCGGTGGAAAACATGTTGTGGTAGACGTCACGTTCCTGGGCCGACAGCGCGAAGACCGGCTCCACCGCCACCCGGGAATGATAACGGGCGACCACCGTACTTCCGGCCAGGAACAACCCTTTGTCCGCCAGTTCATTGAGTCGAATCCAACCGACCGGGAAGTCTTCGACATCCACCGCCACCGGCAATGTCGCGACAAACAAACCATCCGCCCGGCGCAGCACCAGGCCACCGTAGATCCGGTCCCGTCGCTGGCCCAACTGCGCCAGTGCATAGCGTGCGGCGTCATCCTGCCAGAGGAACGCCGGACTCAAGGTACGACGCTGGATCAGCGCATAGGGCTTCCACCCGGCACCGACAATGCCCGGCTCGTCCCACAGTTCACTGGTGCGCAACACCTCCAGCGCCCCGGCCCTGGCAATCAGTTGGATGATCCTGGTGAAAGGTGGCGTGTCATTGGCCAGCAGCGACAACAATTCCTGCGCGCCTTTTTGATCAAACCGGTTGGACGTCGTCGAATAGCGGTAACGCAGCAAGGCCCCGTCCAGCGTCGCGATATAGATGTTCAAATCCTGGTGATGACGCAGGCGTTGCGTCGCCTTGTCGTCGTAGATCGCTGCCACCAGATCGGTGATGGGCATGAAGTGCCGGGCAAACCAGGCGTCTGCGGTGGACAAGCCTTTGGCAAGCCATTGCGCCACGTAATAGACGCAATGGGTGCGGTACTCATCGATCAACACCGGGGCGCCGAAATCACTCGCCCGGTTCAGCTCATCCAGGCGCCCGGCCGACACGGTTTCAGTGACCACAAAATCTTCGCGTTGCTTGTGCTTGAGAACAAACCCGAGCCCCGAAGACGCCGCGCGGTAATCGAGCCGGCCGTGGTCGCGGGCAGCCAGTACCGCTTGTTCGACGGTGGCGAAAACTGCGCCCAACACCGGCGCGTTGGTAGACGGGTTGTCATCGAACACCGTGCCTCGCGGCCCCCACACGTCGTTGCCCACCACCACTCGCAACTCACCGGTGCCGGCCAGTTCCGCCACCAGGGCGCTTGGCTCCAGCGTATTGGCCGCCAATTCACGGCCGACGAGGGTGTTGCCGTCAGCCTGCACCGCGACTCGAGCCTGCAACTGCTCAATTGCTGTCAGCTGTCGCTCATCCGGGCGATACAGCAACAGACTGTCCGCCGAGCCGCACAGATAGAACGCCGCCACGTGCTTGCGCGCCTCCAGCACACTGCGAATGTCTTCGTCGGTGAACATCTGCTCCGCGGTCTGCCGCTCCTTTTGCTCGCTACGGATCACACGCCTGGCATCTGCCGGCCAGCGCGAAGCGTACATCCCGTGGAGCGAGTAACCCTCGGCCAGAATGATTGGCGAACCGTCGGCCTCCCGCGGACATAGCCGGTCCAGAGTAAACCTGGGGCTTGCGGAGACAACCGGCCGGGTCGCGACAAAACGCTTATCGGCGTCCTGCAGAATCAGGCCGACATAGCCCTGATCACGCTGGCTGCCGATATGCCCATGGGCATAACGAGCCGCATCGTCGGCCGTGACAAACGTCGGGCTGACGCGCCGAGAGCCGGCGTAAGGCAACCAGTCCGGACCCACGCGCCCAATGACGTCCCACAACGCACTGCCCCTGAGCACCGACAACTCGCCCGCCGCCGCAACTTGCCGGACGTAATCCCCCGGCAAGCGCGTACCGGCCTTCAATTGCGCATTGAGCGCCGCACTGTCCTCCAGCGGGGCTTCCCGGATGTGCATGGAAGGCTGGTATTGCAACACCGCGTCGTCCTGCGTCAGGGCGTACACCTTCAAGTAATCCTCGTACTCCTGGCGATGCACATCGCGCTTGGAAAAACGGATGCCGGCAGCCAGGTCCTGCGGGGCAAAAAAACGCTCGTACAACCACGGCTCGCGGGCGCTCTGGGTGTGGTCCGGTCGAGACAGGAAATAAATGCCATCGAGGATGAAGTCGAGCAGCGGTTCGAGTTTGCGATTGGCCGTCATCGGAAACGTGTTCACCAGCGCAACATCCGGTGAGCTGGACTCGACCGGATAGGTGGCGATGCATTCCGAACCGGAGCGCAATACAAACCCCAGGTAAACACTGCCGGTTGGCGGATGGACTCCCTGGCTGGCCACTGCGATGGCGTTGCCTGCCTGGTCAGACACTGGGGCAAAAAACGGCTGCGCCTCAGGCAGTGGCCAGAGCGTGACCGCCGTGCCCAGGGTCCAATTGATCGGGACTGCGCCGGGTTTACCACCCCACTGGGCATTGGCCACCAACACACTCAAGGTGCCGACCTGCGCTACCTGCCGGATCAGCTGTTCGACGTCACTGAATGGGCCGAAGGGCTTGAAGCCGGGCGCGAAGAGTTTCTTCTCCTCCACCGGCTCGGTGGATTCATATTTGATCAACGAACCGTCGGGGCCGGACAGATAATGCCGCTGGCCATAGGCGCCGGGGTCCTGCAGATGACTCAACAAATGCCCTCGGGAAAAGAAACCGAGGTACAACTTGACCTGCTCGGCGGTCCAGTCCGGATGCAAGCGTTGCACCTCGGCGTGATCGGCGCTGTGGGACATGTAATAGGCCACGCCGCTGTAGCCTTCAGGCGTTGTTTCCGGCGCCAGAATCGAATCGAAATCGAACTGGCCCATACGCCCGGCCGCGGGCAACGTCGGCCGGAACTTGCCATCGCCACGCTGCACGATGACGCCGCCATAGGCCCGGTCGCGGCGGCTACCAATCTGACGGTGAACCCAGTACGCCGCGTCGTCCGCACTGATGAAAATCGGCCCGAGGGCGGGGAAGGAAGGGGTTGGGGTAGAAGTGCTGTCCATGCGCTGCTCACCTGAAAAAGAGCCTTCATGATCAACATCCGTGAGCACTGCGTGCGGTACATATTTATCGCATCGTCACCGCGCCCTCCTCGACCGCGCCCCAATGTGGCGCACCTCGACGCACCCGTGCATCCTCAGCGTTCCTTCCTGGTGCGCCGCTATCCCCGTGCGACCGCTCTAACACGACATTTGCCTGCCAAACGCCGACCGGGCACAGCCCTTGCAAAACAGCCTTCAGTAGTCCGCCTCTGCCAATCAAAAAAAAATATTAATGTTCATGGAGATCGCACAATGAAGCGTCGCAGCTTGATCAAGGCTTTCACACTTACGGCAAGCATTGCCGCGATGGGCATGGCCTGGACGGTCCAGGCCGCCGAGACCATCAAGGTCGGCATCCTGCATTCGTTGTCCGGGACCATGGCGATCTCCGAAACCTCCCTTAAAGACATGGCGTTGATGACCATCGACGAAATCAACGCCAAGGGCGGCGTGAACGGCAAGATGCTGGAACCGGTAGTGGTGGACCCGGCGTCGAACTGGCCGCTGTTCGCCGAAAAGGGCCGGCAGTTGCTGACCCAGGACAAAGTCGCCGTGGTGTTCGGCTGCTGGACCTCAGTGTCGCGTAAATCGGTGTTGCCGGTGTTCGAAGAACTCAACGGCTTGCTGTTCTACCCAGTGCAGTACGAAGGCGAAGAGATGTCGCCGAACGTGTTCTACACCGGTGCGGCGCCGAACCAGCAGGCGATTCCGGCCGTGGAATACCTGATGAGCGAAGAAGGTGGCAGCGCCAAGCGCTACTTCCTGCTCGGCACCGACTACGTCTACCCGCGCACCACCAACAAAATCCTGCGCTCGTTCCTGCATTCCAAAGGGGTGGCGGACAAGGACATCGAAGAGGTCTACACCCCGTTCGGCCATGCCGATTACCAGACCATCGTCGCCAACATCAAAAAATTCTCGGCCGGTGGCAAGACCGCCGTCATCTCCACGGTCAACGGCGACTCCAATGTGCCGTTCTATAAAGAGCTGGCCAACCAGGGTTTGAAAGCCACCGACGTGCCAGTCGTGGCGTTCTCGGTCGGCGAAGAAGAACTGCGCGGCATCGACACCAAGCCGCTGGTGGGCAACCTCGCGGCGTGGAACTACTTCGAATCAGTGGAGAACCCGCAGAACAAGAAATTCGTCGCCGACTGGAAAGCCTACGCCAAGAAACACAACCTGCCGGGCGCCGACAAAGCGGTGACCAACGACCCGATGGAAGCCACTTACGTCGGCATCCACATGTGGGCGCAAGCGGCTGAGAAAGCCAAGTCCACCGACGTCGACAAAGTCCGCGAAGCCCTGGCTGGCCAGACGTTTGCCGCGCCGTCCGGCTACACCCTGACCATGGACAAGACCAACCATCACCTGCACAAGCCAGTGATGATCGGCGAGATTCAGGCGGACGGTCAGTTCAACGTTGTATGGCAAACCGAAGGGCCGATCCGTGCCGAACCGTGGAGCCCGTTTATCGCGGGGAACGACAAGAAGCCGGATTATGCGGTGAAGAGCAACTAAGCCACCCCGCACAGCCTGATCGTTCCCACGCTCTGCGTCCGCCTTGGGGACGCGGAGCGTCCCGGGCTGCATTCCCACGCAGAGCGTGGGAACGATCAATACGCAAGGCCAATGACATGCCCACCGCCCTCTACCGCTTTATCCTCGCCCTCGCGCTGTTCCTGCCGATGGCCACCCATGCAGGCGACGCCGAAGACTTCGTCGCGGCCAATCCCGTGCAGCAGGCAAAACTCCTGGAATCCTGGGCCGCGCAGCCCGATCCGGCCCGTGTCGAACTGATCAACGCCCTGCAACAAGGCGAACTGACCGTCGACGGCCAACCGAAAACCCTGCGCCTGAATAACCGCCTGCGGGGTCTGATCGACACCGCGTTGGCGAGCCATCAATTGCTCGCCGTCGACCCGAAAATCCGTCTGGCCGCCGCACAGCAATTGCAGAAAAGCGCCAAACCGGCGCAGCTGAAATTCCTCGACCAGCAACTGGCTGGCGAAAAAGACGAAAGCGTTCACGCCGCGTTGAGCCTCGCGCTGGCCAACCTGCAACTGGTGGACAGCGACCCGGCCGTGCGCCTCGCCGCTGTGCGCCTGCTCGGTGAAACCGGTGATCCACTGGCGCGCACGCGCCTCGAAGGCTTGCTCGAGCCCGGCGTCGAGGCTGACGCCGGTGTACGCACCGCCGCCGAAACCAGCCTGGCCCAGGTCAAACGCAAACTGCTGATTGGCGAGATGCTTGGCCAAGCCTTTAGTGGCATGTCGCTGGGTTCGATTCTGCTGCTCGCGGCACTCGGTCTGGCGATCACCTTCGGCCTGCTCGGCGTGATCAACATGGCCCACGGCGAGATGCTGATGCTCGGTGCCTACTCGACTTACGTGGTGCAGCTGATGTTCCAGCGCTTCGCCCCGCAAGCCATCGAGTTCTACCCGTTGATCGCGTTGCCGGTGGCGTTTTTCGTCACGGCCGCCATCGGCATGGCGCTGGAGCGCACGGTGATTCGTCACCTCTACGGCCGCCCTCTGGAAACCCTGCTCGCCACCTGGGGCATCAGCCTGATGCTGATTCAATTGGTGCGCCTGGTGTTCGGCGCGCAGAACGTTGAAGTGGCCAACCCGGCGTGGTTGTCGGGCGGGATTCAAGTGCTGCCCAATCTCGTGTTGCCTTACAACCGCATTGTGATCATCGCCTTCGCCTTGTTTGTGGTGGTGCTGACCTGGCTGCTGCTGAACAAGACGCGCCTCGGTCTGAACGTGCGCGCCGTTACCCAGAACCGCAACATGGCCGCCTGCTGCGGCGTGCCGACCGGGCGCGTGGACATGCTCGCCTTCGGCCTCGGCTCGGGCATCGCCGGGCTCGGTGGCGTAGCCCTGAGCCAGATCGGCAACGTCGGCCCGGACCTCGGCCAGAGCTACATCATCGACTCGTTCCTGGTGGTGGTGCTCGGCGGTGTCGGGCAGTTGGCCGGGAGCGTGCTCGCCGCGTTCGGCCTGGGTATCGCCAACAAAATTCTCGAACCGCAGATCGGTGCGGTGCTCGGCAAAATCCTGATCCTCGCGCTGATCATTCTGTTTATCCAGAAACGTCCGCAAGGCCTCTTCGCACTGAAAGGACGGGTGATCGACTGATGAACCAGCCCCTGCTCGTTACCGCCACACAAAAGGCCGGCCCGAGGGTCACGGTTGCCGTCGGCGCAGTGATCCTTGTTTTGTTGCTGGCGCTGCCGTTGATGTCGCTGCTATCGCCCGTCAGCGTTTTTCACGTCTCGGCGTACACGCTGACATTGGTGGGCAAGATCCTCTGCTACGCCATTGTCGCCCTGGCCCTGGATCTGGTCTGGGGTTACGCCGGCCTGTTGTCCCTCGGCCACGGTCTGTTCTTCGCCCTCGGCGGTTATGCGATGGGCATGTACCTGATGCGCCAAGCCTCGGGGGATGCGCTACCCGCCTTCATGACCTTCCTGTCGTGGACTGAATTGCCGTGGTACTGGACCGGCACCAGTAGCTTCCTCTGGGCCATGTGTCTGGTGGTGCTGGCGCCGGGATTGCTGGCGCTGGTGTTCGGTTTTTTCGCCTTCCGCTCGCGGATCAAGGGCGTGTATTTCTCGATCATGACCCAGGCCCTGACCTTCGCTGGCATGCTGCTGTTTTTCCGCAACGAAACCGGGTTTGGTGGCAACAACGGCTTTACCAACTTCCGCACTATTCTCGGGTTCGGCATCACCGAACCGGGGACGCGCGCGGTGTTGTTTTTTGCCACGGTGATGTTGCTGGTGGCGAGCCTGTTCATCGGTTGGCGCCTGGCGCAAAGCAAGTTCGGCCGCGTGCTGACGGCGCTAAGGGATGCGGAAAACCGCCTGATGTTTTGCGGCTACGACCCGCGTGGTTTCAAACTAT
This sequence comes from Pseudomonas sp. ADAK2, assembly GCF_012935755.1. Taxonomy (GTDB): domain Bacteria; phylum Pseudomonadota; class Gammaproteobacteria; order Pseudomonadales; family Pseudomonadaceae; genus Aquipseudomonas. The sequence continues at coordinate 3,743,926 of NZ_CP052862.1, forward strand.
TCGTGTGGGTGTTGAGCGCGGTGTTGTGTGGGCTGGCGGGGGCGTTGTATGTGCCGCAAGTCGGGATCATCAACCCGAGCGAAATGTCGCCGACCAACTCGATTGAAGCCGCCGTGTGGGTGGCATTGGGCGGTCGCGGCACACTGATCGGGCCGTTGCTCGGCGCGGGCGTGGTCAACGGGATGAAGAGCTGGTTCACCGTGGCGTTTCCCGAATACTGGCTGTTTTTCCTCGGCGCGCTGTTCATCGTTGTGACCTTGTATCTGCCTAAAGGCGTGATCGGGCTGCTGAAGAAAAGGGGCGAACAATGAGGCTTGTAAAATGAGAGTCACTGCGACGGCGGAATTTATGCTCGAACCGGCGTTTTTCCCGGTGGAACCGAACAAGGACGCGGGCACCAGCCGCGACAACATCGGCTTTGGCCAAAGTGTCGGCCCCGGTCTGGATACCCGCCACGGCACGATCCTGACCCTGGAAGACATCAGCGTCAGCTTCGACGGTTTCAAGGCGCTGAACAATCTGAACCTGTACATCGGCGTCGGCGAATTGCGCTGCATCATCGGCCCCAACGGCGCGGGCAAGACCACGCTGATGGACGTGATCACCGGCAAGACTCGCCCGAGTCACGGCAAGGCCTGGTTCGGCGAAACCCTGGATCTGACGCAGATGAGCGAAGTGCAAATCGCCCAGGCTGGCATCGGGCGCAAGTTCCAGAAACCGACGGTGTTCGAAGCCTTGAGCGTGTTTGAAAACCTGGAGTTGGCGCAGAAAACCGATAAGTCGGTGTGGGCCAGTTTGCGGGCGCGCTTGAGCGGCGAGCAAAAAGATCGCATCAGCGAAGTGCTGGAAACCATTCGCCTGACCACCTCGGTCAATCGCCCGGCAGGCTTGTTGTCTCACGGGCAGAAGCAGTTTCTGGAAATCGGCATGTTGCTGATGCAAGACCCGCAATTGCTGCTGCTCGATGAGCCGGTGGCGGGCATGACCGACGCCGAAACCGAATTCACCGCCGAGCTGTTCAAAAGCCTGGCCGGCAAGCATTCGCTGATGGTGGTGGAACACGACATGGGGTTTGTGGGCTCGATTGCCGACCACGTCACCGTGTTGCACCAGGGCAGCGTGCTGGCGGAAGGGTCGCTGGAGCAGGTGCAGGACAATGAGCGCGTTATCGAGGTTTACCTCGGCCGCTGAGATGATCGTTCCCACGCGACCCGTGGGAATGCCGCCATGGACGCTCCGCGTCCGCCATTATGTGACGCGGAGCGTCACGGGATGCATTCCCACACAGAGCGTGGGAACGATCGCTTAAGGAGAATTCGAAATGCTGCAAGTCGACAAGCTGCATCAGTACTACGGCGGTAGCCACATCCTGCGCGGCCTCTCGTTTGAGGTGAAGGTCGGCGAAGTCACCTGCCTGCTCGGGCGCAACGGCGTGGGCAAGACCACCCTGCTCAAATGCCTGATGGGCCTGCTGCCGTCCAAGGAAGGCGCGGTGAACTGGGAAGGCAAGCCGATCACCACCTTCAAGCCGCACCAACGGGTCCACGCCGGGATCGCCTACGTGCCCCAGGGCCGGGAGATTTTCGGGCGGCTGACCGTGGAAGAAAACCTGCTGATGGGCCTGTCGCGTTTCCCCGGCAGCGAGGCCAAGGAAGTCCCGGCCTTCATCTACGAGCTGTTCCCGGTGTTGCTGCAAATGAAGCAACGCCGTGGCGGGGACTTGTCCGGTGGCCAGCAGCAGCAATTGGCGATTGGACGAGCCTTGGCCAGCCGCCCGCGCCTGCTGATCCTCGACGAACCCACCGAAGGCATCCAGCCGTCGGTGATCAAGGAAATCGGCGCGGTGATCAAGAAGCTTGCGGCCCGGGGCGACATGGCGATTTTGCTGGTGGAGCAGTTTTACGATTTCGCCGCCGAACTGGCCGATCAATACCTGGTGATGTCCCGGGGCGAGATCGTGCAACAGGGTCGCGGTGAAAATATGGAAGCCGAAGGTGTGCGCGGTCTGGTTACGATCTAACCTGTAGCGTCCTAACGATCATTAGAAATCATGAATTTACCTTTACCCACTGTCCTGTTTACCCCGAGTTGGCACGCCGAGCTGGAGCTGGGCTATGCCCGTTTTGGCGACAGCACGCGCCCGGTCCAGCGCCGGCATAAAGGTCCGTTGCGGGTGCAAAAGCACCTGTACGCCGAAGGGCCCGAGGTGTGCCAGCACATCATCGTCCACCCGCCGGGCGGGATTGCCGGTGGTGATCGGCTGGACATCGCTGCCAGCGTCGGCGCCGATGCCTGGGCGCAGATCACCAGCCCTGGCGCCGCCAAGTGGTATCGCGCCGCCGGCCCCGCTTATCAGCAGCTGGAGTTGAAAGTGGCGGCCGGTGCGACACTGGAATGGCTGCCCCAGGAGACGATCATCTTCAGCGCCGCCCAGGCCGAACTCAGCACCTCGATCGACCTTGAAGGCGATGCGCGGTTGTTCTACTGGGACGTGGTGGCGCTGGGTCGCCCGGCCAGCGGCGAGCGGTTTGACCTCGGGCATTTTCAATCACACCTGGATATCCGTCGCGACGGCCAGTTGCTCTGGCACGAACGCCAGCGCATTGTCGGGGGTGATGGTTTGCTCGACTCGCCGATTGGGCTTGATGGTCAGCCGGTGTTTGCGACGTTGCTGGTAACCGGGGAGATTGATAGCGATTTGCTGGAGCGTTGCCGCTCACTGCCCAATGACGTGCGCGGGGATTTGAGCCAGTTGCCGGGGCTGTTGGTGGCGCGGTGCCTGGCCAGTGAAGCGCTGCTGGCGCGGGGCTGGCTGATTGATTTGTGGCGCCTGCTGCGGCCGGCGCTGCTCGGCCGTGAAGCCGTCTCGCCCCGGATATGGAGCACCTGAAACACAATCCCCCTGTAGGAACGCCGCCCGCTCGCTCCTACAGGGTTGTAGTGACCTTTTATCTGCCGATATGGATTCCAAACGATGGACCTGACCCCACGCGAAAAAGACAAGCTGTTGATCTTCACCGCCGGCCTCGTCGCCGAGCGGCGTTTGGCTCGCGGCGTGAAACTCAATTACCCGGAAGCCATGGCCTACATCTCCGCGGCGCTGCTCGAAGGCGCCCGTGACGGTCGCACCGTGGCCGAGCTGATGCACTTCGGCACCACCCTGCTGAGCCGCGAACAAGTGATGGAAGGCATCCCGGAAATGATCCCGGAGATCCAGGTCGAAGCGACGTTCCCCGACGGCACCAAACTGGTCACCGTCCACCAACCGATCGCCTGAGGCCGCGCCATGACTTATCTCATTCGCGATGCGCTGCACGCCGACCTGCCGGCGATCCGCGACATCTACAACGATGCGGTGCTCAACACCACCGCGATCTGGAACGAACAGGCCGTGGACCTGGGCAACCGCCAGGCGTGGTTCAGCGCCCGGCAATCCCAGGGTTATCCGATCCTGGTGATCGTCGACGGTGATAACACCGTGCTGGGCTACGCTTCATTTGGCGACTGGCGGCCGTTCGACGGGTTTCGCCACACCGTCGAGCATTCGGTCTACGTGCGCAGCGACCAGCGCGGCAACGGCCTCGGCCCGCAATTGATGGCCGAGTTGATCGAACGCGCGAAGGGCTGCGACAAGCACGTCATGGTCGCCGCCATCGAAAGCGGCAATGGTGCATCGATTCGATTGCACGATCGCGCCGGTTTCGTCGTCACCGGCCAAATGCCGCAAGTAGGCACCAAGTTCGGCCGCTGGCTGGACCTGACCTTCATGCAACTGACCCTCGACCCGGGTGCCATGCCGCCCGGGGCCCACAAGGAGTGACACCCGATGAACGCCGCCCAACTGCGCCGCGTGAATGTTGAAAGCTTTGCGCACTATCGCCAGGGTTTGATCGATTTGCTGCTGGATGCCGTGGGTTATGGCGCCAGCGTCGGTTTCATGGCCGACCTCGATGCCACCCAGGCCCGGGCCTATTTCGATGAGGTCCAGGCCAATTTGAACAAGGGCAATGTGCTGCTGTGGGTGGTGGTCAAGGACGAGCAGGTGCAAGCCAGTGTGCAACTGACGCTGTGCCAGAAAGCCAATGGCCTGAACCGCGCCGAAGTGCAGAAATTGCTGGTGCGCGAGCACGCGCGTCGCCGTGGACTGGGCCAGCAATTAATGAGCGCCCTGGAACTCGCCGCCCGCCAGCACAAGCGCGGCATGCTTTACCTGGACACCGAGGCCGGCTCCCCTGCCGAAGACTTCTACAAAGCGCTGGGTTACACCCGCGCCGGTCAAATCCCCGACTACGCTTGCGACCCTGCCGGCAACTATCGGCCGACCGCTCTCTACTACAAGATTCTGCAAGGAGTGAATGGATGATTCCCGGTGAATACCAGATCCAGCCCGGCGACATCGAACTCAACGTTGGCCGCCGCACCGTCAGCCTGAAGGTAGCCAACAGCGGCGACCGGCCGATCCAGGTCGGCTCCCATTACCATTTTTTCGAAACCAACGACGCCCTCACCTTCGACCGCGCCGCCAGCCGCGGCATGCGCCTGAACATCCCGGCCGGCACAGCGGTGCGCTTTGAGCCGGGGCAGAGTCGCGAAGTCGAGCTGGTGGATTTGGCCGGGCATCGGCGGGTGTTCGGGTTTGCCGGGCGGATCATGGGTGACCTCGACTGACTGATCGTTCCCACGCTCTGCGTGGGAATGCATCCCGTGACGCTCCGCGTCACATAACGGCGGACGCAGAGCGTCCATGGCGGCATTCCCACGCAGAGCGTGGGAACGATCAACGCCTGTAGGAGCTGTCGAGCGCAGCGAGGCTGCGATAGCGAGCTACGCGAGCGGTCTAAAAAACAATTGAATCTCAAGGCATGCGCATGAAAATCTCAAGACAAGCCTACGCCGACATGTTCGGCCCCACTGTCGGTGACAAGGTGCGCCTGGCCGACACCGAGCTGTGGATCGAAGTGGAAAAAGACTTCACCACCTACGGCGAAGAAGTGAAATTCGGCGGTGGCAAAGTCATCCGCGATGGCCAGGGCCAGAGCCAATTACTGGCGGCCGAAGTGGTCGACACGGTGATCACCAATGCGCTGATCATCGACCATTGGGGCATCGTCAAAGCCGATGTCGGGCTCAAGGACGGACGCATCGCCGGCATCGGCAAGGCCGGCAACCCGGACGTGCAACCGGACGTGACCATCGCCATCGGCGCCAGCACCGAAGTCATCGCCGGTGAAGGCATGATCCTCACCGCCGGCGGCATCGACACCCACATCCACTTCATCTGCCCGCAGCAGATCGAAGAAGCACTGATGAGCGGCGTCACCACCATGATCGGCGGCGGCACCGGCCCAGCAACGGGCACCAACGCCACGACTTGCACCTCGGGGCCATGGCACCTGGCGCGGATGCTTCAAGCGGCGGATGCCTTCCCGATGAACATCGGCCTCACCGGCAAGGGCAACGCCAGCCTGCCGGAGCCATTGATCGAGCAGGTCAAGGCCGGCGCCATCGGCCTCAAGCTGCACGAAGACTGGGGCACCACGCCCGCCAGCATCGACAACTGCCTGAGCGTCGCCGACCAGTACGACGTGCAGGTGGCGATCCACACCGACACCCTCAACGAGTCCGGCTTCGTCGAAACCACCCTCGCCGCGTTCAAGGGCCGCACCATCCACACCTACCACACCGAAGGTGCGGGCGGCGGTCATGCGCCGGACATCATCAAGGCCTGCGGCTTCCCGAACGTGTTGCCGAGCTCGACCAACCCGACCCGGCCGTTCACCCGCAACACCATCGACGAACACCTGGACATGCTGATGGTCTGCCATCACCTGGACCCGAGCATTGCCGAAGACGTGGCGTTCGCCGAAAGCCGCATCCGCCGCGAGACGATTGCCGCCGAAGACATCCTCCACGACCTCGGCGCGTTCTCGATGATCAGCTCCGACAGCCAGGCCATGGGCCGCGTCGGCGAAGTCATCACCCGCACCTGGCAGACCGCCGACAAGATGAAAAAACAGCGTGGCCCGCTGCCCCAGGACGGTGAAGGCAACGACAACTTCCGCGCCAAACGCTACATCGCCAAATACACCATCAACCCGGCGATCACCCACGGCATCAGCCATGAAGTGGGCTCGATCGAAATCGGTAAATGGGCCGACCTGGTACTCTGGCGTCCGGCGTTTTTCGGGGTGAAACCGACGCTGATTCTCAAGGGCGGCGCCATTGCGGCCAGCCTGATGGGCGACGCCAACGCCTCGATCCCGACGCCACAACCGGTGCACTATCGCCCGATGTTCGCCAGCTATGGCGGCTCGCTGCACGCCACCAGCCTGACCTTTATCAGCCAGGCTGCGCAGGACGCCGGATTGCCCGAAGCCCTGGGTTTGAAGAAGAAAATCGCCGTGGTGAAGGGCTGTCGTGACGTGCAGAAAACCGACCTGATCCACAACGACTACCTGCCGAACATCGACGTTGATCCACAGACCTATCAGGTCAAGGCCGACGGCGAATTGCTGTGGTGCGAACCGGCGGAAATCCTGCCGATGGCCCAGCGTTATTTCCTGTTCTGAGGTGATGTAAAAAACCCGCGGCAAGGCGCTATGCCTTGTCGCGGGTGAATCGTTTAAAGCCGTGTATTGATCTCCGGTTCGTCCGGCATCGGTGTGGGCTCAACGGTAAAGGGAATCTCCACCCGTTGCAGTTTGGCCCGGTCAATGGCTTGTCGGGTCAGACGCTTGAACAGCGCCTTTTGCTCATCAGCGATTTCTGCCAGTTCAGCGCTGTACTCGTCCTCGCTCATGACACGACCGGGGGCGATGTCTTCGGCGGGTTTGCCCAGTTCCGTGGCAAGCACCTTGAGTTGCTGCTCCAGACTGAGGGCCTCCGGACCGTCCAGATCCTGAAGCTGCGCCCGTTCATCGAGGGCCGTCCAGAACTCGGTGATGGCCTCGACCTTGCGCTCAAGCCCTTTGAAATCATCGGCGTTCACTTCCTCAAGCCAGGTCTTCCAGAATTCCTGCTGCAGCACCCAGTCCGTCAGCAGCTCGCCTTTTTCCAGGGCCTCGATACGCTGGTAAGCGTCATCAATCATCGCGCGGGTCACCCCGGCCATACGCCGGAATTGCATGCCACGCGCCTGCCAGGGCAGTTCAAGGCGTTCGGCCAGGTCAGTCATGTACGCCAGATGCACCTCGACTTCATCAATCGTGCCGATGACATCACCGTCCGCGTCCACCTGCCTGAGCGCCTCACCCGCCTGCATCCGCTCACTGATCGAATGACTGGCAATCGCGCGCAACTCGTCCAGCCGCGACTTGCCTCGTGCCAGGCTCACCAGTTCGGCTTCGATCAAACCCTCGTTGCCCAACGCATAGGCTTCGTGAATCAACACCTCCACGCCCATCGCGTTGAATAGCGCGGTACCGCCATCGACACAGGCCGTCGGCAAGGTTGCCATGGCAAACAGCCGCTCGCGCAGCGCCGAGTTCTCGGCCATGGCGTCGAGCATGCGCCAGACTTTACGGGTCAGGTTGGCGCGGTAGTCGAGGCTGGCGGTGTAGTCCGCCGAACGGGTCAGCTGCCTTAGCTCCTCAAAAAATCGCAGGGAGTGAAACTCGTCCTCGACCGCGTTCCAGGTGAGCTGCTTCCTCGCCCATTCCGAGCGGCTCAGGCCTTGCTCCCAGTCGATGCTGTCGCGCACGCCTCGCGGCGGAAACGGGCGATCAGGGTCCATGCCCATCGAACGTATGTAGCCTTTGACAATTTCCAGGTTATCCGCCGAGATCCACTCAGGCTCCCGACTGATCACCGACCGCGCGATCAACTCGGCACTGGCCGAACCAGGCTCGACCGCCGGGATCTTGGTCAATTTGTTCAACTGCAACTCCATGTAAAAATGCCGAGGACGTCGCGGCTCAAACAACCCCGGCGGCCAGGTTTTGGCGCCCGTGTCGGCGAGGATCAACGTGTGCAGATCAGGCATGCGGCTGATGTCGGGCAGTCGCCCTAAAGGATTGGAACCCAAGCCCAAGGTGTGCAGGCGGGTCAGTTGCTTGAGCCGGCCGACGTCGTCCGCGCCCAGGACAATCCGGTTACGCGTGACCGACAGTTCGGTCAACTGGCGCAGTTTGCCGATCCGCAAGGGCAGCCGCGTCAGGCGGTTTTCTTCCAGGTTCAGCAGGCGCACCCGACGAAACGGCTTCAGGAAAAACTCTTCGGCGTTGGTCAGTCCGGTGTCACGCAAATTCAGCTCGGTCACATGATCAAAGTTGCCCTCCAGCAACGGCATGGTGCGCAGGTGACGCGGCAATGAAATGCCCCGCAGGTTCAGGCTTTGTCCCAGATAACGACCGGCACCGTCGTAATGGGCGGGGCCGGTTCGTTGCCAGCATTGCTTCAGCGTCTGATAGATCCGGTTGCGCTCGGTTACCTCCTGCACGCCCTCGGGCAACAACCGCCAGTGCTCGGTGGGCGAGTCAATCCAGCGCTGGAATTGCGTGTTGAAGGCATTGAACTCACGCTCAAGATGAATCAGGCAGACCTCGGCCGATCCGCCGATTTGCACGTAGGACTCAAGCAACTCTTCGACGCCGACGTCGAGCAACGTGGGGTAGAGCCTGCGCACCCGCAGCTTGAGGCGGCCGCGCGTGATGGTGCTTTCCACTTGTTGTGGATAACCCTGCATCCCGCCCTTCAAGCGCATGGTGCGTGGATCGTAGGGCGGTTTTCGAACGGGGTTTTGCGCCAGGATCGGCTGCAGGGCGTCATGGGGCAGCGGTTTGTTGAGCACCGTTGCTTTTAGTTGCACCTTCTGATTGATCTCGTAGCCCAGCGCCTTGCGTTCCGTGTCGGGCAAGGCGTGCAGCAGCGCGCCGTATAGATCGTCGGCGCCGTGCAGGTGCAAATCGAGGGCATCCCGGGCTTCGTACAGCCCCTCTTCATCGACCACCAGCACCTTGCGGATCGGCGCATCCGGCGGCCCGACGCTGTCGCGCAACGCGCCGCTGAAAGACAGCTCGCGGACTTCGATGCGCACCCTCGATGACCACCCTGGTAACCCGGCAATGCTATGCAATGCCAGGCGCTCCGTGTCGGTGTTTCTCAGTTCTTCCAGATATAGACCCTCGTAGGCCCGAACCACACGCAGCTGCGCCATGGCTCCCCGCGCCTGCTGCTCGATCCCCAGCGGCAAGCGACTTTTTTCATCGATGAAGCGCAGGTCTTCGGGCGTGGATTGCCTCAACAGGTCCCGCGCGACGTTTCCCGACAACTGCGGATAGTCACGTTGAAGCAGCAGCTGGCGCGGGCCAGCGGCCGCCTCAGCGGTTCTGGTCAACGAGTCGAACAACCGGCGAGTCTGGCGCCCGGCATGCATCGCCAGACGTGCGCGCAAGGCTTCCAGACGTTCGCTCCGAACCGAGGACACGCGCTGGCCCAGCATAGCCAGGATCTCGCTTTCCTCCAGGGAATCCACCACCCTCTCGGCCAGTTTTCCGTTGCGCAGTTGGGTGCGGGTGATCCTGATGGTTTGCTGCGCTGGGGCATCCACATTGCCGTAGGTGATCGACGGCCCGGCGGCGGACTCATCTTCAAACAGCGCTACTGCCCGGGTTTGCGGCCATCCCGGCAACTCGGTGACAAAAGTCGGCAAAAACCCTTCCAGCGGTTCGGCAACCCGGTTATCCAGAATCTGCCGGCCCAGGTCCTCGGCCTCGGCATAGGCCTTGAAGCGTTTGATCGTGTCGGTGAGCAGCGGCGGCGGACTTTCATGCTCGACATGCAACCTGCGCAACACATTGTCATCGACACCGATGACAGTGCGGATCCGGGCTTGTGTCGCGGCGGAGAATTCGTCCATCGAGTGGCCAAGACGCTGCCAGACTCTGGCCGCGTCCCAGGCCATCGGATCTTCCAGCTCGGTGCTCCAGGCGCCGGCGCCGTTATGCGCCAGTTCCGGCTGGTAGGCGTTGGGACGGGTCGGGTGTTCGATGCGGTGCCGACCGGTGTTCGGATCCTCTTTCAATGCGTAGTGTTTGTTGTCCAGCGGCAACACTTTCAGGCCTTCGTGTCGGTGCAATCCCAGCTGATCGGGGCGTGACGCCTCGGGCAACGTCAGCGTGCGCTCATACGGGGCAAGATCAGGTTTCCACAGGCTGGCCTTGCCATCGGGCAGTTCGACAGCCTTGAGGCTATCCACAAACGGCGATGCTTTTATCGGTGTTGGCAGACCCGACGGCAGCACATGCCCGGCGCCCATCAGCGCCAGTTGCGCGCTGTTGATCAGCACCGAGGTGAGGTGCGCCGAGGCTTCGTCGCGATCGCCCTTGCTCCAGTCTTCGAGGCCCTCGGCCAGCTCTTCGAGCAGTTGCGCCACCATGATGCCGAGCATCGCCTCGCCCAACCCCGGCACCAGCATTGCGGCGAAGTTGAAGATGTTCCAGCCGATGTCGAGGTAGCTGGCCAGGCGTTTCCAGCGGCTCTGCGCATCCTCGTCGCCGGTGGGCACGGCGATGCGGCGGGTATCGGCCAACGCCTTATCCCGGCGCTGGGTAAACAGTGCGCTCCACAGGTTGCCGTCGATGAAGTTGGTGATCGGCTCCGGATTCGGATTCTCGACTGCGGTTTCGCGCCACCACGGCCCCATGTCCAGAGGTTCGCGCTGTTTCCAGGTGAAAGTCTTGAGGCGCTCGTTGACCCGGCGGAAAAACACACCCTTATCGTCCTGGGCGACAAACCGGCTGAAAAACTGTTGATAGTCGGGACTGAGCAACTGCCCGATCAGCGTTTTCATGAAATCGGTAAACGAGTCGTACTCCCTGATCGGATGCTCGGGATCGTCCGGGACGTAGGCGATCAGCTTTCCGGTGACACGGCTCTGTTGATAAATATCGTCCTTGCGCAGCAGCTCCTCGGATACACCTTTCGGACCATTGGCGAAAAACGCCTTGAGCAACTTGAACCGCTCGTAATCCTGGCCAGGAAGCACCGGCAACCACTGCGACCAGTCGAGCCAGGTTTTCAGCAACGGCGGTGTCAGCTCATCGATGGCCTGTTTGAGCAGCGTCGGATCGCTGACGGCGCTGAACAACACGATCCCGGTGAGCCTGAAACCCATCAACGACAAACGATGGCAATGCATTGGCGCGCCATACAGATCCCGATTCGGCGCCCCGTCGTGAACCTGCAGCATTTTGCCGAAACCATAGGACGTGATATCGCCCTTGAGCAGGGCGACCAGGGCCGCCAGCTTGAAAGCCGCCTTGTCGCTGGCCACCGACTGCTTTTGCAGTTCAACCCGGGCGGTGGCCTCGGCCGGTGTCAGGATCGCTTTCAGATGCGTTTGATATTGCGCACCGATATCCAGCGAGCGGCACAGGGTGACGAACTGCTCGACGGTCATGGCGTGGCGCAGCGGTGCGCCCTCGGCATCCCGGGTAAACACGCCGGAACCGTCACTGAACGCACCGGCGTCGGCTTCCGAGGCCTCGAAGTTATGCAGGGCCGCATCAAGCAATGTCAGTTGTTTGAAATGATTGGCGCCGGTACTGATGCCGAATATCAGTTTATTCGGTACATACAATCGCAGTTCCGCCGTTCGAACATCCAGTTCAACTTTTAGATTGTCCTTCAAGGCTTTCAACAACAGCGGCTCGGCGAAGTTTCGAATATCCTGCTGCAGTTTATTGATTAACTTGTCGAGTTTGCCTTGCAGCAACCATCGCCGTCCGAACAGATCCTTCAGTTCATCGCGATCGATCTTTCGGGCCTTCAGGTACCAATCCGGAAATGCGCCTGGCGCGGCTTGAAAGGCCAACAATCCGGGGGCCGGGGCCATTTCTTTCGAGTTCAGGATCGCCTGCGTGATGTGATCCGAATGAATGCCAGGCTCACGGGTTCCGGAAACAGATAATTCTTCACGCCCTTCAACTTCTTGCGCATCAGCCATATAACAATCTTCCATGATCATTGTTGGCTTATCAGGCTAGCCAACACCCCGCCAAAACAAAAGATCAAAAAACGGCGAACAAACACCCTGAAAACCCATCAACACTTCAACTATTAGAATTCCGAAAATATATAAATACCACCCGCTCTGGCCACTCTCCTGCAGCCCATGCATTCAACGGTGTTTACCCCGGCATGAAGGCGCTAATATGCACCTCCATCACCGGCCATTTCTGCTCGGGAACACCGTCCATGCGCTTAAGCGAATTCATCGTGGTAGAGGTTGATCATATCGTTGATGAATGGGAGCAGTTCGCCCGTGCGATCACCCCCGACGACAACCTCGATCGCACCACCTTGCGCGATCACGCCCGCGCCATCCTGCTGGCGGCCGCACGGGATATGACCACCGCCCAGACCGCCCAGGAACAAGCGGCCAAGGCCATGGGCGACGGGCCGGAGAAAACCCCAAGCCTGGATCGGGCCGCTGCCAGCCATGGCGAACTGCGGCACAACGTCGGGTTTGACCTGGTGCAGATGACCTCCGAGTTCCGGCATCTGCGCGCCAGCGTCATTCGCCTGTGGGTCAACAGTCTGCAGAGTCCGGACCTGACGTATTTCCAGGACATGATCCGCTTCAACGAAGCCATCGACGAAGCTCTGGCCGAATCCACCGCCGCGTATGCCGAGCAGGTCAACCATTCGCGGGATATCTTCCTCGCGATCCTCGGCCACGACCTGCGGGCGCCGTTGCAGGCGGTGAGCATGTCCACCGAACTGCTGCTGCGCAAAACACAGCTCGAAGGTGACGCCCTGACTTGTGTGCACCACATCAAGCGTGGCACCCGGCACATGGCGGTGATGGTCAGCGATTTACTGGAACTGGTACGCAGCCGACTGGGCAAGAGCCTGCCGATCGAGCCGGCGCCGATGGACATGGCCGACGCGGCGCATGAGGCGATTGCCCAGGCCTGTGCCGGCAACCCGGAATGCGACCCGACCATCACCGTGAACGGCGATACCCGAGGCACCTGGGATGTCGGGCGCATCAATCAGTTGCTGCAAAACCTGATCGGCAATGCCTTGCAGCATGGCGCGAACAAGCGCGACGTCACGGTGGTGCTCAGCGGTGAGCCCGACACGGTGCGCCTGACGGTGCATAACTATGGAGTACCGATTCCGGAAGACACGATCGGCACGATCTTCGACCCACTGGTACGCAGCGCCGACGAAGAACTCGGGCAGCCGTCGACCAGCCTTGGCCTGGGCCTGTTTATCGTCAAGGAAGTGGTGGATGCCCATCAGGGAACGATTGAGGTCAGTTCCAATGAGGTGGATGGGACGTTGTTTACGGTGGTGTTGCCGCGCAAGGTTTGAAACGGGTCACAACAGCCCTGTAGGAGCTGCCGAAGGCTGCGATCTTTTGATCCTGCCTTTGATGTTTGGCGCCCTGCAGGGCAATGGAAAATCAAGATCAAAAGATCGCAGCCTTCGACAGCTCCTACAGGGTCGGGTACAGCCGTCATTTTTATTCGACGACCAACCGTCCAAGTCGCTGCTTGAGCATGCGGTTCTCGGCCCGCAACTGCTGCACTTCCTCAAGCAGGTCCAGCGCCAGGGCGACGCCTTCCCATTCCAGTTCCAGGTCGCGCCGCAGCTTGGCGGCGCGCTTGGCCAGTGCCAATTCATAATCGTTGAAACGCCAATCCTTGGGCGCGGAGCCCTGAGGTTCGAGGATGCCGTGTTCGACGATTTCGATCACGTAGACGTCCGACAAATCGGTCGCCTCACAGAATTCTGCCATGTCCAGTTGAACGATCAGGGGACTGCTCATAGTCAGTAGCTCCAGGGTTCTAGCGGATCAGAAGTTTTCCCGTGGGTCGAACGCGGCTTTCTTCGCCAGCTCTTGCCACAACGCCTTGACCTCATCGTCCGAGCCTTTCGGCATCACAGCCTTGAGTTGCACGAACAGGAAGCCGCGTTCGCCCTTCTTGTTCAGCAAGCCGTGGCCCTTGGCGCGCATGCGCTGGCCATTCTGGCTGCCGGCCGGGACCTTGAGATTGATCTTGCCGGTGAGGGTCGGCACCGCCACTTCAGTGCCCAACGCCAATTCCCACGGCGCCAGCGGCAAGGTGATGATCAGGTTCTCGCCTTCCACATCGAATTTCGGATGCGGGGCAAAACGGATGATCAGGAACAGGTCGCCATTGGCGCCGCCCCCGGTACCCGGAGCGCCCTGGCCCTTGAGGCGAATACGCTCGCCGTCGGCCACACCGGCAGGGATCTTCACGTTCAGGCTTTTCGGGGTGTTGCTGACATGCTGGCCGGCCGCGTTGTACTGCGGCACCTGGAAGGTGACCTTCTTCGATTCGTTCGAGAGGGTTTCTTCCAGAAAAATTCCGAGTTCCATTTCCACGTCTTGCCCTCGACGTCCGGCACTGCGACGCGACTCACCACCACCAAAACCAGGGCCACGGCTGCCGAAGATCGAACTGAAGAAGTCCGAAAAATCGCCCGTATCCTGACCACCACCGAAACCGCCGCCACCACGACCCTGCCAGCCTGGCGGGCCCTGGAACGGTTGGCCGTGTTGGCCGTATTTGCGCAAGTCGTCGTATTCGGCGCGCTTGTCGGCACTTTTCAGCGCTTCATAGGCTTCCGAGGCGTCCTTGAACTTGGCCTCGGCGTCCTTTTCCTTGCTGACGTCGGGGTGGTACTTGCGGGCCAGCTTGCGATAGGCGGCTTTAATCGTCTTATCGTCCGCGGTCGGCTCCACACCGAGAATCTTGTAATAGTCTTTGAAGTCCATCTAAGGATCACCATCCGTTATCAAAATCGCGCCGCGTGCCCCAGCATGCACGTATTACGCGCCGCTGGGTTGACCGATCTCAAGGTTGTGACCGGGCAGCGCATCAGAAGTTTATCGGCAGCGGCGGGCGGTTCTTGCGACCGCCAAATGGCTGCCAGGGTCGATGCAGACAAGTTTGGGGCATCGGTCCCGCTTATCAAGGCGCTATTGACGGTGATTTAGCGGATAGTCGGCCTTCGAATCTTCGCCGCACTGACATACACTGCGCGGCCGTTTTTTAACCGGAACTCGAAAGACATGAAAAACGCATCCCCAGCCCGTGCCTGTGGTATCGACTTCGGCACGTCCAACTCCACCGTCGGCTGGCTACGCCCCGGCATGGAAACGCTGATCGCGCTGGAGGACGACAAGATCACCCTGCCCTCGGTGGTCTTCTTCAACATCGAAGAACGCCGCCCGGTGTACGGCCGGCTGGCGCTGCACGAGTACCTGGAAGGCTACGAAGGCCGGCTGATGCGCTCGCTCAAGAGCCTGCTCGGTTCCAAGCTGATCAAGCACGACACCAGCGTCCTCGGCACGGCGATGCCGTTCAAGGACCTGCTTGGGCTGTTTATCGGCCAGTTGAAGAAGCGCGCCGAAGCCGCCGCTGGTCGCGAATTCGAAGAAGTGGTGCTGGGCCGTCCGGTGTTCTTCGTCGATGATGATGAACTGGCCGACCAGGAAGCGGAAAACACCTTGGTGGATGTGGCCCGCGCCATCGGCTTCAAGGACGTGTCCTTCCAGTACGAGCCGATTGCCGCGGCGTTCGACTACGAGTCGACCATCGAAAAAGAAGAGCTGGTACTGATCGTCGACATCGGCGGTGGTACCTCCGACTTCTCGCTGGTGCGTCTGTCCCCTGAGCGCCGGATGCATGACAACCGTCACGATGACATCCTCGCCACCGGCGGCGTGCACATCGGCGGGACCGATTTCGACAAGCAGTTGAGCCTGCAAGGCCTGATGCCGCTGTTCGGCTACGGCAGCCGGATGAAGAGCGGCGCCTACATGCCCACCAGCCACCACATGAACCTGGCGACCTGGCACACCATCAACTCGGTGTACTCGCAGAAGTCGACCCTGGCCCTGGGCAGCATGCGCTACGACATCGAGGACACCGGCGGCATCGATCGCCTGTTCAAGCTGATCGACCAACGTGCCGGCCACTGGTTGGCCATGGAAGTGGAAGAAACCAAGATCCAGCTGACCCACGCCGACACCCGTCACGTGCCGCTGGACCGCATCGAACCGGGCCTGAGCGTGGAACTGACCCGGGCGCTGTTCGAATCGGCCATCGACAACCTGCTGGAGCGCGTGCGCAACAGCGTCACGCAACTGCTCAACGATGCCAACGTGCGGGTGGATCAAGTGGATACGGTGTTCTTCACCGGCGGTTCGAGCGGGATCCCGGCACTGCGCAACAGCGTCTCGGCGATGCTGCCGAACGCGCGGCATGTGGAAGGGAATATTTTTGGCAGTATCGGCAGTGGTTTGGCGATCGAGGCGATGAAGCGTTACGGCTCGATGGACTGATCCGAAACCGAGTCGCGCCCTTCGCGGGCAAGCCTCGCTCCTACAGGACCACTGATCGTTCCCACGCTCCGCGTGGGAATGCAGCCCGGGACGCTCCGCGTCCCATTCAAGAGCTGAAATGCAGAGCGTCCCTTGAGGCATTTCCACGCGGAGCGTGGGAACGATCATCAACAACGAATCAAACCATCCCCACCAACTTCAACTCACTCTTCAGATACGCGTAATAAATCGGCCCCGCCACCACCCCCGGCAGGCCGAACGCGGCCTCGAACACCAGCATTGCCAGCAGCAACTCCCACGACTTGGCACTGATCTGCCCGCCAACGATGCGCGCGTTGAGGAAGTATTCGAGCTTGTGGATAAAAATCAGGTAACCCAGCGCCGCCACGGCGACCCAGATCGACAGCGACAAACCGACGATGGTGATCAGGGTGTTCGACATCAAGTTGCCGATCACCGGCAGCAGGCCGAGCAGGAAAGTCAGGACGATCAGGGTTTTGGTCAGCGGCAGCTTGATGCCGAACATCGGCAGGATCACCGCCAGGAAAATCCCGGTGAAGAAGGTGTTGAGCAGGGAAATCTTGATCTGAGCGAACACGATGTTGCGGAACGCCTGGACCAGCAGGTGCAAGCGGTCGAACAGCGCGGCGGCCAGCGGCTTGCGCTTGGTCACGTCCGGCACCCGCTGCAACGCGATGATCGCGCCCAGCACCATGCCGATCAGCAACGTCACGAACATGTGCGCCGCGTCCTTGCCCACCAGTTGCAAGTCGCTGAGGTGCTTGCTCATCCATTCGCCGATGGCCACGCGGAATTCGGCGGCGCTGGCCGGCAGGTAAACATCGATGAACGGCGGCAGTTGCCCGCGGGCGCGGTCAACTACGTGCATGAATTTGTCGAGGGAAGCCCCGGGGTTTTCCGCTTCGTGCAATAGGAAACTGATGGCACCGGCAAAGATCAACGCCAGCACACTGACCACCAAAGTGCCCAGCAACGCGACCGCCAGCCAACGGGCGCGGCGACCTTCGATCAGCCGCTGCAATTGCGGCGTGAGCATGTTGACCAGTTCGAACACCAACAACCCGGCCAGCAGGCTGGGCAGCAGGCGCAGCGGGATCACCAGCAGCAGCCCGCCGAAGATGATGAACCAACTGATATACAGTAAGACGTGACGTTGAGAAAACGTTGGCATACAGCCTCAAAACGAACGGCGTAAAAGGATGGGCAGTCTGCCAGCGATCCGAGGTCAGCACTAGAGATTGTGCATAACCCGTAGGGGCAAGGCTTGCCCGCGATGGGTGCGCCGCCAATACCAATGACGGACCGCGTAATCGTTCATCGCGGGCGAGCCATGCGCCTACAGGGCCGGATTATTTTTTCTTCAGGCAATCGCTCATGAAGGTTTTGCGTGCATCGCCCGTGAGAGCTTTGGTCTTGGCGTCAGCGTTGCAGGTTTTCATTTTTTCCTGTTGCGGGGTCAGGACTTTCGCGTCATTGGCGGCCGGCGCGGCTTTGAGGCATGTGCTCATGAAGGTCTTGCGCTCATCGCCCTTGAGGCTTTTCGCCGTAGCGTCAGCATTGCAGGTGGTCATTTTGTTCTGTTGGGCCGTGGCGGCGAAGCCTTGGGAGCAGAGCAGCAAACCGATCATCAACAACGGGACACGCAACATCTTCATGGAGTTTTCTCCTTGTTACCGCACCGATGGATGCGGCCTCGCCTCAAGTGTAGACAAACCCTGTAACACCTTCACCTGGTCTCGAGGTGGCTGCGGCGATATTGCTCCGGCGTGCACCCGGCCTGACGCTGAAACATGGCGATAAATGCCGAACCGGTGCTGTAGCCCATGTCAAAGGCGATGTCCTGAATGCTGCGCTGACTGTCCAACGCTTCGATGGCCGCGAGAAACCGCAGGCGTAGCCGCCATTCGCCGAAACTCATCCCCAGTTCGCGCACGAATTGCCGGGCCAGGGTGCGCTCGCTGACGTGAATCTGCGCCGCCCAGTCAGCCAATGGCCGGTTGTCCCCCGGCTCGGCCTGTAAGGCTTCAAGTATTCCGAGCAGCCCCGGACTGCTGGCGTAGGGCAAATAACAGGCGTGTTCGGGGGCCTGCTGCAATTGATCCACCAGCACCTGCGCCAGACGGATGTCGGTTTCCTGTTCAGGAATCTTCACATCACGGGCGGCGAAGTCTTTGAGGATCGCTTTGAGAATGTCGCTGATGGCCAGGGTGCACGCCTGTTGCGGCAGATCGCGGCACAGCGACGGCGCCAGGCACACGGCGCGGTAGTTGATCGGTTGGTTGCTGTAGAAGCTGTGCTCGGTCTGCGGCGGCACCCACACGGCGTACTGCGGTGGCGACATGAAGCGGCTGCTGCCGATTTCCATGTGCAAAACGCCATTGGCCGAGTACTCCAGGGTGCCCCACGGGTGACGGTGCGCCGAGGCGTATTCGTGGGTGTCGAAGTCGGCGTAGCGGAAGTACACCGGGGCCGGCAATTCGCTGAAATCCAGCAGATCGATGTGTTTACTGCTCATGCTGTCCGTCATCAAGGGCCGATTGTCTGGATTGGAGTATAGGCTTGCATCCAGACAAGCGGATAATTGCCCCTCATCAACGTTCTGGTTTCTCTCCCATGCAATATGCGTTTCCCCTGCTGGCCATTTTCATCTGGGCCGGCAATACCGTGATCACCAAGATGTCGGCCGGTGCGATCTTCCCCGCCGAGATCGGTTTCTATCGCTGGCTGCTGGCCGGGATTCTGTTCACGCCATTCATGCTTAAACCGGTCATCGCCCACTGGCCGATGATCCGTCCGAACCTGTGGAAGATTTTCGTCCTCGGCGTGCTCGGCATGGCGGTTTATCAGAGCCTGGCGTACTTCGCGGCGAGCCTGACCACTGCCACCAATATGGGCATCATCCTGTCGTTGATGCCGCTGATGTCGCTGACGATGGCGATTATCAGCCTCGGCCAACGCCTGACCGCCGGTGCGCTGGCCGGTGCGGTGCTGTCCTTTGCCGGTGTTCTGGTGGTGGTGTCGTCCGGCAGCTTGAGCGCGTTGCTGGAGCACGGGGTGAACCTCGGCGACGCAATGATGCTGATCGCAACCCTGGCCTACGCGATCTACAGCACCTTGCTGAAAAAATGGCAGTTACGCCTGCCGCCGCTGGTGTTGCTGTATTTGCAGGTGCTGGTGGCGGTGGTGGTGCTGTTTCCGCTGTTCGTGGCCTCGCCGAAAATTGGCCCGACCTGGCAGAACATCCCGCTGGTGCTCTACGCCTGCCTGCTGGCCTCAATGATCGCGCCCTTGGCGTGGATGCAAGCGGTGGTGCGCCTGGGGCCGAGCCGGACCACGCAGTTTTTCAATCTGCTGCCGTTGATTACAGCGCTGATTGCGGCGGTGGTGTTGCATGAGCAGTTGGCGATGTATCACTTGGTCGGCGGGATGTTGACGTTGGGTGGGGTGATTTTATCGGAGCGTTGGACCACCGTTTTGGGCCGCAAGATTAGCGTTGCCTGAGCTGACGCCTTCGCGGGCAAGCCTCGCTCCTACAGGTTCGGTGATCTGTAGGAGCGAGCGGTGCGACGATTCGACTTGCCCGCGAAGAACGATGACGCGGTCTACCGGCTAAACCCCGGCGGCTTTCAACCGCGCCGCATGCTCGACAAACAACCGCAACGGCTCCGCGCCTTTCCCCACCAGCCCCAACGACTGGTTGACGATGTCGAAGTGATCCATCGGATATTCATCGCCAATCACCGTCCCCAGGTGCGAGCTGTAGCGCCCGACCATCCCGTCGCAATGCCCGGTTTCTCGCACGAAGGTGCCGGCGAATAACCGGCAAAAACGGTTGGTTCCGTCAAACAGATTCCCTCCGCGATCAGTCTTGCCCGGCTGCAAGGTCCCGGACCAGGAGTAATAACGCACGCCGTTGACCTCTTCCGGCCCGTGCCCGCCCCAGGTTTCAGGCAAGCCCTGTGGATAACGCTGATTGAACAGCGCCACGCCTGCAGTGGTCAGGGATTGGTGGGAGGCGGGAATGTCCACCGGCAGTTTCGGCCCGCGATAACCGGTTTCCAACAGGCTCATCAACCCGCTGATCAGGCGCAGTAAAACCGCCAGTATCCGTCCTTTGGCGCTGTCCGACGGGTAGTGTTTGTGCAGGTAATCCGCCAATTCCGAACCGTGATTCGGCCCGGCCACCGACGTGACCGACGCCACCCGGTCCGGGCGTTTGGCGGCGGCATACCGCGCAGTCAGGGAGCCCTGGCTGTGGCCGATCAGGTTGACTTTCTCGGCCCCGGTTTCGCGCAGGATCTCGTCGATCCGCGCCAGCAACTGCTCGCCGCGCACTTCGCTGGAATTGAGCGGCGACACCTGCACCGCAAACACCACCGCACCACCACGGCGCAACGCCGAGACGATCCCGTACCAGTACGGATAGAGCAGCAAACGGATAAACCCGAGCATTCCGGGAACCAGCACCAACGGGTAACGCGTGGCGGAACCTTGCGACATGGGCGGACATCCTTGTGATCGGTGAGATGACGCAAGGCGGGATGCAAGACATCAGCCAAGCATCGCCAGCGAACATGACCAGTCTATGACATCCGCATTACTTCAACCCTATGACCCCCGCGACGATCAACCCGACCGAGACCAATTTGAGCGCGGTCAAGCTCTCGCCCAGCAGCGCGAACCCGAGAAACACCGTGCCCAGTGAACCGATGGCGGTCCAGATCGGGTAAGCGATGCTCACCGGCAATTCCCGCATGGACAGGGTCAGGAAGTAGATCCCGGCGATGGCCGCTACGACGGTGATCAACGATGGCCAGAGTCGGGTGAAACCTTCGGAGTACTTCATGCTCATGGCGAAAGTGACTTCGAAGGCCGCGGCGATCAATAAAAACAACCAGGACATTTAAAACTCCCCAGCCAATGCCAACAGACGCTGTTCCGCCTCGGCGGCGGAGATCTGGAACGTCCGCTCGGCGGACTCTTCGCCTTCGGCGGCAACCACCGTGATATCGGTGATGCCAATGAAGCCAAGCGCCGTGCGCAACAAGGTATCGGCATGGTTCAGCGCTTCCAGCTCACCACCCGGCCCAAAACCGAAGCCGCCGCGACTGGTGACGATCAGGGCTTTTTTGCCCTGCACCAAGGGTTCGTACTGCGCGACGCCATTATCCAGGGTGTGATTGAACGTCAACCCGAGACGCACAATCTGGTCGATCCAGGCCTTGAGGCCACTGGGCACGCTAAAGTTGTGCATGGGTGTGGAAATGACCAGCAAATCATGGCCGAGCAATTCGCCCACCAGCTCGTCACTGAACGCCAGATCAGCCTGCATCGACAGTGGCCGAGCCTCGGGCTCGGGATAAAACGCTGCCGCCACAAACGCCTCGTTGACCGGCGGAATCAATGCCCGGCCGACTTCACGACGGGTCAGCTGCGACTGTGGATGACGCGCCTGCCACGCCGACAAAAACACCTCGGCCAGGCGCCGTGAATGGGAACGCTCACCACGGGGGCTGCCGTGAATCGCAAGAACTCTGTTCA
This sequence comes from Pseudomonas sp. ADAK2, assembly GCF_012935755.1. Lineage (GTDB taxonomy): Bacteria > Pseudomonadota > Gammaproteobacteria > Pseudomonadales > Pseudomonadaceae > Aquipseudomonas. Next base: position 3,765,812 of record NZ_CP052862.1, read on the forward strand.
TCTGAATCTCCTGAGGACTAAACTCAAACCGCTTGTGGCTTGCAGCTTGAAGCTCACAGCTGTTCCTCTTCAAATGAGCAAAAGTCATTCAGGATGAATTCATTTCATCCATGGAGTTCCCATGTTTGCCTCACTGCCGCTGACCGCCCTGCGCGCCTTCGAATCCGCCTCACGCCTGTTGAGCTTCAAGGCTGCCGCCGAAGAACTCTCGGTAACGCCCACGGCGATTTCCCATCAGATTCGCTCGCTGGAGAGTTGGCTTGGCATTGCGCTGTTCGAACGATTGCCGCGCCAGGTGCGCCTCACCGACGGCGGTGAACGTTTGTTCCAAAGCCTGCACGGCGCCTTGCTGGAAGTGGCGCAAAGCGTCGACACCCTGCGCCCGCAACGCAGTGGCACGAGCCTGACGATCTCGACTATCGCCGCCTTCGCCGCGCTGTGGCTGGTGCCGCGACTGGGGCGTTTTTACGCTCGGCATCCGACTATCAGCCTGCGGCTCGACACCCACTGCGAAGTGATCGATTTGCATCAGGACGCCAGTGTCGATCTTGTGGTGCGCTACACCCTCGACGACTACCCGAACCTTTACGGGTTGTGCCTGTTCGACGAATCTTTTGGCGTCTACGGCTCTCCCGAACAGGTGGCCCTGGCGACCAGGCAAGTGCCGACGCTGATCAGCGTACGCTGGTGTAATTCGAAATTTTACGCGTACGGTTGGGAGAACTGGTGCGCGCAGTCCGGCGAGCGCTGGCTCAGTGGACAACCGACCGTGCGTGAATACGACGAAGAGCATTACGCCCTGCAAGCGGCGATTGCCGGGCAAGGGTTGGTGCTGGCGAGCAATATCCTGGTGTCCGAAAGCGTAGCCAATGGCTTGCTGGTGCCTTACAAGGGCGAGGTTCAGGTCGATGGCGCCGGCTACAGCGCGCTATGCGTGCCGGGGCGCGAGCGGCATCCGCCGGTGCGGGCGTTTTTCGAATGGTTGCGCGAAGAGGCGCGGCTGTCGGGCCACACCTTGCGTGATCCAGATCAACAAAGGCTGACCGTTGGCTCAATTACATAAAACTTTCTGCATCGCTCATCACTCACACCTTAAGTAGCGATCACGTCCCTAGAGGCGTGACGTCAACCGGATTAGCCTCCAGGAGATTGAGATGAGCGACATGCATTTGTCTGATGTAACCACCCTTCGCGAACGGGCCCGCCAGAACGTCGAGAACGGCGCCGTGACCGAAAGCTACAGCGCCGACCGCGAAGAAGTGCTGCGCCTGCTCAACGAATCGCTGGCCACTGAATTGGTCTGCGTGTTGCGCTACAAGCGCCACTATTTCATGGCCAACGGCCTCAAGGCCCAGGTCGCCGCCGACGAGTTCCTCGAACACGCGACCCAGGAAGCCGAACACGCCGACCGCCTGGCCGAGCGCATCGTGCAACTGGGCGGTGAACCGGAATTCAACCCCGACCTGCTGTCGAAAAACTCCCACGCGCAATACGTGGCCGGTAAAGACCTGAAAGAGATGGTCTATGAAGACCTGGTCGCCGAGCGGATTGCCATCGACAGCTACCGCGAGATCATCCAGTACATCGGCGAAAAAGACCCGACCACCCGCCGCATCTTCGAAGACATCCTGGCCCAGGAAGAAGAGCATGCGGATGATATGGCGGACATTCTGAAAGACCTCTAACCCCTCCTCCGACTGATCGTTCCCACGCTCTGCGTGGGAATGCAGCCCGGGACGCTCCGCGTCCCATCAAGAGCCGAACGCGAAGCGTCCGTTGAGGCATTCCCACGCAGAGCGTGGGAACGATCTTGATAGACGCCACACATTTATTTGGTTGGCTTGACGGTCACCGGCGCCTTGCCCGCCTTCATCTGTTCCAGCAATGGCGCACACTGGTTCGGCTCACCGCCACTTGGCGCCACCAACGCCAGCAACCCCGCCGCCGGCGCAGCAATCACGCCCAATGCGACCATCCCCGCCCCACGCAATAACAGCGGCACGGCTTTCACCCCAGCGCTCGGCTTGATGAACTTGCCCTGCACATACAGCGGCGAACGCAGGGAAATCAAACGCCAGCCCTTGGATTCCGGGGTGATGGTCAAGTCCAGTAGCTCCGTCGCCATGTTCGCCGTGCCATCGATATAGATAATCGCGTTCTCGGTGTCGAAGACGAACAACTGCGTGGTCGCCAGGCCGGTCTTGATGTCGAAATCCGCCGCCGCGCAGTTGATCTTCACTTCCTTGTCGCCAAAGATCTTGCCGACCACGTAGTTGCCGACGTTAAGCCCCGCCAACTCCATCAACTCGCGGCTGATGGCGCCGTCATTGATCAGCATTTTCAGTTTGCCGTTGGCCGTGCCGAGCAACTTGGCCACCGAGTTGCCGCGACCGGCGATATCGGCATCGCCGTTCAGTTCGCCGAAGCTGGTTTTCATCGGTTCAAAGGTCGGGAACAACTGCTTGAGTTTGAAACCGCGCGCGGTCAGTTTCGCCTGGCCTTCCAGCGGTTCCGTGCGGCCATTGAGGCGAATCTGTGCGTCGAGCTTGCCGCCGGCGACGCCGAAACGCAGGGGCTCGAGGCTGAGCACGCCGTCCGTCAGCACCAGATGCGTATAGAGGTCGGTGAACGGCAGCTTCTCGCTATGGACGATGCGCTTGCCGGTGAACTCGACATCAGCGTCCATATCGCGCCAGCGCTCGGTCTTGAATTCCTCGACCGGCAACACCTTGTCCGTCGGCTGCTTGCTTTCACCACCGCGAGCCTTTTGCTTGGCGTTGGAGTCGGCGCCGATCAACGGCGCGAGGTCGGCAAACAGCAATTGATTAGAGACCAGCGCACCGCTGAGTTTCGGCCGTGGCTGGCTGGCGACGTAGGCCAGATCGCCGTGAATATCACTGGCGCCGATCTTGCCGTTGAAGCCTTCATAGCGGAACTGTGCACCGGCGGCGTCATGCAGCTTGGCGATCAAGTGACCGTCGGTGGCGTAGGGCGGCGAGTCCGGCAGGGTGACGCCGGTCAACGGGTAAAGATTGGCCAGACTGGAGCCGGCCAGTTTCAGGCGCAAGTCCAACGCCCCGAGGTTCAGCGGGTCGGTCAGGGTGCCAGCGAGTTCAACGCTGGTGTCGGCGATTTTGACCTGGACTTGCAGCGGGAACGGCTTGGCCGCGTCCTGCAGGGCCAGCAGGCCGCCAATCTTGCCTTCGCCGGCGAGTTTCTGATCGTGGTATTGGCCTTTCACTTTAATCGCGAAGGCATAGTCCTGGGGTGCGCCGCCCTTCTCGACCGCGGTTTTCGCCGCTTTGGCGCCGACGATGTCGCTGAACGGAATCGGTTTGCCCAGCGGGTCGATCAACAGGTCGAGCTGAGTTTTCAGGTTCTGGTCGTCGAGGGTCACGTGGCCCTTGTCGAAGCCGATGGCACCAATGTCCACCACCCAGCTCGACGGTTCGGCGTTCGGGTCTTTAGGGTCGAACTTGAAGGTCCAGTTGGCGCGGCCGTCGGCCAGGCGCTGGAGATCGGCATTGGGTTCGGTGAGGTCGATGCGCGGGATGACCACGCGCTGCGCCAGCAAGGCCAGCGGCGAAATCCGCAGCTCGACGCGCTTGAGCGTGACCATCTGCGGCTTCTTCGACCAGTCCGGGTTGCCCAGGCTCAAGTCCTCGGCCACCACATGCGGCCACGGCACCCAGGCTCGCCAGCCACCCTCATCGGGTTCGCGCTGCCAGACCACCGCGAGGTTGCCATTAATGGCAAACGGACGGTGCAGCTCTTCGGAGACTTTGGCATTAAGGGGTGGTTTGATCCGGTTCCAATCGAAGAACACGATGACCAGAACCAGTACCGCCAGCAGGACAACAAGGGTGGCGAGGGTCCAGCTGATTATTTTTGCAGTGCGCGTCATTGCACAGGGCTCCTGAATACGACTGAGCGCCCTGACTGCGACGCACGTTTGAAACGGTAAGCCATAAGCGGCCTGCCATGGAATCTACGACTGGAAAACGGCTCGCAGGTTTAACCGAAAGTGTCCTTAACACTCAAATAATCGGCCGGCGACACAGTGCGCCCGCTACTGACGTTACCGGCCCCGCACTTTTGTGCGGCACGAGTGGGTCGAAAATACCCACCTCGGTGCAAAACCACCGGCCGGAAACGCCCGATCTAGAGCCTCTGCGCAGAACAATCAATTCTGTTGATTATTACCATTGCGTTTATGAACTTTTATATCGACTTATCGAGAGTAGCATTGCCCTCGTACCCACTTTATCGCCCTCCCAAGGAGCAACCCATCATGAAACGCCAATTATTGCTTAGCCTGACCCTCTCGATGTTAGCCAGCACCGCTTTTGCTCTGCCAGCTGCTGATCAAGCCACTCCACAAGTCAAAGACAGCCATTCGGTATTCAGCCAAACCGTTGCCGCCGATGGTTCGGACCGCACGCCACAAGGCCAGACCCTTGCTGAAGGTGGTAATGATCGCCTGAAAGAGAAAGGCCTGATCACTGAAGATGGCTACGACAAAACTCCACAAGGTCAGGCTGTAGCTGAAGACGGTTACGATAAAACTCCACAAGGCCAAGTCGCTGAAAACGGCCGCAACCGCCTCGAAGAAAAAGGCCTGGTTGAAGATGGCTACGACAAAACCCCACAAGGCCAAGCCGTTGCCGAAGGTGGTGGTGACCGTGTTATCGAACGCAACAGCGCTGTGAGCTGAGCCCATGGCGGCCCAGAAAAAAAGCCCAATCACCGGATTGGGCTTTTAACTTTTTATAGAAGCACGCTTGTTCCTCGCCTGAATCCCGATCCCCGTTCGACGCCGGCAAAGCCGATTTGCTAGAGTGCGCCGCTGTCCTGTCCAGAAAACACCCTTGCGATGCTGCCCCGCGCCGAACAGAAACAACAGACCCGCAACGCCCTGATGGACGCCGCCCGCCATTTGATGGAATGCGGCCGAGGATTCGGCAGCCTGAGCCTGCGCGAAGTGGCGAAAACCGCCGGGATCGTGCCCACCGGTTTCTACCGGCATTTTGCCGATATGGACGAATTGGGCCTGGTGCTGGTCAGCGAAGTCGGCCAGACCTTCCGCGAAACCATCCGCCTGGTACGCCACAACGAATTTGTCATGGGCGGCATCATTGATGCGTCGGTGCGGATCTTTCTCGACGTGGTCAGCGCCAATCGCTCGCAATTCCTGTTTCTGGCCCGCGAGCAGTACGGTGGTTCGCTGCCGGTACGCCAGGCCATTGGCCGTTTGCGTGAAGACATCAGCTCCGACCTGGCCTCCGATTTGTCGCTGATGCCGAAGCTCCAACATCTGGATATCGACGGGCTGAGCGTCATGGCAGACCTGATCGTTAAAAGCGTGTTTGCCACACTGCCAGACATCATCGATCCGCCGGTTGAAGCGTTGCCTGAGCATTTGACACCTCAGGCGAAAATCACCCAGCAACTGCGCTTTATTTTTATCGGTCTCAAGCATTGGCAAGGGCTCGGCAGTACCGAGTAATCTTTTTTATGCGCCGTAAATCGGTGCATGAAGAATCCTTCATGCACCAACATGATTCAAAACCCCGCAACATCCTGCAACAACTACTACGCTCCGACAGGGTTTTCCTACGCATCACCTCGATTGGCAAGCCCCTTGCTCTAGCCTGAGCATTGTCCTTTGCTGGAAGCTTTCCGATGCTGGTGATTCATCGCAGAATCGACCCTCAACCCGTCTGGGCCGCCGAGTTGCACCTGACCTTCGAAGCCCGGAGCAAAAGCCGTTTGCGCTGTTTCAGTGCCGAGCAGGAAGACGTCGGGTTGTTCCTGGAGCGCGGTCAGCCGCCGCTGTATGACGGCGAATGCCTGCAGGCCGAAGACGGGCGCATCGTCCGCGTCTGCGCCCGGCCGGAGCAATTGCTGCACGTCACCTGCGCCAACGCCTTTGAACTGACCCGCGCGGCCTATCACCTGGGCAATCGCCACGTCGCCCTGCAAGTCGGCGACGGCTGGCTGCGCCTGCTCGACGATTACGTGCTCAAGGCCATGCTCGAACAGCTGGATGCCAAGGTGGAAAATATCGAAGCACCGTTCCAGCCGGAACACGGCGCCTATGGCGGCGGCCATCACCACTCGCGGCACGGCGACGAAGACTTCAACTACCCGCCGAAACTGCACCAGTTTGGCGTCCGCTTATGAACCCAGCCTGGGCGCTGCTGCGCCTGGCCAGTCCGCAATTGCCGATTGGCGGCTACAGCTATTCCCAAGGTTTGGAAATGGCGGTGGATAACTTGCGGGTGACGGATGCCGACAGCGCTCGACGCTGGATCAGCGATCAGTTGTTGCTGAACCTCGCGCGCTTCGAAGCGCCGTTGCTGCTCGCCCATTGCGCGGCTGCCGCCGAAGAAAACTGGGCAGAACTGCTGCAACGTTGCGAAGAACATCGCGCCAGCCGGGAGACTCGCGAGTTGCATCAGGAAAGTCGGCAGATGGGTTATTCGTTACAGCAACTGCTCAACGGCTTGCCGGAACTGGATGCGCCGGCCCGGGCCTTTCTCGAACAACGTCTCGAACCACACCTGGCCCTCGGCTGGGCCCTGGCCGCTCGCGCCTGGGGAATCAGTCCGCAGGATGCCCTGGCCGCATGGCTCTGGAGCTGGCTGGAAAACCAATTGGCGGTGTTGATGAAAACCCTGCCCTTGGGCCAGCAAGCCGCCCAGCGCCTGACCAGCCAATTGCTGCCGTTGCTGCAAGAAGCCCAGCAGAACGCCAGCCGAATCAACCCCGAACACTATGGCAGCGCCGCTTTCGGCCTGTCCCTGGCGTGCATGGCCCATGAGCGCCAGTACAGCCGTCTGTTTCGCTCTTAGGGCCTTTTTTTTGGAGAACCATATGAACACACAACCTCTGCGCGTCGGCATCGGCGGCCCGGTCGGTTCCGGCAAAACTGCCCTGACCCTGGCCCTGTGCCTGGCGCTGCGCGACCGCTACAACCTGGCGGTGGTAACCAACGACATCTACACCCGCGAAGACGCCGACTTTCTGGTGCGCAACCAAGCCCTGGCGCCCGAGCGGATCATCGGCGTGGAAACCGGCGGCTGCCCGCACACGGCAATCCGCGAAGACGCCTCGATCAACCTCGAAGCCGTGGACCAGTTGAACCGGCGTTTTCCGGGGCTGGACCTGATCATTGTCGAGTCCGGTGGCGACAACCTCTCCGCGACTTTCAGCCCGGAATTGTCCGACCTGACGATCTATGTGATCGACGTCTCGGCCGGCGACAAGCTGCCGCGCAAGGGCGGGCCGGGGATCTGTAAATCCGATCTGCTGGTGATCAACAAGGTCGACCTCGCGCCGCTGGTGGGCGCCTCGCTGGAACTGATGGACAGCGACACCAAGCGCATGCGCAACGGCAAGCCATTCGTCTTCAGCAACCAGAAGACCGGCCTGGGCCTGGAAGAAATCATCGCCTTCATCGAACGCCAAGGCCTGCTGATCGCAGCCTGATCACGACTTATCAACAAGGAAGCTAATCCATGACACTCAAACGCATCCTCGGCGCCCTGGCCCTGCTGCTGACCCCGGCCATCGCCTTCGCCCACCCGGGCCATGGCGATAACGGTTTGATCGCCGGTATCAGCCACCCGATTGGCGGCATCGATCACTTGCTGGCGATGGTCGCTGTGGGTTTGTGGGCCGCGCAACAAAAAGGCGCGGCGCGTTGGGCGCTGCCGTGCACGTTTGTCGGCACCATGCTGATCGGCGGTTTGCTGGGGTTTGAAGGACTGAACCTGCCGGCGCTGGAAAGCGGGATTGCCGCCTCGGTGCTGGCGCTGGGCCTGGCCGTAGCCTTGGCGGTGCGTCCACCGTTGAGCGTGGCCGTTGCAGCGACTGCATTGTTTGCGCTGTTCCACGGCGTGGCCCATGGTCTGGAATTGCCGGATATGTCCAGCCCTTGGGCGTACGCCGCAGGTTTCGTCGCGGCGACGGCGGCATTGCATGCGGTCGGTTATGCGGTGGTGCGGGTGCTGCCTCAAGCGGCGGCGCCGTTGATTCGCGTCGCAGGTGCAGCTTCCGCGGCGACTGGGGTGTGGTTATTGGCGGGCTGATCTTCAACCGATGGTTCCCACGCTCCGCGTGGGAATGCAGCCCGGGACGCTCCGCATCCCATCAGAAGCCGAACGCGGAGCGTCCGTCGAGGCATTTCCACGCGGAGCATGGGAACGATCGACCCGCTCACTCTGCTACCATGTCGCGCAATCGCCCCTGCCGTGACGACGCCAGCCAATGCCTCATGTTTCCCGCTCTGCCTCCCAGCCTGAATTGACCGCCCTGTTCGCTTCGGTGCAACAGCACTTCCAGGACGTGATCGTGCGGCTTTGGCAAGGCCCCGGCTGGAACGCCGACATGGCGCTGCCTTACGAGGCGCTGGATGCCGAGCATTCACCGTTGCCGCCGCAACGCTACCGGGCCATGGCCTGCGCGCGTCAGCTGTATCTGTTTTCCAGCCTGATCGGCCAGGTGCCGGCCGCCGAAGAACGTGCGGCGGCGCTGTTTCGTTCCTTGCAGCAGCATTTCCACGATGCCGAGCACGGCGGCTGGTTCTACAGCATCGACCCGCAAGGCGCGCCGCTGGATCAGCGCAAAGACCTCTACACCCACGCCTTCATCCTGTTCGCCTGTGCCCATTACTGGGACAAGGTTCGCGAACCGCTGGTGGAGTCGGTGCTCAATGCCGCGCTGGAAGTCGTGGCCCAGCGCTTCGCCACGGACGACGGTCTGTACGAAGCGTGCCTGGACCGTGACTGGTCATCCCTCGACACCGGGCCACTGCAAAACCCGCTGATGCACCTGGCCGAAGCTTTCCTCGCTACCTTGTCCGTGCGCGAAGACGCTGGCGCCCAAGCCGCGCTACTCAAGTTATGCACAGCCATGCACCAGCAGTTCATCGATCCGCAGACCGGTGTGTTGATGGAAAAACCGCTGGGGGCTGTGGATAACTGGTTCGAGCCGGGGCATCAATTCGAATGGTATTTCCTGCTGGAATCCTCGCCGTTGCTGCGTGGATCGAAGCTGCATGCGTCGTTGGAGCGTGCCTTCGCCTTCACCGAGCAACTGGGCGTCGATCCGCGCAGCGGTGCGGTGCGGGCAATGCTTGATCTGGAACTTGATGGCCGTCCCAAGGATTCGACCCAACGCATCTGGGCCCAGGCCGAATACCTGCGGGCACTGACTTTACGGCCGGGCAGTGAGGCCGCTGTGCTGCGCCAATTGCAGGCGTTGCAACAACGGTTTCTGCATGCGGGGGGTTGGTATGAGTGTCGTGATGAAGAGGGCGAAGTCAGCCGCAAGGACATGCCTTCGACTACGCCTTATCACTTGGCGACTTGTTATCGTGGGTTGGTTGAGTATTTGCGCTGACTGACAGATTGCTTTCGCGGGCAAGCCTCGCTCCTACAGGGGATCACCGAACCTGTGGGAGCGAGGCTTGCCCGCGAATGGCCTTGAAGCGGTCACCGGCCAATCACGCAATCCACTTCCGATCCCCGGTAAAGCTGATGGTCAGCCAGCGCGCCGCATCCGCCTGACCCAATTTCGCGGAAATCTCCTCGCGCAGCACATCCAGTTGCCCTACGCCTTGCAGCGGATAGTCCGCCGGCAACACCACATGAATCTCGATAAACCGCGCCCGCCCGTGCTTCTGCACGTAGGAAATGTAGTCGTCGAAACCGTGCTCGACCTTCGCCGCGTCCATCACCTGGCGCACTTTATCGTTGAGTTGATCCGGGACAATCCCCAGTACATCGCGCAGCGCCGGACGCAGGATCTTGAAGGCCGGCGGCAGCATGCTTAGCGCCAACAGAATCAGGATCAATGGGTCGACGTACACCGCCCACTCGCCGTAACCCTGGGACTTGAGTAATAGCGCGGTGAGGAAACTCACCAGCAGGCCCACCGAAAGCATCGCGTCCACCAGCCAACTGATGTTGTCGAACTGGATCAGCGTCGATTTGAGCTTGCGATTGCGATGGCGAACGTAGAAGAAATAGGCGAACTCGACAACGGTAAACACCGCCGCGTAGATGATCACCAGCCCCAGCTCGATCTCGCGGCCGCCATTGATGATGCCGAACACGCCGTTCAGAAAGGCGTAGATCGCGATCAGGAACAGGAAGCTGCCTTCGATCAGCAACACCATGGGCTCCAGGTGCCAGAAGCCGAACTGGAAGCGGTGATTGCTTTCTTTGGCGATCAGCTTGGCGGTGATCAGCATCAGGACCTTGATGAAGGTCGCGATCAACGAGAAAAAACCATCGAACAGGATGGATTGGGCACCCGAAACAAAACCGGTAACGATCCCGGCGATCGCCACGGCGAACATCAGGATGGTCGATTGTTTGAGCAGTGACTGCTCACCTCGGTTACTCACGTAGCCTCCTCTGAAAACCCTGGAAACCGCGGGGTGCGGTGGGGTTGTTGGGAGGGGAGTCTACCTTATGCCTTGTTTTGGCTGTTCCGGCCTCTTCGACTTGCCCGCGAACAGCCGTTACGCGGTCTTACGCCTTGCCACCATTACGCTCAATGGAGAACCCGGCCCAGGTCTGGCTCACCGGCATCAACTCCAGACTGTTGATATTGATATGCGCCGGCGCATTCAAGACCCAGAAAATGGTGTCGGCAATGTCTTGCGGCTGAATCGGCTCGGCACCCGCGTAGGTCGCGTTGTAACGCTCCTGGTCACCGGCAAACCGCACCAGCGAGAACTCGCTTTCACACAGGCCCGGTTCGATGTTGCTGACGCGTACGCCGGTGCCTTGCAGGTCGCAGCGCAGGTTCAGGGAGAACTGTTTGACGAACGCCTTGCTCGCGCCATACACGTGGCTGCCCGGGTACGGGTAGTTGCCGGCAATGGAGCCGAGGTTGACGATGCCGGCACCACGGCCGTGGGCGATCAGGCGCGGCAGCAGCAGGCGAGTGCTGTACATCAGGCCTTTGATGTTGGTATCGACCATGGTGTCCCAGTCGTCCAGGTCACACTTGGGCGCCGGGTCCACGCCGAGGGCCAGGCCGGCATTGTTGATCAGCCCGCGCAGTTTGGCGAAGGATGGCGGCAGGTTGGCAATCGCCTCCTCCATGGCCTTGCGATCACGCACGTCGAGCACCAGGCCATGGACCTCGGTCTGCTTCGACAACTCGGCGCACAGGGCGTTGAGGCGCTCTTCACGACGGCCCGTCAGCACCAGTTTCCAGCCCGCCTCGGCAAAACGACGGGCACAGGCTTCGCCAAAACCGGACGTCGCGCCGGTGATAAACAGGGTGTTGGACATCGTGTTCTCCTTGCTTCGGCTGAACGGCAGCCATTGGAATAGAAAATCAGCAGCCAGCATGCCCGGCGCGGCGCTTACCGGCAACCGGCACAACTCGACAGGCCACCATCAATCCCTGTAGCAGCTGGCGAAGCCTGCGTTCGGCTGCGCAGCAGTCGTAATCCATGCAACCCCATTCCCACGCCGACCCGTATTGGCGACTGCTGCGCAGCCGAACGCAGGCTTCGCCAGCTGCTACAAGGGCCGTGTTTCTGTATGAAAAACGACCAACCGGCGCCACGCCTTATCCGCCGTGGCTTGCAGCCATGTGCACGCACGTTATCCACAGGCCGATCCACAGTCTTTGGGGGCAAGTGCAAAAGCTGGAAGCCGCTGTGCATAAGGCTTTGCGAGCAGATCAGAAAGTTTTTTGCTTGACCCTCGAAGGCTCGCCGTGTAGCCCATGGCATTTTGCACGATCGGCCGGTGAAACCGACGATGGCGCCAAGCCAGTAACCACGGCCCTCAGCCGAGTCTTTCCAGAGTTTAACCACAGACTTATCCACAGGCTGGCACTGCTTGAATCCGGCGCTTTTGACCGGCAACAAAAAGGTTGACAACGGCAGCTCATGCTCCCGGAAAAACGCCTGATCAAAAAACAACCACTCGCCTGAAAGCCACGATTTTAAAGGTTCTCAGCCAGCTACTCCCACGTTATTCACAGCCAGCTCCACAGCAAACGGGGACAAGTCAAAACCGTGACAAAACAACTATTTGCAGCGGCTTTATGTCGCGGTTTAGGAGCTTGCGAATATTGTTTTCCACAATTTGAAAAAAACGTTGCGACCGGCATAAAAAAACGCCCTGACGTGGAGTTCGTCAGGGCGTTTTTTACGGGCTCTAAGGCTTAGTGCCCGCCGAGATAAGCGTTACGCACCTCCTCGTTCACCAGCAACTCCTTGCCGGTACCGGTGAGGCGAATCTCGCCGTTGACCATCACATACGCCCGGTCCGACAGCTTGAGCGCGTGGTTGGCGTTCTGCTCGACCAGGAAAATCGTCATACCGGTTTTCGCCAGTTCCCGCAGGGTCGCGAAGATCTGTTTCACCACGATTGGCGCCAGGCCCAGGCTCGGTTCATCGAGCAGCAGCAGTTTCGGCCGGCTCATCAGTGCCCGGGCGATGGCGAGCATCTGCTGCTCGCCGCCGGACATGGTCATGGCCCGCTGGGTCCGCCGCTCTTCGAGCCGTGGAAACAGCTCGAACATGCGCTGCATGTCTTCCTTGGCGTACTTGTCGCCAATCGGGATGGTGCCCATCAGCAGGTTTTCCTCGACGGTCATGTCAGGGAACACCCGCCGCCCTTCCGGCGATTGCGCGATGCCGTGGGACGCGATGTAGTGCGACGACTTGTGGGTGATGTCCACACCTTGGTAGATGATTTGCCCGTCTGCGGCCCGTGGCTGGCCGAAGATCGACATCAGCAGGGTCGACTTGCCGGCGCCGTTGGAGCCGATCAGGCTGACAGTTTCGCCTTCGTTGATGTGCAGCGAGACTTTCTTCAGGGCCTGGATCGGCCCGTAGAACACATCCAGATCCTTCAATTCGAGGATGGGTTGGCTCATAGCACCACTTCCTCTTCATCAGCGCCCAGGTAGGCCGCAATCACTTTCGGGTCGTTGCGAATGGCATCAGGCCCGCCCTCGGCGATGACGATGCCGTGGTCCAGCACCACGATGTGGTCGGAAATGCTCATGACCATGCCCATGTCGTGCTCGATCAGCACCACGGTCAGATCGTGCTCGTCGCGCAGCAGCCGGATCATCGCGCTCAGCGCTTCGGTTTCCTGAGGGTTGAGGCCGGCGGCCGGTTCGTCAAGGCAGATGATCTGTGGCCGCGTGCACATGGCCCGAGCGATTTCCAGACGACGTTGCTGCCCGTAGGACAGCTCGCCCGCCAGACGGTTGGCGCAGTCCACGAGGTCCACAACCTCCAGCCAGTAGAACGCATGGTCCAGCGCATCGCTTTCAGCCTTGCGATAGCCCTTGGTGTTGAGGATGCCTGCCAGCATGTTGCGGTTGACCCACATGTGCTGGGCCACCAGCAGGTTTTCCAGCACCGACATTTCCTTGAACAGGCGAATGTTCTGGAAGGTTCGCGCCAGGCCGGCACGGTTCACCAGGTGGGTGCCGCCGAACATCTTGTAGTACAGGCGACTGAGGAAAGATTTCGGCGAAACGAAATCCACCGGTTTGAAGGACTCGCCCAGCAACTGGATAACGTTGGTCTGCTCGCCACGCACACTGAGTTCGATCTTGCCGCCGGAGGCCTTGTAGAAACCGGTCAGGCAGTTGAACACCGTGGTTTTGCCGGCACCGTTGGGGCCGATCAGGGCGAAGATCGAGTTACGGTGCACCTTGAGGCTGACATCGCTCAACGCCTTGATGCCGCCGAAGTGCATCATCAGCTTCTCGACCGAGAGTACGACTTCGCTCATGGCGCTACTCCTTTACGAGGGGCCACACCGGTACGGCTGATCCGAATCAGGCCGCGCGGTCGCCAGATCATCATCAACACCATCAGGATGCCGAACAGCAGCACGCGGTATTCCGCGAAGCCACGCAGCAGTTCCGGGGCGACGGTCAGCACGAAAGCTGCGATGACCACGCCGATGGTCGAGCCCATGCCGCCGAGTACCACGATGGCGAGGATCAATGCCGATTCGAAGAAGGTAAACGAGGTCGGGTTGACGAAACCTTGATAGGTCGCAAAGAACACCCCGGCCAGACCGGCAGTCGAGGCACCAATGGTGAACGCCGAAAGCTTGACCAGTACGTGGTTCAGGCCCATGGAGCGGCAGGCGATCTCATCTTCACGCAAGGCTTCCCAGGCGCGGCCGACCGGCATTTTCACCAGGCGATGCTTGATGTACAGCACGGCCAGGACCACCAGGAACAACACGGCGTAGATGAAGTAATACTTCACGTCCGGGTTGTAGGCGATGCCGAAGAACTCATGGAACGGCACCCCGCCGTCCTTCGCTCGCTTACCGAACTCCAGGCCAAAGAAGGTTGGCAGCGGCGCCGCCATGCCATTTGGGCCACCGGTCAGGGACAGCCAGTTGTTGAGGATCAAACGGATGATTTCACCGAAGCCCAGGGTCACGATCGCCAGGTAGTCACCGTGCAAACGCAACACCGGGAAGCCGAGGATGCACCCGGCAAGACCCGCCGTGATCGCCGCCAGCGGCAGCACCGTCCAGAATCCCAGCCCCAGGTATTGATAACCGAGCGCCAGACCGTAGGCACCGATGGCGTAGAACGCCACGTAACCGAGGTCGAGCAGGCCGGCCAGGCCGACCACGATGTTCAGGCCCAGGCCCAACAGCACGTAGATCAAGCCGAGAATGACCACGCCCAGCAGGTAGGAGTTGGAGAAGAACGGGAACACCACGGCAATGACGATTACCAGCGGGATGATCCAGCGCAAACGGGTTTTGTAATCAGGCGGCAGTACATGAACCCCGGAACCGGTGCTTTCAAAACCTTCGAGGATTTTCAGGCCCTTGGGGGTTTGCAGGAACAGGCTCAGGGCAAAACGGCCAGCCATGACAATGGCGACAATCCACGCCACACGGGTCGGTTGCAGGTTGAAGCCGTAGCCGTCGAGGACCACGCCGACAATCGGGCCGAACACAATCAGGGCAACGAGGCCGGCAAGAATCGCGTCAACCAGGCTTCTTTTGAGATCTATGGTTTTTTTAGTGGTTGAAGACATCGCTTACACCTTCGACACAAGAGGACGGCCGAGCAGGCCTTGGGGCCGAAAGACCAGAACGAGAACGAGCAGCGAGAAGCTGAAAACGTCTTTGTAATCCGAATTCACCAGACCCGAGAACAGCGACTCGGAAATCCCGAGGATGATCCCGCCGAGCATCGCCCCAGGCAGCGAGCCGATGCCGCCGAGTACCGCTGCAGTGAACGCCTTGATCCCGATGACGAAGCCTGCGTAGAAGTCGAATGTGCCGTAGTTCATGGTGATCAGCACGCCGGCCAGGGCCGCCATCGCTGCACCGATGATGAACACGTAGGAAATCACGCGGTCGGTGTTGATCCCCAGGATCGAGGCCATCTTGCGGTCTTGCTGGGTGGCGCGGCACATGCGGCCGAGCTTGGTGTACTTGATGACATAGGTCAGCAGGCCCATACCGACGAACGCTGCGACCAGAATGAAGATTTTGGTGTAGGTGAGCTGGACGAAGCCAGTGCCGACTTCAACGCGCCATGCACCGGTCAGCAGGGTTGGAACACCCTGTTGGCGTGCACCTTGGGCGATCTGTGCGTAGTTTTGCAGGATCAGGGAAATACCGATGGCGCTGATCAGCGGTGCCAGTCGTGTGGAGTTGCGCAGCGGTTTGTAGGCGACGCGCTCGATGACCCAGCCATACACCGCCGTGACGATGATGGTGAAAACCAGTGTGCCGAGCATCAGCAGCGGGAAGGATTCAATACCGAAGTAAGCCAGCAGAGCCAGACTGATTGCCGCGAGGTAAGCGGAAATCATGTAAACCTCGCCGTGGGCGAAGTTGATCATGCCGATGATGCCATAGACCATTGTGTAGCCGATGGCGATCAGGCCATAGACCGACCCGAGGGTCAGACCGTTGACCAGTTGCTGCAGGAAAATACCATCCATAACGCAATCTCACGCATTTGAGAGACTGCACAGAAGCGGGTTGCAACGGACCGGGGTTCAGCCGCCAGTGCAACACGGTTGTGTGCAGCTCTACGAGAAAAGACAGGTACTGCACGGACATGTTCTTTGATTGCCCGGCGCACAAGGCACCGGGCAATCAACGGTTCATATCACTTCTGTTTTTCCAGCTGGTGGTATTTGCCGTCCTTGTCCCACTGGTAGACCACGTAGTCGGAGACTTTCAGGTCGCCCTTGCTGTCCCAGGTCTTCTCGCCCATGACGGTCTTGACCGGGTTTTTCTTCAGCCACTCGGCGGCTTTTTCGCCACTGTTGGACTTGGAGCCGTTGAAGGCAGCAGCGAGGGTCTGGACCGACGCGTAGGCGTACAGGGTGTAGCCTTCAGGCTCGGTGCCTTTCTTGCGGAACTCGTCCACCACGGTCTTGCTGTCTGGCAGCAGGCGCGGGTCGGCGCCGAAGGTCATGAGCACGCCGTCGACGTATTGCGGGCCGCCAGCGGTGGTCACCAGTTCGTCGGTCACGATGCCGTCATCAGACATGAATTTCACGTCTTTCAGGCCTTCGGTACGCAGTTGTTTAACCAGTGGACCGGCTTCCGGGTGCAGGCCGCCGAAGTAGACCACATCGGCACCGGCCGCACGGATCTTGGTGACCACGGCGCTGAAGTCTTTCTCGCCACGGGTCAGGCCTTCGTACAGCACTGGCGTTACGCCGCGCTTGACCAGTTGAGCCTTGGTAGCATCTGCCAGGCCTTGGCCGTAGGTGTCTTTGTCGTGCAGCACGGCAACTTTTTTGCCCTTGAGCACGTCGACGATGTAGTCGCCGGCCACGATGCCTTGCTGGTCGTCACGCCCGCACATACGGAACATGGCGCTCAGGCCGCGTTCGGTCACCTGTGGGTTGGTGGAACCTGGAGTGATTGCGATGATGCCCGCTTCGTCGTAGATCTCGGAGGCCGGGATGGTCGACGACGAGCAGAAGTGGCCGACGACGCCAGCGACTTTCTGGTTGGTCAGGTCCTTGGCGACCGTCACAGCCTGTTTCGGTTCGCAGGCGTCATCGCCCTTGACCAGTACGATTTTTTCCCCGTTGACGCCGCCCGATGCGTTGATGGCATCAGCTGCTGCCTGTGCACCCTTCATGTACTGCTCGCCAAATGCCGCGTTGGCGCCAGTCATTGGACCTGCCACACCGATTTTCACATCAGCCTGTGCAAACGCAGAAACACCCAACGCAGTTGCCACTGCGAGGGCCAGAAAGCCTTTCTTGTAAAACGTCTGGGACATGAGGTGGTGCTCCAAGGTTTTTTTTTAGTTGGCACTGCGACTTCGCTGGTTGCTCAGAGCAAGGGCCGTGCCATCGGTTTTTTATTCTGAAAAAAGTCGCTGCTTTATTGTTATTTCGACTGTTTCGATCCCATTTTCATTGGGCGTGCAACCGTCTAAACCGCGGAAGGTGAAACCATTTATCTCAAAAGGCGCAACCCGCACGCGCCATCATTGCAACCGCGGCGCCAAACGACGTGCAACCAGCCTGTAACAGCCTGCGTCACCGAAGTGCACACTCGTGGTGCGCAACTGCTACAACCCGCACCACTACAGGCTAGTCGCTGCGCGAAAAAGCGCCGCTTCCAGCAACATATTTCAACAATCAGATAACGATCCGCAGGCACTGGCCTGCGTGATACAGCGAAAACCCGGCCTCATATAGACAGCTGCGCAAGCCGACACCCGCCAGGGGCTGCATCGGCGCGAACGGAATCGGTAGCGCTTGAGGATTTCCGTTACACAAATAATCGGCAAACGCTTTGCCGACCACCGTGCCAGTCGTGACGCCCCGACCGTTGTATCCGGTGACGGCCACCAGACCGGGCGCCGGTTCGAACAGGCGCATCAGGTGATCGGGGGTGAAAGCGATGCAACCGGTCCAGGTGCATTCCCACTCCACCGGTTTGAGGTAGGGAAAGTAATGTTGCTGAACGCGGTCGGCCCAGGCTTTCAGGAACCAGGTCGGTTTCTGATTGCCGTTGCCGAGGCTGCCGAGCAACAGGCGCCCGTCCTTATCGCGACGGATGCTGCTCAGCACCTGGCGGGTATCCCAGGACCCTTGGCCGCCGGGCAGAATCTGTTGCGCAGCGTCATCAGTCAGCGGCACCGAAGCCACTTGATAGTAATAGCCGGGGAAGAAATTACGTCGCAACTCGGTCCAGTCACCTTCGGTGTAGGCGTTGGAGGCGATCACTACCTGATCGGCAAGCACCGAGCCTTGGGCGGTTTGCACCGACCAGCGCTGGCCCTGACGTTCCAGCCGGATCACCGGGGAATGATCGAACAGCTGACCGCCGAGGTTGATGGCCGCTTTGGCCAGCCCGGTCGTGTAAGCCATCGGATTAATCGTGCCGGCACGCCGGTCAAGCAGCGCGGCGGCGATCTTTTTGGTGCCGGTCGCTTGTTCGCAGGCCTGGCCGGTCAACAGTTCAACCGGTGCCCCGCGGCGCTTCCATTGTTCTTCACGACTGCGCAGATCGGCTTCGCCACGGGCGTTGTGCGCCATGTGCAGCGTGCCTTCGCGGCGTAACTGGCAATCGATGTTGTACTTGTCCACAAGGCTGAACACTAGGGACGGTGCCGCGCCAAGCATGCGGTTGAGCTGACTGCCCACCGCTTCGCCAAATCCGGCTTCGATCTCGTCCGGCGGAATCCACATCCCGGCGTTGACCAGCCCGACGTTGCGTCCGGACCCGCCATGGCCGGCGCGATGGGCTTCCAGCACGCAGACGCTTTTACCTGCTTCCAACAAATGCACCGCCGCCGACAACCCGGTAAAACCGGCGCCGATGACGCAGACATCGACCGTTACTTCGCCCTTGAGCGCCGCGTTATCAGGCCTTTGCGGCGTCAGTTTTTCCCACAGACACTCTTCGCGTAACGGCATTGCCAGACTCCAATCAGAAACCTAACCACACACCTGATCGTTCCCACGTTCTGCGTGGGAATGCAGCCCGGGATGCTCTGCGTCCCAAAAGCGAACGCGGAGCGTCCATTGAGGCATTCCCACGCAGAGCATGGGAACGATCAACAAAAAGCTCCGTAGCCCATCAGTCGAACGTAATCCCCTGAGCCAACGGCAACTCCAGCGAATAGTTCACGGTGTTGGTCTGGCGGCGCATGTAGGCGCGCCATGCATCGGAGCCCGATTCACGGCCACCGCCGGTTTCCTTCTCGCCACCAAACGCGCCGCCGATTTCCGCGCCGCTCGGGCCGATGTTGACGTTGGCGATGCCACAGTCGCTGCCCACGTCCGACATGAATTGCTCGGCTTCACGCACGTCGGTGGTGAAGATGCACGACGACAGGCCTTGCGGCACGGCGTTGTTCAGGCGCATCGCTTCGTTGAAATCGGTGTAACCGACCACGTAGAGGATCGGGGCGAAGGTTTCGCTGCACACCACGTCGCTTTGCTCCGGCATCTCAACGATGGCCGGCGAAACGTAGTAGGCATTGGGGAATTTATCTTCCAGCTGACGCTTGCCGCCAAACACCCGGCCGCCTTCGCTCAAGGCTTGCTCCAGCGCTTCCTGCATGTTCTCGAAGCTGTTTTTGTCGATCAGCGGGCCGATCAGGTTGCCTTCCAGCGGGTTGCCGATACGCACCTTGGCGTACGCCGCCTTCAGGCGGGTGACGATTTCTTCCTTCACCGATTCGTGGGCAATCAAACGACGCAACGTGGTGCAACGCTGACCGGCGGTGCCGACGGCGCTGAACAGGATCGCGCGAACGGCCATGTCCAGGTCGGCGCTTGGGCCGAGGATCATCGCGTTGTTGCCGCCCAGTTCCAGAATGCTGCGAGCAAAGCGTGCGGCGATTTTCGGCGCCACTTCGCGGCCCATGCGGGTGCTGCCGGTGGCGCTGATCAGCGCGACACGCGGGTCATCGACCAATGCTTCGCCGGCATCGCGGCCACCGATGATCACTTGGCTCAGGTGCGGCGGTGCGTCGCTGAAGTTCTTCAGTACGCGGTCGAACAGCGCCTGACAGGCCAGTGCGGTCAGCGGGGTTTTTTCCGACGGTTTCCAGATCACCGGGTTACCGCACACCAGCGCCAGCGCGGTGTTCCAGGCCCAGACCGCGACCGGGAAGTTGAACGCACTGATCACGCCGACGACGCCCAGCGGGTGCCAGGTTTCGCGCATGTGGTGGCCAGGGCGCTCGGAAGCGATGGTCAAGCCGTACAACTGGCGGGACAGACCGACGGCGAAATCGCAGATGTCGATCATTTCCTGAACTTCGCCCAAGCCTTCCTGGGTGATCTTGCCGGCTTCCCAGGAAACCAGCTCACCGAGATCAGCTTTATATTCACGCAGGATGTCGCCCAGTTGGCGCACCAATTCGCCACGGCGCGGTGCCGGGACCTTGCGCCACAATTCGAACGCATGATCTGCGCGACTGATGTGCTGCTCGACTTCGGCAGCGCCTTCCCAATTCACGGCGGCAATCTGGCTGCCATCGATCGGCGAATGCACCGGCACTTTGCCGTTCTGGTACAGGGCCGGGTTCACACCAAGACGATCAAGCAATGCGGCAACCATGGGTCACTCCTCAAGCAAAAAACGGAAATCGTGCAGCCGGGAAATCACGGCTGATCAGGCCTGTAGTTGTAGCGCCACTCAGACGAGCCAACAAACGACCATTAAGCGAGATATCATTCCGTTTATTCATGCTTCGCATCTGTCGGTAAAAGAAAAGCATAGAGCAACAAGAAAAAGGACCACCCATGCTGAATAAACGCTACTTGCCGTCGATCACCGCCCTGCAGTGTTTCGAGGCCGTGACCCGGCATCTGAGCTTCACCCGGGCCGCCGAAGAGTTGAACCTGACCCAGAGCGCCGTCAGCAAACAGGTGGCGCAACTCGAAGAACTGCTGCAGCACCTGCTGTTCCGCCGGGTGCGCCGACGCCTGCAAATGACCCCGGCCGGTGATTTGTACCTGGTGGAAGTACGAAAAATCCTCACCCAGGTCGAGATGTCGACCCATTACCTACGTTCCTACGGTGGCGATACCGAAGTCCTGCGCGTGTCGACGCCGCCTACCTTCGGCGCACGCTGGTTGGTGCCGCGCCTGAAAGGCTGGCGCCTGCGCCATCCGTCGATTCACCTCGACCTGTGCAGCGAGCAAGAAGCCGACGATTTGCTGCAAGGTCGCAGCGACCTGGCGTTCTACTTCGGCCAAGGCTCACGGCCCGGCACCGAAAGCCTGAAACTGTTCGGCGAAGAGCTTGTTCCTGTGTGTGCACCGGGCAGCCTGCCGGACACGCCGTTCACCGACCCGACGCAACTCGCCGACCTGGTCCTGCTGCAAAACGCCTCCCGGCCACAGGCCTGGCACGACTGGTTCGATAACCAGGGCTACCACACCGAACACAGCTACCACGGCCCGCGCTTCGAAACCTTCTATATGTGCATCCGTGCCGCTCAGGTTGGCTGCGGCGTAGCGTTGTTGCCGCGGTTTCTGGTGGAGGAGGAATTGGCTGACGGCAAACTGGTCATTCCGTGGAAGCATGCGATGCCTAGCTCCGACGCGTATTACCTGGCGTACCCCGAGCATTCGGCGGAAGTGCCCAAGGTGCGGGATTTTGTGAAGTGGATGCTGGAGCAGATTGATAGTCCGCACACACCACAACTCTAGGGTCGCCACAAAGGCTCGCGATCACAGGAATCCGACGAGGTCTAAAAAATCACTGGCAATAACAGCCTCTGATATGCGCCACTACCCCCATTCATTGAAACAGCTGAAACGTCGCGACCACGGGCCGCGACCAGCCTGGAGATTCCCTTATGAGCGAGAGCGTATTCGGCGATCGCATCGTGCAGAACCTGCTCGACACCGACTTCTACAAACTGACGATGATGCAGGCGGTGCTGCACAACTACCCTAACGTCGAAGTCGAATGGGAGTTTCGTTGCCGTAACAGTGAGGATTTGCGCCCGTACCTGGCGGAGATTCGTTACCAGATCGAGCGCCTGGCCGAGTTGAGCCTGAGTGCCGACCAGTTGAGTTTCCTGGAGCGCATCAGCTTCATGAAGCCGGACTTCCTGCGCTTTCTCGGCTTGTTCCGCTTCAATCTGCGCTACGTTCACACCGGCATTGAAAACGGCGAGTTGTTTATCCGACTGCGCGGGCCGTGGCTGCATGTGATTCTGTTCGAAGTGCCGATGCTGGCGATTGTCAGCGAAGTACGTAACCGCTATCGCTACCGCGAAGTCGTTCTGGAACAGGCCCGTGAGCAGCTCTATCGCAAGTTCGACTGGCTGACCTCCAACGCCAGCAGCGACGAATTGTCCGAGTTGCAGGTCGCCGATTTCGGCACACGCCGGCGTTTTTCCTACCGCGTGCAGGAAGAAGTGGTGAACGTGCTCAAGCACGATTTCCCCGGACGTTTCGTCGGCACCAGCAACGTGCATCTGTCCCGCGAACTGGACATGAAACCCCTGGGCACCATGGCCCATGAGTGGATCATGGCCCATCAGCAACTCGGCCCACGGCTGATCGACAGCCAGATTGCTGCCCTCGATTGCTGGGTTCGCGAATATCGCGGCTTGCTCGGGATCGCCCTGACCGACTGCATCACCACCGATGCCTTCCTCGGTGATTTCGACTTGTATTTCGCCAAGCTCTTCGACGGCTTGCGCCATGACTCCGGGGATCCGGTGCTGTGGGCGGAAAAATCCATCGCGCACTACCACAAGCTCGGCATCGACCCGATGAGCAAGACGCTGGTGTTCTCCGACAGTCTGACGCTGCCCAAGTCCCTGGAAATATTCCGTGCGTTGCGCGGTCGGATCAATGTCAGCTTCGGCATCGGCACCAACCTGACCTGTGACATTCCGGGTGTTGAACCGATGAGCATCGTGCTTAAAATGACCGCCTGCAACGGTCAGCCCGTGGCCAAGATTTCTGATGAGCCAGGCAAGACTCACTGCAAAGACCCGAATTTCGTCGCCTATTTGCGACACGTTTTCAAAGTACCTGCCCTTTCCAGTATTCCTAGCAAGGAGTGAATTCATGCAAGCCGAACAGCGTGAGATTGCTGAACAGCTCAAGGTCCAGCCGCCGTTCGCCGACCAGGCCGCCCTCGAGGCTGAAGTCGCCCGGCGGATTACCTTTATCCAGGATTGCCTGGTCAATTCCGGGCTCAAGACCCTGGTGCTCGGCATCAGCGGCGGCGTCGATTCCCTGACCGCCGGCCTGCTGGCCCAGCGCGCCATGCGCGAACTGCGAGAGCGCACCGGCGAGGCCGACTACAAGTTCATCGCCGTGCGCCTGCCGTATGAAACCCAGTTCGATGAACACGATGCCCAGGCCTCGGTGGACTTCATCGCCCCGGACGAGCGCCACACGGTGAACATCGGCCCGGCGGTCAAATCCCTGGCCAGTGAAGTGGCGGCGTTCGAAGGCAAACATGCGGTGTCGGTGGATTTCGTGCTCGGCAACACCAAGGCGCGGATGCGCATGGTCGCCCAGTACACCATCGCCGGCGCGGCCCACGGCTTGGTGATCGGTACAGACCACGCGGCGGAGGCGGTGATGGGTTTCTTCACCAAATTCGGTGACGGTGCCTGCGATTTGGCTCCGTTGAGCGGGCTGGTGAAGAACCAGGTCCGGGCGATTGCTCGCAGCTTCGGTGCGCCGGAATCGCTGGTTGAGAAAATCCCGACAGCCGACCTTGAAGACCTGTCGCCGGGCAAGCCGGACGAAGCATCCCATGGCGTGACCTATGCCGAGATCGATGCGTTCCTGCACGGCGAACCGGTGCGTGAGGATGCGTTCAAAATTATTTGTGATACGTACAAGAAGACACATCACAAACGGGTGATGCCGTTTGCGCCGTAAGCGGTATCGCCCGAAAAATCAGTACAAAAAAAGCCCACCGGGACGGCAACGTTCGGTGGGCTTTTTATTTCGTTAATGCGCTACAAAACAGGACGATCAACGCAACGGGTCAATCAACTCCAGTACGGTCACAAACCACGTCGCTCCCGGCTCATTGTCTGTCTGTGCAAAAAACATGTGCTCACCAGGTTTCAGATCGTTCACAACCGCACTCCAGTGGGCGTTTGGATCAACCTCGCTCCGGGACACCACGTCTGAACCCAGATAGAGATTGACTGTCTTGCCAGGCGCACTGGAGCCGACAAAACTCAATGTCGTTGCGAATGTGATACCACCATCTGTCACATCCGCACCGTTCTGGTCATTTTCGCTGACGCGACTGATAACAGTGTTCCGCCTCTCAGCCACCTCAATCTCCCAAGGCTCTGACACGTTATTCTCACCCGAAATAGCTCTGAAGACGTGATAACCGGGTAACAGGGATTGCGGCTGGAAGACGAATTTACCGTCAGTTTGTGGTTGGACCCAACTCAGGTGGGTGAAGTCGTCCAAAACCTCCAGTTCCGAACCGGGTTTACTGACGCGCCCCTCCAGAAACAAAACCGTTTCATGGGTAACGCTACCAGGAGGGACAGGATTGCCGTTCACGTCTTTCACCAAATCAATTCGCACAGCCGATCCGCTCTGCACGTGGACCGCCCATGGCTGTGATACGACACTGTCAACGACGGCCCTGTACTCATGAACATCAGATATTTGATCTTCTACTCTCGCGGACCAAGCGCCATTGGCATCGGACAAGACTTCAATGACACGTAAGTAACTGTCACGAATGACGACCCGCTGATTGGCTGGTGCATATCCAATAAACCGGAGGCCGCCATCACTGGTGGAACCGCCGTTGGGAATTGATGTTCCGTTTGAATCTGTCACAGCGAAAATCACAACAGCCTGCTTCACCACAGGTGGAACATTTGCCTCAAGGGGCTGTACGTGTTTTCGAATCGAAGCATCACTGGTCATGAACATACTCCCTATGTTTTTGACTGTATCGCCGCAGCGAGATGCGCGACGTCTTGCGCATCTGACACCTGACTCAAAAAGCCGTCTACTGTCAGAAATAACAGGTCAAATTTGCTTTCCGACCAGCGGTATTAGTTGCCTTGGTGATTACCCCTCATCAAAGAGGGCTAAATTTTCACCAAAAAAAACGCCGCTGCGAGAGCTTCGCAGCGGCGTTTTTCAGGGAGTAGCGCAACTCGTTACTTAAGAGTAACCGTGCCTTTCATCATCGAGATGTGGCCCGGGAACGAGCAGAAGAAACCGTACGCTTCGCCGGCAGCCAGTTTCGACACGTCGAAGGTCACCGAATCGGTTTCCTTGGCACCGATGATCTTGGTGTGGGCGATGATGCGTGCGTCGCCTTCCGGCAGGTAGTTCTTGTCGATACCCGCGGCCAGGCCAGCGGTGGCGATTGGCTGCATGTCAGCTTCTTTGCTCAGCACCCAGTTATGGCCCATGACGTTTTTCGGCAGGCTGCCGGAGTGGGTCAGCTCAACGGTGAAGGTCTTGCAGCTCTTGTCGATTTCGATGGCCTTGGTGTTGAAGGACATCTGGTCTGTGGAGTCGATGGTGGTCTTGCACTCGGCAGCCATCAATTGGCTGCTGGCCAGCGTCAGCAGGGATACCGCAACAAGTTTGGCAAACATGGTGAATCTCCAAGGCAGGGTTAACAAAATCGCGAATGGACAGAAGACTGCCTGAAAACTTCGCAAGTTCCTATGACCTGAATCAAAAATTGTATACAACTTTCGGGCTATGACACTCATCGAAACAATCTAACAGCCAGGCGTCTGGTCCGGCCCTATCCTCAGGTCGTCATCACTCATCTGGAGCGCCGGTCATGTCCATCAACAGCTTTTTGTGCAGTTTGCTCGCCGCTTACGCCTGTGGCGCCAGCGGCACCTATGAAACACCCAAACGCGAGGTTTAAGCCTTGGATCGATGCGTGCGTGCCTTTACTCTGTGGCCATCCTGACCCTGGAGTAAGGCATGTCTATCGCATCCGTTTGTGTTTTCTGCGGTGCCAGCACCGGCACCAACCCGGCTTATCGTGAAGCGGCTGTCGCCTTGGGGCGCGCATTGGCCGAGCGCAAGCTGACCCTGGTCTATGGCGGCGGCGCCGTCGGGCTGATGGGGGTCGTCGCCGATGCGGCACTGGCGGCCGGTGGCGAAGTGATCGGGATCATCCCGCAAAGCCTCAAGGATAAGGAAATCGGCCATAGCGGCCTGACGCGCCTGGAAGTGGTCGACGGCATGCATGCACGCAAGGCGCGGATGGCGGAACTCAGCGATGCGTTTATCGCCCTGCCCGGCGGCCTCGGCACGCTGGAAGAGCTGTTCGAGGTCTGGACCTGGGGTCAGCTCGGCTACCACGGCAAACCCCTCGGTTTGCTCGAAGTAAACGGTTTCTATGGTCAATTGACCGCTTTTCTTGATCATATCGTCGGCGAAGGCTTCGTTCGCGAACCACACCGTGACATGCTGCAAGTGAGCGAATCGCCGCAAACCTTGATCGATGCTCTGGACGCCTGGCAACCCTCGATCCTGCCAAAATGGGCCGAGCAAAAACCCAGCTAACGGCTAGGCACCGATACAAGGCAGAATATGCGCCGCTCAACCTCACCTTCGACCCCAGAGGATCGCCCATGGCTAAACCTAATTATTCCTTCGCCAAACGTCAGAGAGACTTGGCCAAGGAGCAGAAGAAAGAGGAAAAGCTTCAGCGCAAGAAAGCTACAGCTGAAGAAGAAGCAGCAGCACTGAACCCGGATGCAGAAGGTGAAGTGGTGGCAGAAGATGATGCTGAAGCACCGAAAGATCAGGCGCCCGACGCCTGAGACCCTCAGAGCCCGATGATCTGATCAGGCTCACCGGATCTGTGTCCAGGGTCAGCAGCACGGCTGCTGACCCTCACAGGCCCAACGCTTTGCAAATCGAATCGCGATACCCCTTGGGCAAGTTGGCCGGTAAATGCGCCGGATCAAACAGCCCGATCTCCTTGTGTTCATGACTGACTTTCGGCACAAAACCGCCCAGCAACTGGCAGCGGTAGGTCGAGATAAACACGTGTTTACCGGGGATCACCTCGAACAGATACGAATCCAGCGGCTCTCCCACCCCCACCTCGACGTCCAACTCCTCGGCGATTTCCCGTGCCAGGCAGTCCGGTGCCGTCTCGCCCAGTTCAATCCGCCCACCCGGTAACTCCCATTCGTCGCGCTCGTTGAGCATCAACACGATGAGGCCTTCGGGGGATTGCAGGACGCCTTTGATTGAAACCGGGAACATTGGATTTCCTCCTAATGATCGTTCCCACGCTCTGCGTGGGAATGCCTCAATGGACGCTCTGCGTCCGACTTGGGACGCGGAGCGTCCCGGGCTGCATTCCCACGCGGAGCGTGGGAACGATCGGCTCAGTCCAGCGGCATCACCGTCACCCGAACCTCCGGATCGTGGTTACCGCCGCCAAGAATCACCCCACGCAGTGGCGACACATCGGAAAAGTCCCGGCCCCAGGCCAGGGTGATGTGTTCCAGCGCCGGCTGCACATTGTTGGTCGGGTCAAAATCCACCCAGCCCAGTACCGGGCAAAACACCGAGACCCAGGCATGGGACGCATCGGCGCCGATCAATCGCGGCTGGCCCGGTGGTGGCTGGGTCAGCAAATAGCCGCTGATGTAGCGCGCCGCCAAACCGCGAGAGCGCACACAGGCAAGCATCAGGTGCGCGAAGTCCTGACAGACGCCGCGCCGTCGCTCCAGCACTTCCACCAGTGGCGTGGCCACCTGGGTTGCCTCGGCATCGAAGGTGAACTCGCTGAAGATCTTCTCCATCAACGCCTGGACGCCCAACAGCAGCGGCCGCCCCGGAGGGAAACAGCTTTCCGAGAACTCGACGAAGTTGCGCTTCAAATGCACGTACGGCGATTCGAAACGATAGCGGCAAGCCTCCAGCAACTGCGGTGAAAGCGGCTGACTGCTGTAGGTCAGCGCATTGCGGGTTGCTTCCCAGGCCGGCGATTGAGTGAAATCCAGGATCGGCCGGGCCAGCACTTCGACCGTGAGCTCGGCGTTCACCAGCAACTCATCGTGGGGTCGCTCGAACGCCAGGCGGGTCAGCGGATTGCCGAACACGTCCAGTTCATCCCGACGGGTCGTCGGCTGCGGGCTGATCAACAATGCCTGGGCGGTGCAGTGCTGCCAGGCGCAGGCCCGCGGCCACAAGTGCGCCAGTTGCTGGGCCAGGGATACCGGGCTGTCGTAGTGATAATGGGTGTCGTGGAAAATCTGGTAACGGGCATTCATCAGACGGACACCGTGCGCTGGCTGACATCATCGACATGGGCAAAATGGCGCAGGGCCAAACGATCCGAAACCTGGCTGCTGGCATCAGAGATTTCTTGCAGCAGATCAGCCAAGCCCTCGACGGCCGCGTGGACGCTGGCTTCGCCAAACAGCGAGTTCTCCAGGCAACCCAGATCGAAGTGCATCAAGCGCTCCACCAACTGCGGCAGCCCAGCCTCGCGCGGTGCGCCGAAATCGTCATTCAGGCGCTTCAAGGTTCGGGTCACCAATTTCAACTGGAACAGCACCGCGTGCGGGTTCTGCTCGTCCAGCAGCAACAGGTCAAGCACCGGGATCAACTGCGCCACCGCCAAATACCGCGAGCGATAAGTGATGCTGCTGTTACCCAGTTCCAGCAGCCATTCGAGCCCGGCCTGATCAAAGGCCCCGGCACCGCGCAGAAACGCCGCGAGACTGGCGCTGAGAAACTGCAAGCGCTCGATCCGCCGGCCGATCATCAGGAAGCGCCAGCCTTCGTCCCGGGTCATATCGTCCAATGCAAAACCGGACAGCGCCGCCAGGGACATCACCAAGCGGTTGAGGAAATCCAGCAACTCGCCGAAATCAGGCTCTTCGGTTTCCAGTTCAATGGCCTCGCGCTGCAACTCCACCAGCGCCTGCCAGTTTTCCCGTGAGAGCTTGCCGCGCACTTGCGAGGCCGCCCATTGCAAACGTTGCAGGTTGGAACGCAGGCTGAACGGCCAGTCATCGCCCAACAGTGCAGCAAGCAAACGCTCCGGCAGTTCGCCTTCATCGGGCAACAGGTGCAGCCGTTCGCCCAGATCAACCGCCGCCTCCAGCGCTTGCGGGTCATCGCCATCGACATAACGCGCCAGCATGATCCGCAGCAGCCGCGCGCTGTCATCGCAGCGCTCGCAGTAACGGCCGAACCAGAACAGGTTCTCCACCACCCGCGAAGGCAGATAAGGATCGCGGCGCACCAAGTCATGAACACCAATGGTGCGCTGGGTTTTCCATTGTTCGCCGCTGGGGGCTCGCTCACCGAGCACCCACGTGTCCTTGCTCGCGCCACCGCGCTGCATCGACACCACTTCGGCGTCGGCCTCGGCGGCCACTCGGGTCAATCCACCAGGCAATACCCGATAACCATCGCGACTGGCCACCGCATACACGCGCATGCCGATGGCTCGAGGCTGCAACTGACCGTCCTCGGCCTGCCAGATCGGCGCCTGGGACAGTTGCGCCAATTCTTGCGCCACATAGGCATAAGGTCGCGCTCGCATGCGCTCAGCCAGCGCCTGGCGCTGTTTTTCACTCAAATCCCGGCCAAACACCGGCGCAAAGCTCTGGGACGGAAACGCCGGTTTGATCAGTAATTCCGGGAGCTTTTCCAAAGCCTGGGCCAATACCGGCGCTTCACCGCACCACCATGTGGCGATGGATGGCAGGATCAGTTCTTCGCCGAACAGGAATTGATTGATCCTTGGCAGGAAGCCCAGCAACCCCGGCGACTCCAGCACGCCGCTGCCCAAGGCATTGGCAACGAGCACCCGGCCCTGACGCACGGCTTCCAGCAACCCCGGCACGCCGAGGGCCGAGTCGGTGCGCAACTCCAATGGGTCGCAGAAATCATCGTCGAGGCGGCGCATGATCGCGTGGACCCGGCGCAGACCGCTCAGGGTTTTCAGGTAGACGGTGGCGTCACGAACGGTCAGGTCGCCGCCCTCCACCAGTGGATAACCGAGCTGTCGTGCCAGGTACAAGTGTTCGAAATAGCTTTCGTTGAAGCGGCCCGGCGTCAGCAGCACCACAAGCGGCGCCTCATCGTCACACGGTGCCTGACGGGCCAATGTTTCCTGCAAGGTGCGAAAGAAGCCGGCCAGGTGCTGCACTTTCAAATCCCGGTACAACTCGGGGAAGGCCCGGGACACGATGGTGCGGTTTTCCAGCGCATAACCGGCACCGGACGGCGCCTGGGTCCGGTCCGCCGTCACCCACCAACGACCATCAGGCGTGCGCGCCAGATCCACGGCATACAGATGCAAAAAGGCCCCGTCAGGCGGAGAAATGCCCTGACAAGGCCATAAAAAGTTGTTGTGTCCGAACACCAGCTCGGCCGGCAGCAGCCCTTCAGCGATCAAACGCTGCGGGCCATAAAGGTCGGCCAGCACCGCATTGAGCAAACGCGCCCGCTGGACAATCCCGGCGGACAATTGCTGCCACTCATCGGCGGCAATTACATGGGGCAACAGGTCCAGTTCCCACGGGCGATCGGCACCCTTGGGGTCGGCATAGACGTTGTAGGTCACGCCGTTTTCCTGGATTTGCCGGGTCAACAACGCCTGGCGCTGCACCAGTTGCGCCGGGGTGCTGCGTTGCAATTGGTCGAACAGCCGACGCCAGTGCGGGCGCACCGCGCCGCTGTCGTCGAGCAGTTCGTGATAAGTGCCCGCCGTCAGCGGGTAGCGGTCAAGCAGGTCAGGCATGGAGAGCTCGGCAGACAGCAAAGAACGGTCAGACTAACGCAGGCTCATGACGCCCGGATATACGAAAAATCCGAGCGTCGTGTAGGGCTTAGAAACGTCGTAAATCGAGCGTCATCGGCAGCTCGTCGTTAATCGTCACGTTCGGTATAGGAAGTTTCCCAGGGGTGTGTCCGATTCGGAAGAATCGCGCCATGCGGCGGCTCTCCGCTTCATTGGCGTTCACCGGCAAACTGTCGTAGTTGCGCCCGCCCGGATGGGCGACGTGGTACTGACAGCCGCCCAGGGAACGTTCCATCCAGGTGTCGAGCAGGTCGAACACCAGCGGCGCGTGGACCGGGATGGTCGGTTGCAGGCAGTTGGACGGTTGCCAGGCCCGAAAGCGCACGCCGGCGACGAATTCGCCAACCCGGCCGGTCGGTTGCAGCGGCACCGGGATGCCGTTACACGTCAGCAGGTAACGCTGCGGCGCCAGTCCCGTGACTTTGACCTGCAAGCGCTCCAGGGACGAATCCACATAACGCACCGTGCCGCCCACCGCGCCCTCCTCGCCCAGCACATGCCAAGGCTCCAGGGCCTGACGCACTTCCAGCTCGATGCCACTGACGGCGTAGTCGCCGACCTTGGGAAAACGAAACTCCAGATGCGCGGCAAACCACTCGGCCCGCACCGGATAACCGGCGGCATTCAGGTCGACGATGACGTCGGCGAAATCCTGCTCGATAAAGTGCGGCAGCAGGAAGCGATCGTGCAGCTCGGTGCCCCAGCGCGCCAGTTTCGGCGGCGCATACGGTTCGCGCCAGAACCGCGCCACCAGCGCCCGCAGCAACAATTGCTGCGCCAGGCTCATACGGGCATGGGGCGGCATTTCAAAGGCGCGCAACTCCAGCAAGCCGAGACGCCCGGTCGCACCGTCCGGCGAGTAGAGCTTGTCGATGCAGAACTCGGCGCGGTGGGTGTTGCCGGTGACATCGATCAACAAGTTACGCAGCAGTCGATCCACCAGCCATGGCGCGCACTCTTCCCCCGGTTTCGGCATCTGGGCGAAGGCGATTTCCAGCTCATACAACGAGTCGTTACGCGCTTCATCCACCCGTGGCGCCTGTGACGTCGGGCCGATGAACAGTCCGGAAAACAAGTAGGACAAGGATGGATGGTTATGCCAGTAACTGATCAGGCTGCGCAGCAAGTCGGGACGGCGCAAAAACGGTGAGTCAGCCGGCGTCGCGCCACCCAGGACGAAATGGTTACCGCCACCGGTGCCGGTGTGGCGGCCGTCGATCATGAATTTCTCGGTGGTCAGGCGGGTCTGGCGTGCTTCTTCGTAAAGAAATTCGGTGCGTTCCACCAGCTCATCCCACGTGGCGGACGGCTGCACGTTGACCTCGATCACGCCCGGGTCCGGGGTGATGCGGAAGTTGCTCAGGCGCGGATCGCTTGGCGGTTCATAGCCTTCGAGCAAGACCGGACAGAGCAATTCCTCGGCGGTGGCCTCGATGGCCGCGACCAATTCCAGATAATCCTCGACCCGTTCCAGCGGCGGCATGAACAGGTACAAGCGTCCCTCCCGCGCTTCGGCGCAGAACGCGGTGCGGGTCAGCCAGTCGGCGGATTCGTCGACCTCGATATCCCGTTCAACCGCTTCGGCCGGCGTGCCCGGACTGTTCAATTGCTGGGTGTCCGGCAGCGCCGGGAATGCCTGGTTCGGGTCGTTGGGGTAGATGAAGGGATATTCGGCCGCTTTCACCCAAGGCTGCGAGCCCAGCGGCAAGCGATAACCCAGCGGCGAATCCCCCGGCACCAACCGGCAGTGTTCATCGCGCAGGTACCAGCGACCGCTCTGCCATTGATCACCCTTGGCGGTGCGCGCCAGCGGCAGGACCTGGCCGATGACCTTGTCCAGCCCTTGGCTGAAGACTTTACGCAGTCGCGCCCGCTCCAGCGGTTCTTCCAGGCGCGAGTCTTCGGCACTGACGTTTTGCGGCAAAGCGCCTTCGCGCCAGAGGTAATAGAAATTGTCTTCGTAGGCCGGAAACACAAAGCGTGTCGGAATTTTCAGGCGTTCGGCGACACTCGCCAGAAAGCGCCCGGCCAGTTCGCCGTCGGCGCCGTAGTCTTCCTGTTCATCGGCGATCAGCGCGCTGTTGTGCCAGATCGGCACACCGTCACGGCGCCAATAGCAATTCAGTGACCAGCGCGGCAGCTGCTCGCCCGGATACCACTTGCCCTGGCCGAAATGCACCAGGCCTTTGGGCGCGTAATGCCTGCGCATGCGCTGAAACAGTTCGGCGGACAGGCGACGCTTATCCGGGCCAAGGGCTGCGGTGTTCCATTCGGCGCCGTCCGGGTCATCGATGGAAACGAAGGTCGGTTCGCCGCCCATGGTCAGGCGCACGTCACCTTCGAGCAGATCGGCATCGATCTGCCGGCCCAGCGCCTGGATCGCCAGCCATTGATCTTCGGTGTAGGGCTTAGTGACGCGCGGCGCTTCCCAAATGCGCTCCACGGACATTTCGTGGGTGAATTCGCACTCGCACGGTTCCACCAAGCCACTGATCGGTGCCGCAGAGCCCGGATCGGGACTACACGCCAACGGAATATGTCCTTCACCGGCAAACAGTCCTGAGGTCGCGTCCAGGCCGACCCAGCCGGCGCCGGGCAAGTAGACCTCGCACCAGGCGTGCAAATCGGTGAAGTCCACGTCGGTGCCGGAGGGTCCGTCGAGACTTTTGACGTCGGCGGTCAACTGGATCAGGTAGCCGGAGACAAAACGCGCCGCCAAGCCGAGGTTGCGCAACAGTTGCACCAGCAGCCACGCCGAATCGCGGCAGGAACCGGAGGCATGTTCGAGGGTGTGTTCGGGGGTCTGGACGCCGGGCTCCATGCGGATCAGGTAGCCGATGTCGTCACTCAGGCGTTGGTTGAGGGCGACGAGAAAATCGACGCTGGGCAGCGGCGTGCGGTCGATGCCGTCCAGGTAGGCCTTGAACTTCGGCGTCAGGGGCAAGGTTTCCAGGTACGGCGCCAGCTCCTTGCGCTCATCGGCGGCGTAGGTGAACGGGATCTTTTCGGCGTAGGGCTCCAGGAAGAAGTCGAACGGATTGAACACTGCCATTTCTGCCAGCAAGTCGACTTCGATCCGCAGCTCATCGGTTTTCTCCGGGAACACCAACCGCGCCAGGTAATTGCCCTGGGGGTCTTGTTGCCAGTTGATGAAGTGCTGCTCGGGCGAAACTTTCAGCGCATAGGACAAAATCCGCGTGCGACTGTGGGCCGCCGGGCGCAGGCGAACAATCTGCGGACCGAGCTCGACAGCACGGTCGTAGCGGTAGTGCGTGACGTGATGCAATGCGACATGAATCGACACGGCGTGCCTCCTGCGAGCCTTAAGCGTATTCGAAAGCGCGCAAGACTTATGCCACCCAGCAGCGCAGGCGCTTTCACAGATTTGCTTAGGGCAGTACAGCACCAAAATCGGGCGATGCGGGAAATTGCTTTGGGCCAGATGCACGCAAATGTAGCAAGCCGCTACTGCGTGAGCCTCACAGCGTGTGCTTCAGGCTCGCTTCGAGCCGCTTGATCCGCTGACGAATGCGAGCGCCTACCTGCAAAACCTTGATCCCGCGTTGATAGCGACGCTTGCTCATCAAGTACAAACCGATCAGCGACGGCAGCGCCGCGATCCAGACAAACCCCACGCGATTCGCCTCGACCATCACCAGCAACGTGATCGACAGGCAGAACACCAGCATCGTGAACAGCCCCCAGACCGCCTTGGGGTAGCCGCGAAGCAGCGCGATGAAACACAGGCACATCAGCAGGCATCCGCCGAACATGACGAAGAGGACGTACTCCATCATCGGGTAGTCATGTGGGAAAAATTCCGTACCGAACACCGAGCCGGTGAGTGACATGCCAAAAATCGTCATCATCATGACCGCCACATGAATCCAGCCGTAGCGCCGCACATACGGTTGCCAGGCCAGCCAATGGGCGAATTTCAACTGCATGAGCTTGTCGGCGGCGGTTTGTGGCGCGGGGGATTTCTTGCGGCGGGACACGGTGTTCTTCCTTGAAGTTGAAAAGCTGCAACCTGATCGTTCCCACGCTCTGCGTGGGAATGCAGCCCGTGACGCTCCGCGTCACTGGACGCGGAGCGTCCCTGGAGGCATTCCCACGCAGAGCGTGGGAACGATCAGCAAAACGCCAACCCGAAGGTTGGCGTTCTGTTGTCAGCGAGCAGCGTTTAGCGCGGCACAACCGGCTTGCGCGCAGGCTTGGGCCCTTTGCCTTTGGCCGCGTCCTTGCGATCCTTGGCCGCTTGCTGGTTGCGGGCGAACGCCGCAGCCTTGGCCTGTTCGCGTTTGTCCCACGGGTTACCACCGTCACTGGCACGCGGCGGCAGGCCGGTGTGCTGGGTGAGGATCTTGGTGGTCTTCTCCCCCGCCACTTTATGGCTGCCAGCCGGCGTCGAGTTCTTGCGACGGGCGCTCTGGTAGCTGTCGGTGGCCGGTTGATGCAGCGGGATCAACTGGGTCTTGCCCGGCCCGATCAGGTCGGCGCGGCCCATGCGGGTCAGCGCTTCGCGCAACATCGGCCAGCCTTTCGGGTCGTGATATCGCAAGAACGCCTTGTGCAGGCGACGCTGCTCTTCGCTCTTGACGATGGTGACCGTGTCGCTCTTGTAAGTGACCTTGCGCAGCGGGTTCTTGCCCGAGTGGTACATCGCAGTGGCGGTAGCCATCGGCGACGGGTAGAACGCCTGCACCTGGTCGGCCCGGAAGCCGTTGCCCTTGAGCCACAGGGCCAGGTTCATCATGTCTTCGTCGGTAGTGCCTGGGTGGGCAGCGATGAAGTACGGAATCAGGTACTGCTCTTTCCCGGCTTCCTTGGTGTACTTCTCGAACATGCGCTTGAACTTGTCATAGCTGCCAATGCCCGGTTTCATCATCTGGTTGAGCGGACCTTCCTCGGTGTGTTCCGGGGCGATCTTCAGGTAACCACCGACGTGGTGGGTCACCAGTTCCTTGACGTATTCCGGCGACTCGACCGCGAGGTCGTAGCGCAGGCCGGACGCGATCAGGATCTTCTTCACACCCGGCAAGGCACGGGCGCTGCGATACAGCTGGATCAACGACGAGTGGTCGGTGTTCAGGTTCGGGCAGATGCCGGGGAACACGCACGAAGGCTTGCGGCACGCGGATTCGATTTCCGGGCTCTTGCAGGCGATGCGGTACATGTTCGCGGTCGGGCCACCGAGGTCGGAAATGACGCCGGTGAAGCCTGGAACCTTGTCGCGGATCTCTTCGATTTCGCGAATGATCGACTCTTCGGAACGGTTCTGGATGATCCGGCCTTCGTGCTCGGTGATCGAGCAGAAGGTGCAGCCGCCGAAGCAGCCACGCATGATGTTCACCGAGAAACGGATCATGTCGTAGGCCGGAATCTTTTCCTTACCGTACGCCGGGTGCGGAACCCGTGCGTAAGGCATGCCGAACACGTAGTCCATTTCTTCGGTGGTCATCGGAATCGGCGGCGGGTTGAACCAGACGTCGACTTCGCCGTGCTTCTGCACCAGCGCACGGGCGTTGCCCGGGTTGGTTTCCAAGTGAAGCACACGGTTGGCGTGAGCATACAGAACGGCGTCGCCACGGACTTTCTCAACCGACGGCAGACGAATCACAGTCTTGTCGCGGGTCATCTTCGGGCTGGCCAGAATCTGCACGACTTTGGCTTCTTCCGGATCTTCCAGCGGACCCTTTTCCTGCTCGATGGCGCAGGCCTGGGTGTCCTGGGTATTCACGTACGGGTTGATGATCTTGTCGACCTTGCCCGGACGGTCGATGCGCGTGGAATCGACTTCGTACCAGTCTTTCGGCGTATCGCGACGGATGAACGCGGTGCCGCGCACGTCGGTGATGTCTTCGATCTTGTGACCGTAGGACAGACGCTGGGCGACTTCGACGATCGCACGCTCGGCGTTGCCGTAGAGCAGGATGTCGGCGCAGGCGTCGATCAGGATCGAGTTGCGCACCCGGTCCTGCCAGTAATCGTAGTGGGCGATGCGGCGCAGCGAAGCTTCGATGCCACCGAGGACGATCGGCACGTTTTTGTAGGCTTCCTTGCAGCGCTGGCTGTAGACCAGGCTCGCACGGTCCGGACGTTTGCCCGCCAGGCCACCGGGGGTGTAGGCGTCATCGGAACGGATTTTCTTGTCGGCGGTGTAGCGGTTGATCATCGAGTCCATGTTGCCGGCCGCGACACCGAAGAACAGGTTCGGCTCGCCGAGCTTCATGAAATCGTCTTTGGACTGCCAGTTCGGCTGGGCAATGATCCCGACGCGGAAGCCCTGGGACTCCAGCAGCCGGCCGATGATCGCCATGCCGAACGACGGATGGTCAACGTAGGCATCGCCGGTGACGATGATGATGTCGCAGGAATCCCAGCCGAGCTGATCCATTTCCTCCCTGCTCATGGGCAGGAATGGCGCTGGCCCGAAACATTCGGCCCAGTACTTGGGATAGTCAAATAACGGCTTGGCTGCTTGCATCATGTCGATAACCGGTGTTGGCTTTCATTGAATTTCGCGGGCGCGGAATATAGCACAAAAAATAACCAATTCCGACGGCTATGGTCGGAAATAGGTGTTGGCCCCCTTCGCGGGCAAGCCTCGCTCCTACAGAGCATGTGTCGTTCGCAAAATCGCGATCCAATACAGAACCTGTTGGAGCGAGGCTTGCCCGCGAAGAGTCCCTGTCAAACGCTGAATTTCTTATTCATCGTCGAAGTTGTAACTACCCGGCGCCAGGTTTTCAAAACGGGTGTACTTACCGATAAACGCCAGGCGCGACGTGCCGATCGGGCCGTTCCGCTGCTTACCGATGATGATCTCGGCGATGCCCTTGTGCTCGGTTTCCGGGTGATACACCTCATCCCGGTACACGAACATGATCACGTCAGCATCCTGCTCGATCGCTCCGGATTCCCGGAGGTCGGAGTTGATTGGGCGTTTGTTCGGCCGTTGCTCCAGGGAGCGGTTGAGCTGCGAGAGCGCCACCACCGGGCAGTTGAATTCCTTGGCCAGGGCCTTCAAGGAACGGGAGATTTCGGAAATCTCGTTGGTCCGGTTGTCACCGCCGGAACCGGGAATCTGCATCAATTGCAGGTAGTCGATCATGATCAGGGCCACGTCGCCGTGCTCGCGCACCAGGCGCCGGGTCCGCGCACGCATCTCCGAGGGGCTGATACCCGCCGTATCGTCGATGAACAGCTTGCGATCGTTGAGCAAATTGACCGCCGACGTCAGGCGCGGCCAATCGTCGTCGTCGAGGCGACCGGCCCGGACCTTGGTCTGGTCGATGCGGCCCAGGGACGACAACATACGCATGATCAGCGATTCGCCTGGCATCTCCAGCGAGTAAACCAGGACGCACTTGTCGCTGCGCAATACGGCGTTTTCCACCAGGTTCATCGCAAAGGTGGTTTTACCCATGGATGGACGGCCGGCCACGATGATCAGGTCAGACGGTTGCAGGCCGCTGGTCATGCCGTCGAGGTCGGTGTAGCCGGTGGACAGGCCAGTGATGGCGTTGTCGGTATTGAACAAGGTGTCAATGCGGTCGATGGCCTTGGTCAGCAGGTCATTCACGCTCACCGGGCCGCCGGTTTTTGGCCGGGCCTCGGCAATCTGGAAGATCTGCCGTTCGGCTTCGTCGAGAATCTCTTCCGCCGTGCGGCCTTCGGGGTTGAAGGCGCTGTCGGCAATTTCGGAAGCAATGCCGATCAGTTGGCGCAAGGTGGCCCGCGCGCGGACGATCTGGGCATAGGCCTTGATGTTCGCGACGGACGGCGTGTTTTTTGCGAGTTCGCCGAGGTAACCGAGGCCCCCCACTTGCGAAGTCTGACCTTCCTTGTCCAATTGCTCGGCCAGGGTCACGACGTCGATTGGCGAGTTCAGGTCCGCCAATTTGGCGATGGCACGGAAGATCAGGCGGTGGTCATGCCGATAGAAATCGCCGTCCGACACTTGATCGAGCACGCGTTCCCAGGCGTTGTTGTCCAGCATCAAACCACCGAGCACAGCCTGTTCGGCCTCGATGGAGTGCGGCGGCACCTTCAGGGCAGCGGTTTGCAGATCGTATTGCTCAGGAGCGGAGATATCGTTCATGGCCACTTGAATAGTTGTGAAAATCAGGAACTGCAGAAAGACAAAGGGCACGACCTGTAAACAGGATCGTGCCCGATGTTACCGGCAAGCACCCAAGGGTGCCAGCCGACAAGTGCTGCTTAAGCTGCTACCACGACAACGCGTACGGTGGCTTCAACTTCAGCGTGCAGGTGCACGGCTACGTCGAATTCGCCTACGTTGCGGATGGTGCCGTTCGGCAGACGAACTTCGCTTTTTGCCACTTCAACGCCGGAGGCGGTCAGTGCATCAGCGATGTCGTGAGTACCGATCGAACCGAACAGCTTGCCTTCGTCACCAGCGGTGGCAGTGATAGTCACTTCCAGCTCAGCCAGTTGGGCGGCGCGGTTTTCAGCCGAAGTCTTACGGTCTGCTGCGGCTTTTTCAAGCTCAGCGCGACGCTCTTCGAACGCAGCCACGTTGGCAGCGGTCGCAGCGGTCGCTTTGCCGTAAGGCAGCAGGTAGTTACGACCGTAACCAGCCTTAACGTTCACTTTGTCACCCAGGTTGCCCAGGTTGGTGACTTTTTCCAGAAGGATCAGTTGCATGTGAAAATCCTCTTAACTTTTAACCTTCACCGTTCGCGTTATCGGCGTCTTTCGACGCCAGACGACCGCGAAAATCAATCAGGCTGTCGACGATGGCCAAGACCACCAGTAACGGACCGAGCAAGTGCATGAAAGGCACGAGCGTGACGTATATCCCCACCAGCCAGAAACCGCCCAAGCGTTTCTGCGCCACCAACCCATGAATCAGGGCCAGACCGGCGAAGAACAGCGGTACGCTGCACAACGGCAACAGGATCAAGGCATGCAACCCGAAAAACGGGGCAACACACATGACGGCCAGCAGCGACAGCGCAACGCCTTTGGGCAGTCGGATGGCGCGAAACTCGCGACCAAAACCGCCGGGGTTATACAACAACGCCTGCCAATAGCGCCCAAGAATCAGGCACAGCACGCTAAAAACCTGCAACGAAACCGCAGTCGAAATGATCGACAGTGGAACAGCCAATGCCGTGAGAAACGCTTTCTGGTCTGCCGAAAACTTCTCGTAGACCTCACCCATCGCCAGCGGCAGGACTTGTTCAAACGTCTGCGCCAGTGACTCGATGAAGGAACTGAATACAGTCCCCAGAATCACCGCAAATAACAATCCCACGACCACGCTGACCAGCAGCACGCGATTCCAGGAA
The DNA here is from genome assembly GCF_012935755.1 of Pseudomonas sp. ADAK2. Lineage (GTDB taxonomy): Bacteria > Pseudomonadota > Gammaproteobacteria > Pseudomonadales > Pseudomonadaceae > Aquipseudomonas. The sequence continues at coordinate 3,805,935 of NZ_CP052862.1, forward strand.
TGGCCGGCGCGTAAAACCAACGCCAGACTGCAAGCCCCGACCAGCACGATTAATGCCGTCGGGTCATGCAGGTAGTGCCAGCTCACTAACGCTGACAACACTCCCAGACCCAGGACGCTCAAGGCGTCCGAACCGCGCCGCAGGAGCACAAGGCAACCTGCAGCGGCACTCAACCAGAACAACAGCGGCAATGCCGCAGATCCGGCCACAACCAGCGTGGCCTGCACGCGTCCCCGCATGATGAATTCAGCTAAGGCACGCATGCATTCGATCCCTTACTTACTTGTCGACTGCCCGGTCTCAGCGGCCGTGGCTGTCGGTGTAGGCCAGCAGGGCCAGGAAGCGGGCGCGCTTGATAGCGGTGGCCAGCTGACGCTGATAACGTGCTTTGGTACCGGTGATACGGCTTGGAACGATTTTGCCGGTCTCGGATACATAGGCTTTCAGAGTGTTGAGATCTTTGTAATCGATCTCTTTCACGTCTTCAGCGGTGAAGCGGCAGAATTTACGACGACGGAAGAAACGTGCCATGTAATAGGCTCCTCAAAAGGTCCGTGGATTACTCGTCAGCGTTATCGCTGTTGTCGCTGTCATCACTATCAGCGCTTTCAGCGCCTTCGTGCTCAGGACGGTCGCGACGCTCACGGCGCTCACTGCGGTTTTCTTCAGCCTTGAGCATCTCGGATTGGCCGGTAACGGCTTCTTCGCGACGGATGACCAGGTTACGGATCACTGCATCGTTGTAGCGGAAGTTGTCTTCCAGCTCGGCCAGGGCCTTGCCAGTGCATTCAACGTTCAGCATCACGTAGTGAGCCTTGTGAACATTGTTGATTGCATAGGCCAGTTGACGACGGCCCCAATCTTCCAGACGGTGGATTTTGCCGCCGTCTTCTTCGATCAGCTTGGTGTAACGCTCTACCATGCCGCCGACTTGCTCGCTTTGATCCGGGTGGACCAAAAAGATGATTTCGTAATGACGCATGAATGCTCCTTACGGGTTGTAGCCTGCCGTTCAAAAACGGTCAGACAAGGAGTGAATGACACTTATGGACTTGCTTGCGATAGACACATGCGTGCCTGCCGTCACAGCAAGGGGCGCAATTGTAGAGAAGGGACTGGAGAGGTGCAAGGCAATTGGTGATTATTTGAACAGTTCGTTCACCCACCTATTTTCGCCACCCCACAAACCACTGTAGGAGCAAAGCTTGCTCGCGATGAGGGCGCAACATTCAACATTGATGCTGAATGTTACACCGCTATCGCGAGCAAGCTTTGCTCCTACAGACAGCAGTGTGTCAGGACTTTTTGGTGGCAGCCTTGACGCTGCGCTGGCGCTGGGCTTCGAACAGGCAAACGCCAGTCGCCACGGAAACGTTGAGGCTGCTGACGCTGCCGGTCATCGGCAAGTGCACCAGGTAGTCGCACAGATCGCGAGTCAGGCGACGCATGCCGCTGCCTTCGGCGCCCATGATCAGGATGGTCGGGCCGGTCATGTCTTGCTGATACAGACTCTGCTCGGCCTCGCCCGCCGTACCGACGACCCACAAGCCGCGCTGCTTGAGTTTCTCAAGCGTGCGCGCCAGGTTGGTCACCGCAACCAATGGAATCACTTCCGCCGCGCCGCAGGCCACTTTACGCACTGTCGGGGTCAGGGTGGCTGACTTGTCTTTCGGCACGATCACCGCCAACGCACCGGCCGCATCGGCCGAACGCAGGCAAGCGCCGAGGTTGTGCGGGTCGGTCACGCCGTCGAGCACCAGCAGCAACGGTGCGCCTTCGGATCGGTCCAGCAGCTCGTCGAGCATCGCCTCGCCCCAGACCTGGCTCGGACTCACGTCCGCGACCACGCCCTGGTGCACGCCGTCGACCCAGGCATCCAGCTCGCGACGCTCGGCGTTACCGACGGCGACACGATTTTCGGCTGCCAACGCGATCAGCGTCTGAACCCGCGGATCGCTGCGGCCTTCAGCCAGCCAGATCTGTTTGACGCGTTTCGGGTGGTGACGCAGCAACGCTTCTACCGCATGCACGCCGTAGATTTTTTCCAACTGACTCATGACTTGGCCTTAGGTTTACGCGCCCCACCGCTTTTGGCAGCTGGAGCCGAGCCCGATTTTGGCGGGCCTTTACGGTGTTTACTGGCCGGCTTGCCGCCGGGAGCCTTGTCAGGCGCCGACCGTCCGGTCTTTCCCCCAGACGCCGCTTTACCGCCGCTTTTCGCTTCAGACAGCAACGCCTGCTTCATTTCACGGCTTTTGCGCAGCTCGGCGTTTTTCGCCGCCGCATCGCTTGGGCGATAGGCTTCAGGCGCTTTTTCCTTGGCAGGACGACGACCGGTTTTTGCCGGGGCCGGCTCTGCTGCAGCGGCGGTTTTCGCCGCAGGCGCTGTGGTTTCGGCGCCGCGTTTCTTGCGGCCGATCGGCGCACTGATGGTCTTTTCAGCCATCTCGAAGTCGATTTTGCGTTCGTCGAGGTCAACGCGCATCACGCGCACTTCAACAGTGTCGCCGAGGCGGAAGCTACGACCGGTACGCTCACCGGCGAGGCGGTGGTGCACAGGATCGAAGTGGTAGTAATCCCCCGGCAGCGCGGTGACGTGCACCAAGCCTTCGACGTAGATATCGGTCAGCTCGACGAACAGGCCAAAACCGGTCACGGCGGTGATCACACCCGGGAACGATTCGCCCACGCGGTCTTTCATGAACTCGCACTTGAGCCAGTTCACCACGTCGCGGGTCGCTTCGTCGGCACGGCGTTCGCTCATCGAGCACTGCTCGCCGAGCTGCTCCAGGGCCGCTTCGTCGTACGGATAGATCCGCGCTTTCGGAATGGTCATCGCGCCGGCACGACGAACGTGCGGCGTGTCTTGCTTGGAATGGATAACACTGCGGATCGCCCGGTGCGTGAGCAAGTCCGGGTAGCGGCGGATCGGCGAGGTGAAGTGGGTATAGGCTTCGTAATTCAGGCCGAAGTGGCCCTGGTTATCGGCGCTATACACCGCCTGGCTCAACGAGCGCAGCATGACGGTCTGGATCAGGTGGAAATCCGGACGGTCCTTGATGCTCGCCAGCAAGGCCTGGTAATCCTTCGGCGACGGGCCGTCCTTGCCTTTGTGCAGGGACAGGCCGAGCTCGCCAAGGAAGGCGCGCAGTTTTTCCAGACGCTCCGGTGGCGGACCGTTGTGCACGCGATACAGCGCAGGAATTTCGTGTTTCTTCAGGAATTCAGCAGTGGCCACGTTGGCCGCCAGCATGCACTCCTCGATCAGTTTGTGCGCATCGTTACGCACGGTCGGACGGATTTCGGCAATCTTGCGCTCAGTGCCGAAGATGATCCGGGTTTCCTGAGTTTCAAAATCGATCGCCCCCCGCACGTGACGAGCGGCCAGCAGCACTTTGTACAGTGCGTAAAGCTGCTTGAGGTGCGGCAGAACGTCGGTGTACTCGCCACGAAGCTGACGCGCCTCGGTGAGTTTCGGCGTTTCCAGCATCGCGCTGACCTTGTTATAGGTCAGGCGAGCGTGGGAGTGAATCACCGCTTCGTAGAAGCAGTAGTCGGTCATCTCGCCGGATTTGGAGATGGTCATCTCGCAAACCATGGCCAGGCGATCGACGTGCGGGTTCAGCGAGCACAGGCCGTTGGACAGCTGCTCAGGCAGCATTGGCACAACGCGCTCGGGGAAGTACACCGAGTTACCGCGAACCTGGGATTCGTTGTCCAGCGCCGAACCGATCTTCACGTAGCTGGAGACGTCGGCAATTGCCACGTACAACTTCCAGCCGCCGGAGAACAGGCGCAGCTTGCCTGGCTTGGATTCGCAATAAACGGCGTCATCGAAGTCCCGCGCATCTTCACCGTCGATGGTTACGAACGGCAGATGGCGCAGGTCGACGCGCTTCTCTTTGTCTTTCTCTTCGACTTCAGGCTTGAGCTTGGCGGCTTCTTTGAGCACAGCCTCAGGCCATACGTGCGGGATATCGTACGCGCGCAGGGCGACGTCGATTTCCATGCCCGGCGCCATGTAGTTACCCACGACTTCAACCACGTCGCCTTGCGGCTGGAAGCGTGGCGTTGGCCAGTGAGTGATCTTCACTTCGACGAACTGACCGATATTGGCATTGGCGTTGCGACCCGGGGTGACCAGCACTTCTTGCTGGATCTTCGGGTTATCCGCAACCACGAAGCCGATACCGCCTTCTTCGAAGTAACGGCCGACGATAGTCTCGTGGGCACGGGAAACGACTTCGACGATCATGCCTTCGCGGCGACCGCGACGGTCCAGGCCGGAAACACGGGCCAGAGCACGGTCGCCGTCGAACACCAGACGCATTTGCGCCGGGCTCATGAACAGGTCGTCACTGCCGTCGTCCGGAACCAGGAAGCCGAAACCGTCACGGTGACCGCTGATGCGGCCCAGGATCAGGTCGAGCTTATCCACAGGCGCATAGGTGCCGCGACGGGTATAGATCAGTTGAGCGTCGCGCTCCATGGCGCGCAGGCGGCGACGCAGGGCTTCGAGCTGGTCTTCTGTGGTCAGACCAAACTCCTCGACCAACTGCTCGCGGTTAGCAGGCGAACCTCGATCAGCAAGGTGCTGAAGGATCAGTTCGCGGCTAGGAATAGGGTTTTCATATTTTTCCGCTTCACGAGCGGCCTCGGGATCGAGGGACTGCCAATCGGCCATTAGAGAGTTTTCACCTTGTCTATATGCGGGTTAGTTTGGCATAGGCGTAATGAAACGGGAAATTTCAGGCTGTGACAGCCCATCTAAAGCCCTTTATCGACACCGCGAAGCTGATTTAAATGCCGCTGGAGAAATTTTCCAGGTTTTTTTAGCGACAGGGGTTTACAGTTAAAAAGACGCTCCGTATAGTGCGCGCCATCGACGACGCACTAGCGTTGCCGATACTGCCCAGATGGTGAAATTGGTAGACACGCCAGCTTCAGGTGCTGGTGACCGCAAGGTCGTGGAAGTTCGAGTCTTCTTCTGGGCACCAATTTCGAGCTTGAGATTAGATCAATTTCAAGGCTCACACAAAAACCCGCGAAAGCGGGTTTTTTGCATTCAGGGCTTCTGATTTATTAAAACCAAATCAGGGGTTTACAGATCAAAATGCTCTCCGTATAGTGCGCCACATCAACAGCGGCAACGTTGCTGATACTGCCCAGATGGTGAAATTGGTAGACACGCCAGCTTCAGGTGCTGGTGACCGCAAGGTCGTGGAAGTTCGAGTCTTCTTCTGGGCACCAATTCAAATTTCAGAGTCGATCTGGAATTTCACAAAAACCCGCGAAAGCGGGTTTTTGCGTTTCTGGCTTTCAAAAACCCGGAACTGCGCAAGCCCACACCCTCCTGTAGCAGCTGGCGAAGCCTGCGTTCGGCTGCGCAGCAGTCGTAAACCTGCGCACCAGTTTCTTCCGAATGACCGTATTCTATGATTTCGCGACTGCTGCGCAGCCGAACGCAGGCTTCGCCAGCTGCTACAAAGGCCCGCCTCCCCCCTGTAGCAAAGCCTCGCCAGCCCCCGCAAAGCGCACTTGAGAAACAATATCGTTTATCATTGTTGCAAGTTTTTGCAATGCGACAGTGAGGAACCCTGCGAATGATGTTTCGAAATACCCTGCGCCGTAGCCTGACCTTTACCCTGCTCGGCCTGGCGCTCGCCACTCCCCTCACCCAAGCCGCCGACCCGGTTTCCCTGACGCTCTACAACGGCCAACACAAGGAAGTCGGCGATGCGGTCGCCAAAGCCTTCGAAGCCAAGACCGGGATTCACGTCAACGTGCGCAAGGGCAGCAGCAACCAGCTCGCCAGCCAGGTCGTCGAAGAAGGCGATCGCTCCCCCGCTGACGTGATCTATACCGAAGAATCGCCGCCGCTGAACAAACTGGGCGAACAAGGCCTGCTGGCCCAGACCGACGCCACCACCCTCGCCGTCCTGCCGAAAGACTACGTCGCCGGCAACGGCACCTGGATCGGCATCACCGCACGGGTCCGCGTGGTCGCCTTCAACCCGAAGCTGGTCGATGAAAAAGACCTGCCCAAATCGGTGATGGAATTCTCCGATCCAAAATGGCAAGGCAAAGTCGGTTTCGTGCCGACCAGCGGCGCGTTCCAGGAACAGGCCGTGGCGATTATCAAGACCCACGGCATGGACGCTGCCGAAGAATGGCTGACCGGCCTGCGCGCCTTCGGCAAGGTCTATAGCAACAATATGGTTGCGCTGAAAGCCGTGGAAAACGGCGAAGTCGCCACCGTGCTGGTGAACAACTATTACTGGTTCGCCCTGCAGCGTGAAAAAGGCCAGCTCGATTCGAAACTGCATTACTTCACCGGCGGCGACGTCGGCGGATTGATCACCGTCTCCAGCGCGGCCGTGCTGAAGTCCAGCAAACATCCCAAAGAAGCCCAGCAATTCCTCGCCTACATGGCCAGCGAAGAAGGTCAGCGCGTGATTACCCAGACCACCGCCGAATACCCACTGCACAAAGGCATGGAATCGGACCGCGGGCTCAAGCCGTTCAGCGAACTCGAAGCGCCGAAAGTCACCCCGGCCGACCTCGGCAATGCCGAAGAAGCCCTGGACCTGGAACGTGACGTTGGCTTGAACTGATGAGCGCATCGTTATCCGCCCCCGCCGCGCGCGGGGGTTACGTGCCACGGCGCAAACGGCCGTCGATCTGGTTGCTGCTACCGGTGTTGCTGCTGGTGGTGCTCAGCCTGTTGCCGCTGGCGTATGTCGGGCTCAAGACCTGGCAGGCTGGTTGGGCCGAGGCGCTGCATTTGCTGTGGCGGCCGTATGTGTTTGGCCTGCTGCGCAACACGTTGTCGCTGATGGTTGGCGTGACGCTGGCTTGCGGCGTGATCGGTCTATCGCTGGCCTGGTTGCTGGAACGGAGCAATCTGAAGGGCCGGCGGCTGTGGGGCGTAATCCTGTGCTTACCGTTTGCCGTTCCGGCATTCGTCAGCAGCTTTACCTGGGTTTCCCTCAGCGCGCATTTCGAGGGCTTGGGCGGGGCAATTCTGGTGATGACCCTGTCCAAGTATCCGCTGGTGTTTCTGCCAGTGGCGGCAACCCTGCGCAATCTTGATCCATCGCTGGAAGAATCCGCCCGCACCCTGGGGCAGAATCGCTGGGGCGTGTTTTTCCGGATCACCCTGCCGCTGCTCTGGCCGTCCTTGCTGGCCGGCTCGCTGCTGATTGCGCTGCACATGCTGGTGGAATTCGGCGCGCTGTCGATCATCGGCCTGCAAACGTTCACCACGGCGATTTATCAACAGTTTGAACTGGAGTTCAGTAACGCCAACGCGGCGATGCTGTCGGCGGTGTTGCTGGCGTTGTGTCTGGTGCTGCTGTGGCTGGAGCTGCGGGTGCGTGGCAAGGGTCGACATGTGCGGACCGGCCAAGGTGCCGCGCGACATGCAGAACAAGTTCGCCTGGGACCATGGGCCGTGGCGGGACAGGTTTATTGCCTGGCATTGGCGATTATCGGCAGCGGCATTCCGCTAGGGATGCTGGCGTACTGGCTGGCGGTTGGCTCGTCAGCTGCTTTCCCGATAGCGGCAATCAGCGAGGCGCTGCTGTCATCCCTGGCGCTATCGCTGGGTGGTGCCGCGCTGTGCCTGGTGCTGGCGGTACCTGTGGGCTTGCTGGTGGTGCGTTACAAAGGCCAATTGGCAATCTGGGCCGAGCGCTTGCCGTATCTGCTGCACGCGCTCCCTGGCCTGGTGATTGCGCTGACCCTGGTGTATTTCGCCCTGCACTACGTGCCGGCGCTGTACCAGACGTCGACACTATTGCTGATCGCTTATGCGCTGCTGTTCCTGCCGCTGGCCCAGGCGCCGATTCGCACGGCGCTGAACAAGGCCGCACCGCAACTGGAAGAGGCGGCACGCACGCTGGGCGCGTCGTCGTTCAGCGCGTTTTGCCGCGTGACCTTGCCGATCATCTTCCCCGCATTGGGCGCGGCGTTTGCGCTGGTGTTTCTGGATGCGATGAAAGAACTGACGGCCACGCTGCTGCTGAGCCCGACCGGGCTGAATACGCTGGCGACCGAAGTGTGGGCGCATACCGCGAACGTGGAGTTTGCGGCGGCGGCGCCTTACGCGGCGTTGTTGATTCTGGTGTCGGGGTTGCCGGTGTACCTGTTAACAACTCGAATGTATTTGAGCCGCTGAAAAGCATCGCGGGCAGGCCTTGCTCCTACAGGGATCACGCATATCCCGTAGGAGCAAGGCTTGCCCGCGATGGCGCCAGCCCAGACAACGAAAATCCTAAGCCCTGAACTGCCCCAGACTCGCCTTCAACTGCGCCGCCAATCCATCCAGCACTTTGCCGCTGGCCGTGGTTTCCACCACCGCCTGAGCCGCTTTTTCAGCCTGTGCGTGAATGGTTTCCACCCGACCGCGCACCGCTTGCGCGCCTTGGGCCTGATGCGCCGCTGCCTGGGTCGCCAGGCCGATCGCCGCGTGCACCTGCTCGACCGAGACCTGCACCGACTGCTGCAACCGCGCACTGTCGCGCAATACCAGCAAACCTTCACTGGCCTGACGCCCGGCCTGACCGATCGCCGCCACCGCCTCACGCGCGCCTTGCTGCAAGGCCACGATATGCGCCTGGATATCGCCGGTAGAGCTTTGCGTCTTGCTCGCTAGCGCTCGCACTTCATCTGCCACAACGGCGAACCCACGACCGGTCTCACCCGCCCGCGCCGCCTCGATAGCGGCGTTCAGCGCCAGCAGGTTGGTTTGCTCGGCGATCCCGTGAATCACTGTCAGCACCACTTCAATCTGTTCACTTTGCTGCGCCAGGCGTTCGATGACTTTCGCGCCAGTGTCGACCTGCCCGGCCAGCGCCTCGATCAGGCTGCCGACCTTGGCCGAAGTCCGGGTGTTCTCATCGGTGGCCGAACGGATATCTACCACCTGCTGCAAGGCTGCCTGCATCGCATGGCTTTCCGACTGTGCCTCATCGGCCATTTGCGACAACGCGCGCAGGCTCTCGGCGACTTCATCACGCTGCATGCCTGCCGCTTTATCGGCCCCGGCATTGCGCAAGGTCATGGCACCGATTTCCACGCCGGTACGCTGGGCCACGTCGCCCGCTTCGCGCACGATCGGCTGCAACTTATCCACAAAGCGATTGACCGCCGAGGCCATGTCGCCGATTTCGTCCTTGCTGTTGATCTGCACACGCTTGGTCAGGTCACCCTCACCCGCCGCCAGATCATCCATGGCCGCAATCAGCAGCTTCAGGCGATTGACCACGCGACGACCCAGCACCACGGCCAACAAAAGCAACACGCCGAAACCGACCACCGCCAGGCCCATGCCGATGCGCCAGCGCAAGGTGCCCGCCGCTTCCTGCACGGTACTGGTGGTATTGGCCTGCATTTGAGAAGCCGTGGACTGCGCCGACTTCAGGCGCGCGCCCATTGCTGCTGCGCTGTCAGCGGCTGCGCCTTTGAGGCTGTCGCCGACCAGTTGATCACTGCTGGCGATCAACGCCGAGAAGCGCTTGTCGAGGGCCGCCAGATCGACTTCCACGGACGCGGTGGAGACGCCCATCAAGACCTTGCCGATTTCCACGCCATTGGGGCTGATTGAGGCTTCGAGGTAGTAGACCGATGGATCGTTCTTCGCCGCATCCAGCACTTTGTCCAATGCGCGCTCGCCCTGGCCTTTCTCCAGCAGCGCTTTGTTGATCGGGTTCTCGCGATTCAAATAGCGCGTCAGGTGCTGGCCGGTGGCGTCGTCGTAAATCACGAACAGCACGTTTGGATTGCGCTGGGCCCGGCGGGCGAATTCGGACAGGGTAGGCACGTCGCTGTCCCACATGGCGCGGGGTGCGACCGAGGCCAGGAGCTGAGCCATGTCATTGGCAGAGTCCTTCAGGTCTTTTTCCAAAGTCGTACGTAACTGCGCCTGTTCGTCCTTCAGACGTGAGGACAAACCGGCAGTGAGTCGCTGACGGGTGTTGGTTGACAGACTGTCCAGGCTCGACGTGACTTCACGCCCCGCCTGCTCCAGTTCACCAGACAGCTTTTGACTGTCAGCCCCCAAGCGCACGCCGAGATCGGCTTCCAGCGCAGTGACCGTGCTCCGAGTCAGGGCGACGGCAACCAGCACTTGCACCAAAAGGGCGATACCAAGGGTAACGAACACAGGCCGCAGAAGACGGCTTTGTAACAGTGAGAGAATGGCTGACACTTAAAATCCCTCTGCTTGGCGCCATTAAATTGATGGCGCACTGGAAGCGATGCTTTTAATCAACATCACAGCAAAGGTCGTGCCGTCCGACAGACAGATACGACAAAGGCCCCAAATGAGGGGCCTTTGTGTTTTATATCAACGACTTATTAAGCGAACGGATGGCGCAGAACGATGGTTTCGTTGCGGTCCGGGCCCGTCGAAATAATGTCAATCGGCGCACCGACCAACTCTTCAACGCGTTTGATGTAGTTGCGAGCGGCTTGCGGCAGCTCTTCCAGGGTCTTGGCACCGACGGTGGATTCGGTCCAGCCTGGCATCTCTTCGTACACTGGCTCGAGGCCGATGTAGCTGTCGGCGTCGGTCGGTGCGTCGATCACTGCACCATCCTGGTTCTTGTAGCCGACACAGATGTTGATGGTTTCCAGGCCGTCCAGCACGTCCAGCTTGGTCAGGCACAGGCCCGAGATGCTGTTGACGTCGATAGCGCGACGCAGGATGACGGCATCGAACCAGCCGCAACGACGGGCACGACCGGTGGTAGCGCCGAACTCGTGGCCACGCTTGGCCAGGAAGGCACCAACGTCGTCGAACAATTCAGTCGGGAACGGGCCCGACCCAACGCGAGTGGTGTAGGCCTTGGTGATGCCGAGGATGTAATCCAGGTACATCGGACCGAAACCCGAACCGGTGGCGATGCCGCCCGCGGTGGTGTTGGAGCTGGTGACGTACGGGTAGGTACCGTGGTCGATGTCCAGCAGGGAGCCTTGGGCGCCTTCGAACATGATGTCTTTGCCAGCGCGACGCAGCTCGTGCAGCTCAGCGGTGACGTCGAGCATCATCGGCTTGAGCAGCTCGGCGTATTCCATGCACTCGTCGAGTGTCTTCTGGAAGTCGATCGCTGGCTCTTTGTAGTAATTGACCAGGACGAAGTTGTGGTAATCCAGCAACTCGCCCAGCTTGGCGGCGAAACGCTCACGATGGAACAGGTCACCGATGCGCAGGCCGCGACGGGCAACTTTATCTTCGTAAGCCGGGCCGATGCCGCGACCGGTCGTACCGATCTTCAGCTCGCCACGGGCCTTTTCACGTGCCTGGTCCAGCGCGACGTGATAGGACAGGATCAGCGGGCAGGACGGGCTGATACGCAGGCGCTCGCGCACCGGTACGCCTTTCTCTTCCAGCTTGATGATCTCGCGCAGCAGAGCGTCCGGTGCAACCACCACGCCGTTGCCGATCAGGCACTGCACGCCTTCGCGCAGCACGCCCGACGGGATCAGGTGCAAGACGGTTTTCTCGCCGTCGATCACCAGGGTGTGACCCGCGTTGTGGCCACCTTGGTAGCGCACTACGGCGGCAGCATGTTCGGTCAGCAGATCAACGATCTTGCCTTTGCCCTCATCACCCCATTGGGTGCCCAGGACTACGACATTCTTACCCATAACACTTGTCCTCATTCGCGCAAACTTGGTGCCGGCAGCCGCCGGCAGGAAAACTCAAGAAGCCAGCGGCAATACTTGCCAAAGCCCGTTCTGCTGAATCAATTGCCGGTCGCAGTCCGCTTCACGGGCGGCGGCCAATGGTTGCCCAGGCAACGCCTGAACGACACGCTGACCCTCACTGCGCAACTGGCAAACCTGCTGCCAGAGTGCCGCATCCGTACTGTCAGGCATCCAGATACCGCCAGACGGTAACTCGATCTCAGCACGCCCCAGGGTCACCAGGGTTTTCAAATCGGTGGAGAAGCCGGTTGCCGGACGGGCACGACCGAAGTCGGCGCCGATGTCGTCGTAACGACCGCCCTGGGCAATGGACTGGCCAACACCCGGCACGAACACGGCGAACACCACACCGGTGTGGTAGTGGTAGCCGCGCAATTCGCCCAAGTCGAAGTAAAGCGGTAATTCCGGGAAACGCGTAGACAGACGATCGGCGATGGCCAGCAAGTCTTCCAGCGCCGCCAGTACCGGTGCCGGCGCATTGGCCAGACGCTCACGGGCAGCGCTCAATACTTCACGGCCGCCACACAGATCGACCAGCGCGCGCAGCATGCCCGACAGCTCGGCAGGCAGACCTTCGGTCAAGGTAATGACCTCGTCGATGGCCTTGCGTTGCAAGGCGTCGAACAATTGTTGTTCGGTTTCACCGGACAAACCGGCCGCACGGGCCAGGCCACGGTAGATACCAACATGACCGAGGTCCATGTGCACGTCCGGCACATCGGCCAGTTGCAGCATGGCCAGCATCAGGCTGATGACTTCCACGTCGCTGCTCGGGCTGGCATCGCCGTACAACTCGGCGCCCAACTGAATCGGGCTGCGCGAAGACGACAAGGCCCGCGGCTGCGCATGCAGCACGCTGCCGGCGTAGCACAGGCGGCTCGGACCTTCGCGACGCAGGGTGTGCGCATCGATGCGCGCCACTTGCGGCGTGATGTCGGCACGGAAACCCATCTGCCGGCCCGATTGCGGGTCGATGACCTTGAAGGTACGCAGATCCAGGTCCTGGCCCGCGCCGGTCAGCAGGGATTCCAGGTACTCGATATGGGGAGTCACGACAAACTCGTAACCCCAGCTCTGGAACAGATCCAACACCTGGCGACGCGCGACTTCAATGCGCGCCGCTTCTGGTGGCAGTACTTCTTCGATGCCATCTGGCAGCAGCCAGCGGTCTACCGTTGCCATTACGCCATTCCCCTATGATCCGGGCGGCCAGCCGTTGGGCGAGCCTTGAGTGAAGCAGAAAATGATCGGCCCATGTGCAAACAACGCGCATGAACGACGTGGCGAAAAGCCTGAAATCGGCTTCGCCAACCACTTTCCTCGAAAAACCTGTCGAGTCATTCAACTCGGGCGCCCACTAAAAACCACAATCAAACGTGCAGACGCAAAAAAGCCGGGAATTTCCCGGCTGCCGCATCATACACACGTTTTCCCAAAGGATCACCCCGCCCGAGGTTTTAGCCGCCAGGCGGGGGATGATTCAGGTCAACGCGGTATCAAGGCTTGGCTTTTTCCAGGTAACGGAAGAAGTCGCTGCTTGGGTCCAGGACCATGACGTCGGTTTTGTTCGCGAAGCTTTCACGGTAGGCACGCAGGCTACGGTAGAACGCGTAGAACTCCTGGTCCTGGCCGTAGGCCTTGGAGTAGATCGCAGCAGCCTGGGCGTCACCGTCACCGCGAACCTCTTCGGATTCACGATAGGCTTCGGCCAGCAACACCCGGCGTTGACGATCGGCGTCGGCACGGATGCCTTCGGCCAGCTCGTTACCCTTGGCGCGGTGCTCGCGAGCTTCACGCTCACGCTCGGTGCTCATACGTTCGAACACGCTGCGGTTTACTTCTTTCGGCAGGTCGATGGCCTTGACCCGAACATCGACAACTTCAATGCCCAGCTCTTTTTCCGCCATCTTGTTCAGCGAAGCGGTGATGTCCGACATCAACGCGTCACGCTCACCGGAAACCACTTCATGCAGGGTGCGCTTACCAAACTGGTCACGCAGACCCGATTCCAGACGACGGGACAGACGCTCGTCGGCAATCTGCTTGAGGCCGGATGTCGCGGTGTAGAAGCGCTCGGCATCTTTGACGCGCCACTTGGCGTAGGCATCGACCATGACGGCTTTCTTTTCCAGCGTCAGGAAGCGTTGTGTCGGTGCATCCAGCGTCATCAGGCGTGCGTCGAATTTGCGCACCTGGTTAACGTAAGGCACTTTCACATGCAGGCCCGGCTGAACATCGGTCTGGACCACACGACCGAATTGCAGCATTACCGCACGCTCGGTCTGACCCACGATGTAGAAGCAGTTCCAGGCTGCGATCGCCACGACGACGCAGACAATAAGGGCGATCAGCGATTTATTGCTCATCAGCGACTCTCCCTGGTACGTGCTTGCTGTTGTTGCAGATCGGCGGCTGCACGGGCATTCGCTTCATTGCTGCTGGCTGCCGCGCCCGTTACCGGTGCGCTGGTGCTGCGGCCACTGTCGATCATCTTGTCCAGCGGCAAGTACAGCAGATTGCTCTGGCCATTCTTGTTGCCGGTCACGAGAACCTTGCTGGTGTTGGTGAAGACTTCCTGCATGGTGTCCAGGTACAGACGCTCACGGGTGACTTCAGGGGCCTTGCGGTATTCGGCGACCAGCTTGGTGAAGCGATCCGCCTCACCCTTGGCGCGCGAGACCGTCTCGTCACGGTAACCGTTGGCATCTTCAAGGATGCGCTGGGCCTGACCACGGGCTTCCGGCACGACCCCGTTGGCGTAGGTTTCAGCCTGGTTGCGCGAACGCTGCTCGTCTTCACGGGCACGGATCACGTCATCGAAGGCTTCCTGGACTTCACGCGGCGCCGCTGCGCTCTGAACGTTGACCTGGGTAACGGTGATGCCGGTGCGATAGGTATCGAGGAAGCGTTGCAGCCGCTCCTTGATTTCGCTGGCCATCAATTCACGACCTTCGGTCAGGACCTGGTCCATGTCGGTGGAACCCACCACATGGCGCAAGGCACTGTCAGTCGCGTGCTGCAGGCTGATTTCCGGCTGGTCGACGTTAAGCACGAAGTCCTGCAGGTTGCTGATCTTGTACTGCACGGTCAGTGGCACTTCGACGATGTTCTCGTCTTCAGTCAGCATCTGGCCCTGCTTGGTATAGGCACGCTCACGCGTGACGTTTTCCATGTACTTTTTATCGATCGGCGGGAAGTAGATGTTCAGGCCCGGGCCGACGGTTTCGTAGTACTTGCCGAAGCGCAGCACCACGGCTTGCTCCTGCTCGTCGACCACGTAGACCGCGCTGTACAGCCAGACGGCAGCGAGCACGACCAGGCCGATGCCGAGCAGGCCGCCGAAGCCGCCACTCTTGCCCGAACCTCCGCCGTCGTCACCGCGTTTTTTACCACCACCGAACAACCCGTTCAGGCTTTCCTGCAGCTTTCGGAAGGCCTCGTCGAGATCCGGTGGTCCCTTGCGGTCGCCGTTATTGCGGCGCTTGCCACCCCAAGGATCCTGATTATTCGAGTTGCCACCCGGCTCATTCCAAGCCATAGCGCTCTCCATCTGATAAAGCAAAGACGCACCCACGGCGCGCCGACCAATGCTACAGAATGCCTGTCACCACGGCACAACCGCTTTCTCAGGCTTTTATTGCAAAGTGTGTTGCTCGAGGAAGTCCATCGGTTGCAGGCCTTCGCGGCTTACCAGTCGATTCAACTCGACCCGAGGCAAGCGGACGGCCAGCAGGCTGATGCCTTCTTCGTCGTGTTCTTCTTTCTGTACCGCACCGAGTTCGAAAAACTGCGCACGCAGTCGAGCAAAACGTTGCGGCAAGCGCAAGGTGCCAACAAACAAATCACCGCCCAGCAACTCGGCAATGGCTTGCTCAAGCAATTCCAGACCACTGCCATCACGCGCCGACAGCCAGACCCGTTGGGGCTTGCCGTTTTCGTCACGCTGGATTTGTGGCTCAACGCCTTCAAGCAAATCGAGTTTGTTATAGACCTCGAGTATCGGCAAGTCCTGAGCTCCGATCTCGCCCAGCACCACCATCACCTGCTCGATCTGCAACATGCGATCCGGTTCGGCCGCATCGATCACGTGCAACAGCAGGTCGGAGTTGCTCGACTCTTCGAGCGTAGACCGAAATGCCTCGACCAGTTTGTGAGGCAAGTGGCGGATAAAGCCCACCGTGTCGGCCAGGACAATCGGCCCCAGGTCGTCCAGTTCCAGACGGCGCAAGGTCGGGTCCAGCGTGGCAAACAATTGGTCAGCCGCGTACACGTCGGATTTCGTCACGTTATTGAAGAGCGTGGATTTGCCGGCGTTGGTATAGCCCACCAGGGACACGGTAGGAATATCCGCACGCGAACGACCGCGTCGCGACTGTTCGCGCTGACTGCGCACTTTTTCCAGGCGGCCCTTGATCTGTCGCAGGCGAACCCGCAGCAAACGGCGGTCGGTTTCCAGCTGGGTTTCACCCGGGCCACGCATACCGATACCACCACCCTGACGCTCAAGGTGAGTCCAGCCACGAACCAGCCGGGTGCTCATGTGGTCAAGCTGGGCCAGTTCGACCTGGAGCTTGCCTTCATGGGTACGGGCGCGTTGGGCGAAAATATCGAGAATCAGACCGGTACGGTCGATCACGCGACACTCGAAAACACGTTCGAGGTTACGTTCCTGACTGGGCGTGAGGATGTGATTGAAGATGACCAGATCAGCCTCTTCGGCATGGACCAGGTCGCGCAGCTCCTCGACCTTGCCGCTGCCAATCAGGAATTTGGCAGTTGGCCGATGACGCGGCACGTTAAAAAACGCAACGGTCTCGGCGCCGGCCGAATTAGCCAATTCCTGAAACTCCTGCGGATCTTCGCGCGCCTCAGGGTCCTGTCCATCCAAGTGAACGAGGATCACTCGTTCACCACCACCGTGGCGCTCAAAGAACAAAGGAGACTCCTATCAGGCGTTACCTGGCTCAGCGTCACCCGCTTCGGATTCGGTTGCGCTAGGCAGACGAATTGGACGAACCGGTACCACTGTCGAGATAGCGTGCTTGTAAACCATCTGGCTAACGGTGTTTTTCAGCAGGATAACGAACTGGTCGAAAGACTCGATCGTGCCTTGCAGTTTGATCCCGTTGACCAGGTAGATGGACACCCCAACTTTCTCTTTACGTAAAGTATTCAAGTAAGGGTCTTGTAGCGAATGCCCTTTTGACATGTGCCGCACTCCTTTAAGGATTCAATATAAAAAATAGGTAAACAGATGGCTTGGGCCGTCACACCCCCAAGGATAGACGGCAATTGCAAGGACTCAGCTCAATATGGAGATGGTCCCGAGGTATTTCAAGGCGCGCGGCAGATTGTCGCAATCGAGGCTGTCCAGCCAATGCAAATCAGCCCAACTGCGCAGCCAGGTGAACTGGCGCTTTGCCAATTGGCGCGTGGCTATGATTCCACGTTCCTGCATCTCGGCTTGCGTCAGCTTGCCATCCAGGTAGTCCCAGACTTGTCGGTACCCTACAGCGCGTATGGACGGCAACCCTGAATGCAGGTCACTTCTCATACGCAGGGCTACGACCTCGTCGATGAATCCCTGTTCCAACATATTTGTGAATCTTTGTTTAATACGCTCGTGCAGTACCTGGCGATTTGCCGGAGCGATGGCCAAGTTCGCGACAGTATAGGGCAATTGTTGCAGTCCCGAAGCGGCTGCTTCAGTACTTTGCGCAGATTGTCGCAGGCGCAGCTCGGTCATGCTCTGACCGCTCACGCGATAAACTTCCAGCGCTCGACTGAGGCGCTGGGGATCGTTCGGGTGAATTCGCGCCGCCGAGACCGGATCAATTACCGCCAATTGTTCGTGCAGGGCTTGCCAGCCAAGGCGTGCAGCCTCTTCTTCGATTTGCGCGCGAACCTCGGGATCGGCCGCCGGCATTTCTGCCAGTCCTTCGACCAAAGCCTTGTAGTAGAGCATCGTGCCGCCTACAAGCAGCGGAATTTTTCCCCGCGAAGTGATCTCGGCCATCGCCTCGAGAGCATCTCGACGGAAATCCGCAGCCGAATAGCTCTCCGCCGGGTCGAGAATATCGATCAAGCGGTGCGGAAACTCAGCCAGTATCTCTTTGGAAGGCTTGGCAGTGCCGATGTCCATGCCACGATAGACCAGCGCCGAATCGACACTGATCAGCTCGCACGGCAGGACTTTGGTCAGTTCGATGGCCAGGTCGGTCTTGCCCGCAGCGGTCGGGCCCATCAGGAAAATCGCTGGAGGGAGCTGGCTCATCAACGACCGCGCAAGAACAGTTTGTCCAGGTCGTCCAGGCCCAATTGGGTCCAGGTCGGCCGGCCATGGTTGCATTGACCGCTGCGTTCGGTGTTTTCCATGTCCCGCAGCAGGCCGTTCATTTCCGGGATTGCCAGGCGCCGATTGGCACGGATCGCGCCGTGGCAGGCCATGGTGCCGAGCAGTTCGTTGAGGTGCGCCTGGATCCGGTCGCTGGTGCCGTACTCCATCAGATCCGCCAATACGTCACTGACCAGGCGATTGGCTTCCGCCTGCTTGAGCAACGCCGGGATCTGGCGGATCGCCAGGGTTTCCGGGCCTAGACGCTGCAATTCAAAACCCAGGCGCTGGAACCACGCGACGTTCTCTTCGGCGCAATCGGCTTCGCGCTGGCTCACCGCCAGGGATTCCGGCACCAGCAGCGGCTGGCCGCTCAGGCCTTCGCTGGCCATGGCGATCTTCAGGCGTTCGTACATGATCCGCTCGTGAGCGGCGTGCATGTCCACCAGCACCAGGCCTTGGGCGTTTTCCGAAAGGATATAGATGCCTTTGAGCTGCGCCAGCGCGTAACCCAATGGCGGAATGTCGTCCTGCCCGGCCGGCAACGCGACCGCGTTAGCCTCGGGCAATGGCGCGAAAAACTCGCGATACGCCGCTTGGGCTTCCGCCACCGGCACCCCGGATTGCGGTTTTGGCGTGTACTGATACTGATAACCGGCGCCAGCGCCCGAGCCTGCCGCCGTATTAAAGGTCGGCTGCGCCTGAGGCTGTTCCAGCAAGGCATTGGCCGCGAGGCGCATTTCACCCTGCGGACCGAACTCGCCGGCATCGATGCCGGAAGGTCGAACGATGGCGGTCGCCACGGGTGCCGCCAGATGGTCTTCCGGCCGCACATCGCCCAAGGCGCGGTGCAAGGTGCCGTAGAGGAAATCGTGGACCATGCGCCCGTCGCGGAAACGCACTTCGTGTTTGGTCGGGTGCACGTTGACGTCGACGCCCGCCGGATCGACTTCGAAAAACAGCACGAAGGTCGGATGCCGGCCATTGAACAGCACGTCGCGATACGCCTGGCGCACTGCGTGGGCCACCAGTTTGTCGCGCACCGCACGGCCATTCACAAAGAAGTACTGCAAGTCAGCCTGGCTGCGGTTGAACGTCGGCAAGCCAACCCAACCCCACAAATGCAGGCCGTTGCGCTCGATTTCGATCGGCAGCGCCTGCTCCAGGAAGCCCGAACCGCAGATCGCCGCCACACGCCGGGCGCGGGCCGCGTCGTCATGGGCTTCGTGCAGGCTGAGGATGGTCTTGCCGTTGTGGCGCAAATGGAACGCCACGTCGAAGCGCGCCAGGGCCAAGCGCTTGATCACTTCTTGCAGGTGATCGAATTCGGTTTTTTCGGTCTTGAGAAACTTGCGCCGGGCCGGGGTGTTGAAGAACAAATCGCGCACTTCCACCGAGGTACCGACCGGGTGAGCCGCCGGTTGCACGCGGGGCGCCATGTCCCGGCCTTCGGTTTCGACTTGCCACGCCTGATCGGCCTCTTTGGTGCGAGACGTCAGGGTCAGGCGCGCCACGGAGCTGATCGACGCCAGGGCCTCACCGCGAAACCCGAGGCTCATCACCTGCTCGAGGTCTTCAAGGTTGCGAATCTTGCTGGTGGCGTGTCGCGCCAGGGCCAGCGGCAGGTCATCGGCGGAAATGCCGCTGCCATCGTCGCGCACCCGCAGCAGCTTGACGCCGCCCTGCTCCACGTCGACATCAATACGCTTGGCGCCGGAGTCGAGGCTGTTTTCCAGCAACTCCTTGATCACCGATGCAGGACGCTCAACCACCTCACCGGCGGCAATCTGGTTCGCCAGGCGTGGGCTGAGCAGCTCGATACGAGCGGTATGGGTCAGCGCCTGGTTCATTCTTTGGCCGCCAGTTCAGTGCCGGGAATGGTCAGGGTCTGACCGATTTTCAGCTCATCGCTTTTCAGGTTGTTGGCGCTGCGCAGGGTCGCCGGGGACACCTGGTAACGCACGGCAATCATCGCCAGCGTTTCGCCCGGGCTGACGCGATGGTCACGCGGGCCCTGGACAATCTTCCCGGAATCGCGCAGCCAGGCAATGTAGGTGCCCGGTGGCGGGTTCTGCTGGAAGAACTGACGCACACCGGCGCTGATGGAACGCGCGAGTGCCTGCTGGTGGCTCGCGCCAGACAACTTGTTCGCTTCATTGGCGTTGGAGATAAAGCCGGTTTCCACCAGGATCGATGGGATGTCCGGCGATTTCAGCACCATGAATCCGGCCTGCTCCACCCGTTGTTTGTGCAACGGCGTGACGCGGCTGATGTTGCTAAGGACTTTTTGGCCGACGTTCAAGCTGGACGTCAGGGACGCGGTCATCGACAGGTCGAGCAACACGCCCGCGAGCATGCGGTCCTTGTCGTCGAGGCTGACGCTGCCAGCACCGCCGATCAAGTCGGAACGGTTTTCGCTGTCGGCCAGCCAACGGGCGGTCTCCGAAGTGGCACCGCGATCAGACAAGGCGAACACCGAGGCACCGAAAGCAGCCGCAGAGGGCGCGGCGTCGGCGTGGATCGAGACGAACAGGTCGGCGCCTTTCTTGCGGGCGATTTCAGTACGGCCTCGCAGCGGGATGAAGTAGTCGCCGGTGCGGGTCAGTTCGGCGCGGAAGCCTTTCATGCCGTTGACCTGACGTTGTAATTCACGGGCAATGGCCAGGACCACGTCTTTCTCATGCTGACCGCGCGAGCCTGAGGCGCCTGGGTCTTCGCCGCCGTGACCGGCATCGATCACCACAATAATGTCGCGCTTGCCCGCCGGAGCAGGCGGCAGTTTCACTGGAGGATCGATCGGAGTAACCGGCACCGGGGCCACGGTCGCGACGTTGGTCGGCGCCGGCGGAATAGGGGCGGCAGCTTCGGCGCTATCGAACAGATCGACCACCAGGCGATTGCCGTACTGGGCATTCGGCGCCAGGGTGAAGCTTTTCGGCGTGACGGCTTTTTTCAGGTCGATGACCACCCGCAGGTCGGTCGGCGTGCGCTGGGCCGAACGCATGGCGGTAATCGGGGTGTTGGAGGTGTTGACGTTGAGCGGCGCACCGAGGGACGCGCCGTTGATGTCGATGACCAGCCGATCCGGCGAAGTCAGGGTGAAGACACTGTGCTGCACCGGCCCCGTGAGGTCGAATACTAGCCGAGTGTTATCCGGAGCTCGCCACAGGCGAACGCTGTTGACCTTCGATTCGGCCACAGCGTCGACGGTCACCGCCAAAAACAACAACCCTACGGCAGCTACCATCGCGCGAAAGCGCATACCTGACCCCATCATTTAATTGGTTTCCAATGCCAAAGCGGCACACCAGGACTCGCCGCGCGAGCCTTGGGACAAAATTTTCAGCGAACGCCCGCTGTCTTGCGGGCTAATGGTAATGGTCAGGTCGGGCTTTGGCAAAAAGCCTGCACCCTTCTGGGGCCATTCGATCAAACACATCGCATCGTCATCGAAGTAATCGCGGATGCCGAGGTATTCCAGTTCTTCCGGATCGACCAGTCGATAGAGGTCGAAATGGAAGGCGCGGATGTCGCCGATCTCGTAGGGTTCGACCAGGGTGAAGGTCGGACTTTTTACCGAACCCACATGCCCAAGGCCCCGGATGATGCCCCGGGACAGCGTGGTTTTGCCCGCGCCCAGATCCCCTTCGAGAAAAATCAGACCGTGCCCTTGGGTGGTTTTTGCTATGCGAGCACCGAATGCGGTCATCGCCTCTTCATCAGCCAGGTACAGGGTTACTTCAGACACGGTGCTTGCTCCTCCAACAACTGACGAATGGCCGGGATCAGATCACTGGCCGCCAGCCCACGGCCCGATTTACCTTGTTGCGCGCCGGCATTGGCATGAAGCCAGACCGCCAGGCACGCGGCGTCGAATGCGTTCATGCCTTGGGCGAGCAAGGCGCCGACCAGACCGGCCAGTACATCGCCCAATCCCGCGGTGGCCATCGCCGGATGGCCCTGATGACACACCGCCAGACGCCCATCGGGGCTGGCGACCAGGCTGCCGGCGCCTTTCAGAATAACTACCGCTGTGTATTTTTTGCTCAAAGCGTGAGCGGCGGCGGGACGGTCGGCCTGCACTTCGGCGGTGCTGATACCGAGCAAACGCGCCGCTTCGCCGGGATGCGGGGTGATGATGCAATCGGCGGGTAATTTCACCTGTTCCTCGGCCAGCATGTTCAAGGCGTCGGCGTCCCAGACTTGCGGCAGCGGTGCGTTGGCCGCCACGGACAGCAGACTACGCCCCCAACCGGCCTGACCGAGTCCCGGCCCGACCACCAGCACCGACACTTTTTCCAGCAAGCCCATCAACTGATTGGCCGACGACGCGCCCAGCACCATGGCTTCGGGGATTCTCGCCAGCGCGGCCGGAACGTGTTCGCTGCGCGTCGCCACGGACACCATGCCGGCACCGCTGCGCAGCGCACTTTGCGCACTGAGCAGGATCGCGCCGCCAAATCCGCGATCACCACCGATCAACAGGACGTGGCCGAATTTGCCTTTATGAGAGGTCGGAGGGCGAGCCGCCAGGCGTGGCAAGTTACCGGCCGTCAGACGGCGAGCACTGATCGCGGCGTTTTCAAGCACCTGCGGATCGGCGTGCAGATCGTTGAACACCAGTTCACCAACCACATCCGCCGCATCACCGGTGAACAGTCCCAGCTTCAAACCGATAAACGTCACAGTCAGATCCGCCCGAACGGCCGCACCAAGCAGACGACCGGTATCGGCACTCAGCCCCGACGGAATATCCACCGCTGCGACCGGCAAGCCACTGGCATTGATCGCGGCGATAGCGCTGGCGTAAGGCTCGCGCACTTCACCGGTCAGGCCGGTGCCGAGCAAGGCGTCCAGAACGATGCCGCGCAACTCGGTATTAGCAGTCCAGGCTTCAATCGAGACTTTTTCGGACACGGCTTCGGTATGGGCCAACGCCGCGTCACCCCGCAAACGCTGGGGATCACCGACCGCCAGCACCCGCACTTGCCAGCCGGCACGCTGGGCCAGCACCGCCACGAGATAACCGTCGCCAGCGTTATTGCCATGGCCAGCCAGCACCGTCAATTCGTTAGCTGTCGGCCACTGCCGGACCAGCGCCCGCCACATTGCACGCGCCGCCCGCTGCATCAATTCGAAGCCCGGTGTGCCGGCCGCGATCAGGCTCGCATCGAGCCCTCGCACTTGCGCGGCGCTGTACAGCGCGTCGGGTAAATCATCTTTAGTGTGCGGCATGCGTCTTCGGGCTCCGATGTCTGGCAGAATTATACGCACCTCAGCTCCGGTTTCTCTCGTCTCATGCCCGCTATTACTACAGACCTGCCCGCCCTCGCCCAATCCATCAAGGACTGGGGCCGCGAGCTGGGCTTCCAGCAAGTCGGCATCAGCGGCCTGGACCTCGCCGAGCATGAGCAGCACCTGGAGCGCTGGCTCGCCGCCGGCTACCACGGCGAAATGGAGTACATGGGTGCCCACGGCAGCAAACGCTCGCACCCGGAAGAACTGGTGCCGGGTACTTTGCGTGTAGTGTCGCTGCGCATGGACTACCTGCCCGGCGACACGCAAATGGCGCAATTACTGGCCCAACCGGAAAAAGCCTACGTCTCCCGTTATGCCTTGGGCCGCGATTACCACAAATTGATCCGTAAACGCGTGCAGCAACTCGCAGAAAAAATCCAGTCGGTCATTGGCCCCTTCGGCTACCGCGCTTTCGTTGACAGCGCTCCGGTACTGGAAAAAGCCATCGCCGAGAAGGCTGGCCTTGGCTGGATCGGCAAAAACACCCTGGTCTTGAATCGCAAGGCCGGCAGTTATTTCTTCCTCAGCGAACTGTTTGTCGACCTGCCGCTGCCGGAAGACCCGCCCCACAGCACCGAACATTGCGGCCGCTGCACCGCGTGCCTGGATATTTGCCCGACCAACGCCTTCGTCGGCCCGTATGTGCTGGATGCCCGGCGCTGCATTTCCTACCTGACTATCGAACTGAAAAGCGCGATTCCCGAAGACTTGCGACCGTTGATCGGCAATCGAGTGTTCGGCTGCGATGATTGCCAGATCGTCTGCCCGTGGAACCGCTTCGCCCGTCCATCCGGAGAAAGCGACTTCAAGCCTCGGCACAATCTGGACAATGCCGAGTTGGCCGAGTTGTTCATGTGGGATGAAGACAAGTTTCTCAGCAGTACCGAGGGTTCACCGCTGCGCCGCGCCGGTTATGAGCGCTGGTTGCGCAATCTGGCGGTGGGGTTGGGGAATGCGCCGTCGAGTATCCCGGTGCTGGAGGCGTTGAAGGCGCGCAGGGAATATCCGTCGGAACTGGTGCGTGAACACGTCGAATGGGCACTGAAGCAACACGAACAACGCGCTGACAACGCTGTATCTCCCTTTTAACGGGGCCACTAAATCGGTTCACGTACGTAGATCAACACCAGATGACTTTATCCACTTGGCATTGCGCCCCTTTCCTGTCGACTGAATGAGTCCTTCAGCCTTCAATGAACGCAAAACCATACGCACCGTATCGCGACTCACGCCAGGGCATGCCTCTTCAAGTTCGGTAATTGAAAAAGGCAAAAAGCGCTTCAGCGCCTCCACACGTACTCGATCACTTTTTCCTCCGTGGCGTTTTTCAATCGTGCCTACACGGACCTCAAACTCCTTATAAGCCCGAAGCAGCGCGCCCCAGAAATAGTCGAGCCATGGCTGAACATTATGCAGGCCTTCATGCCAACCTTGGGAGCTGACCTCAAGCGTTTCGTAATAACTTTCTTTTGAGTCCTCGAAGATCCGCTCAAGGCTGATAAAACGTCCAACTCGATAATCAAACTGATAAAGCAGCAGCAATGTGAGCAGACGGGCCACGCGACCATTACCGTCCGAGAAAGGGTGGATACAAAGAAAGTCCAGAATGACGAGAGGAACCAAGACCAGAGGGTCCGCCTGATTCTGATCCAAGGCTTTGCGATATTGAGTAACCATCTCGACCATCGCAATAGGTGTCAGATGCGCCGCGACAGGCCGGAAGCGAATGCGTGAGCTGCCATCAGGATGACGTTCAATGATGTCGTTGTTCGTTGCTTTCCACTCCCCTCCATCCTGTGGCAGATAGCGGTAAAGCATGCTGTGCAACTGTCGAATGACACCTTCGGAAATTGGCATCCCCTCTGCTGCTTCATGAATCAAAGAAAGCGCGTCTCGATAACCTGCAATTTCTTGCTCGGAGCGACTTTTAGGTTCAGCATTTTTGACGACTAGAGATTTCAACCGAGCAGGCGTCACGACAACACCTTCAAGCCGGTTTGATGACTCAGTGGACTCGATGACAGCCAACTGCTTCAGGTCATTGAGAACCTCTGGAGATTGAGCAAGGAATAATTGCTGTTTTCCTCGATATTCTCCAAGAGCCCGCAGTGTTGCGACCTGCGATCCGTTGTAGCGTAGCTTCGAGAGGAAATCAGGGGTGAGTGATTGCATAGGTAGCTTATCTGCTAAATAGGGTAATAAATTATTAATAGGGTAATACAGCAATGGATTACCCTGTTTAAGGCCTTTTTACCCCATTTACACCTAGCAAACCATCCGACTTCTTATGCAGAATATTTCTACCTTGCGCCTATCCAGAGAACATTAGCGCTTAGCTGAAATCAGGCTTCGTCGTTGTAGACGAACTTCGGCATTTCCCAATGAAACCGGATCGCCAGCAACCGCAGCAAAAACCCGCCGAACAAGGTGATCAATATCGCCTGCTCGCCCGGTAATTCCAGATAGATGCAAAGCATGTAGCACCACGCCGCCGCGAACGAAACGCTGGCGTAGAGCTCGCGACGGAAGATCAGCGGGATGTCGTTGCAGAAGATATCTCGGAGGATGCCGCCGAATACCCCGGTGATCACACCGCTGACCGACGCCACCAACATGCCGTGGCCCATTTCCAGCGCGGTCATGCAGCCGATCAATGTGAATGCCACCAGCCCCACGGCGTCGAGCACCAGGAACAGCGAGCGCAGATGCCGCATCCAGCGCGCGGCGAATACCGTGAACATCGCGGCGACCGAGGTCAGGATCAGGTATTCCGGGTGTTTGACCCAGGTCAGCGGGTAGTGGCCGAGCAGCACGTCACGCACCGAACCGCCGCCCAACGCTGTGACGCAGGCGATCAGCACCACGCCAAACCAGTCCATGCCGCGACGGCCGGCAGACAGGGCACCGGTCATGGCTTCGGCGGTAATGGCGATCAGGTAGAGCATCAGCAACATGGCGGCGGCGGTCCTGGCAGGAAGGCGCGCAGTCTAGCCATTTCGCGGCGGCACCAAAAGGGGGCGATCACACAGGAAGACCGAGTCGCCTGCTTCGCGGGCAAGCCTCGCTCCTACAAAAGCAGAGCGACCCCGTACCTGTAGGAGCAAGGCTTGCCCGCGATGGCGCCAGCACAGGCCCCCCAGGATCAGAACTTGATGAAATGCTTGCGGTAGTGCTGCAACTCAGCAATCGATTCGCGGATATCGTCCAGCGCCAGGTGCGTGCTGCCCTTCTGGAAGCTGTCGCGCACGTCCGGCGCCCAGCGTGCGGCCAGCTCTTTGAGGGTCGACACGTCGAGGTTGCGGTAGTGGAAATAGCTTTCCAGGGCTTTCATGTGCGTATAAAGGAAGCGACGGTCCTGACAGATACTGTTGCCACAGATCGGTGACTTGCCCTTCGGCACCCATTTTTCCAGGAAGGCGATGGTCTCGGCTTCGGCTTCGGCCATGCTGATGCGGCTGTCGCGCACCCGCTGGGTCAGGCCCGAGCCGCCGTGTTGACGGGTGTTCCACTCGTCCATGCCGGCGAGAATCGCGTCGCTGTGGTGGATCGCGATCACCGGGCCTTCGGCCAAGGTGTTCAGGTCACTGTCGGTGACAATGGTCGCCATCTCGATGATGACGTCGGTATCAGGGTTCAGACCGGTCATTTCCAGGTCGATCCAGATCAGATTCTGCGGGTTTTGCATGTGTCGGCTCCTAGGCAATGCTGCGCAGTTTAGCCTAGGCAACCGGCCGGGCGTGCTAAACTCGCGGCCGTTTTACCTAATCGCTGCATTCTTGATACGGAACACCCATGGCCAAACGCCAACTCAATCGTCGTCAAAACTGGCGCATCGAAAAGATTCAGGGCGAGCGCGCTGCCCGCGCCGCCAAACGCGAGTCCTCGGCTGTCGAGGCACTTGAGGGCGGCGAT
This sequence comes from Pseudomonas sp. ADAK2, assembly GCF_012935755.1. Lineage (GTDB taxonomy): Bacteria > Pseudomonadota > Gammaproteobacteria > Pseudomonadales > Pseudomonadaceae > Aquipseudomonas. The sequence continues at coordinate 3,833,191 of NZ_CP052862.1, forward strand.
CTGGGTCCGGAACAGACCGGCCTGGTGATCGCGCACTTCGGTGTGCAGGTCGAAGTCGAAGCCCTTGAAGGCGAACTGGCCGGCGAAGTGTTCCGTTGTCACTTGCGCGCCAACCTGCCAGCGCTGGTGACCGGCGATCAGGTGGTCTGGCGTGCCGGCAACCAGGGCATCGGTGTGATCGTGGCGCAACTGCCGCGTAAAACCGAACTCTGCCGCCCGGACAGCCGTGGCCAGCTCAAACCCGTAGCGGCCAACGTCGACATGATCGTCATCGTCTTCGCCCCGCTGCCCGAGCCCCACGCCAACCTGATCGACCGTTATCTGGTCGCCGCTGAGCACGCCGGGATTCGTCCGCTGCTGCTGCTCAACAAATTCGACCTGATCGACGAACAGAACGCCCCGGCGCTGAATGCCTTGCTGGCGGTGTACCGCACGCTCGGTTACCCGGTGCTGGAAGTCTCGGCGCACCACGGCAACGGCATGGAGCAACTGCAGGAACAACTGGACGGGCGCATCAGCGTCTTCGTCGGCCAGTCCGGCGTCGGCAAGTCCTCGCTGGTCAACAGCCTGCTGCCGGAAGTCGAAACCCGCGTCGGCCCGCTGTCGGAACTGTCCGGCCAGGGCACCCACACCACCACCACCGCGCGGTTGTTCCACTTCCCCGGCGGCGGTGAACTGATCGACTCCCCAGGCATCCGCGAATTCGGCCTCGGCCACGTCAGCCGCGCCGACGTCGAAGCCGGTTTCATCGAGTTCAACGACTTGATCGGTACTTGCCGCTTCCGCGACTGCAAACATGATCGTGAACCAGGTTGTGCGTTGCTCAAGGCGCTGGAAGAAGGCCGCGTGCAGCAGCAACGGATGAATAGCTATCGCTCGATCATCGCGAGTTTGCCGGAAACTAGTTACTAAGTAGCCATGATCATTTTCGTGATGCCACGAAAATGATCAGCCGTTTCCAGCAAACACTAAAAAGCCGCGATCATCTCGCGGCTTTCTGGTTTTCAAAGCACTGCTTTTTCCAGCTTCCAACCCAACGCATCCAAGGCGTCACAGCCATCCTGAATCAACATATGCGCAGCATTGGCAAAATGCTCCAGATCGTGACCTTCAGCGTCTTTGACGCACAGGCAGGTGACGCTGTTGAGCAGATTGCGGGCAGCTTTGATTCGGTGGGTGGCGGTTTCGAGGAGGTCAGAGACTTTGGCTTCGGTGTCGATGTACAGCGTCGGGCCGACGCTGAAATTGCCTTGGAGCGGGTGGTACTTAGCCATGGGTCAAAACTCCGTTGACTGTCGAGAGGGGCATCTGAATTTCGACCGGCTAAGATCGGTCACCGCACTGGCAGCAACGGGCGAAACTATAGGCAGATGTTCACACGACTGAGAACCCCGGAACGCAATTTCAGACCGTTCCTACAACCACTCATCTCGCCAGCAAACCGCATCCAACAGGAAAACGCGCCCCACCGACAATAAGGTCGGCTATTAGGCCGTCTTCGCGGGCAAGCCTCGCTCCTACAGGGATCGTGCCCACGCTGAAAATGGATCAGGAGAACGCACGCGACCGAGCCAGGTCGGCTATCAGGCCGCCTCGCGGTGCAATGCACGCCCCCTCGAGAGGCCGAGCGGAGGTTCTACGCAGTGGGCAATCCGGCATGGATGCCGGGTTAGCCGCCCCCGGCCATGGATGGCCGATGGCGGCGGGCCCACGGAGCAGGACCGGAGCGAGGGCATGCCGAGCCACAGCGAGGCACCGAACGACAGGGGCAAAAGCGCTTTGGTTACTTTCGCGCTTTTCGAAAGTGACTCGCTGTAAGAGCGAAACCATAAGCGGCCGTTACCGCAGGAATGGATATGTACACCACCCTCAAAAACCACGTCGCCAGACACAAAGTCTGCGCGGACAAGCCTCGCTCCTACAGGCATCGTGCCCCTGCTGATAATGAAATGACACCAGGCACAAAAAAGCCGGCATCACTGTCGGCTTGATTGCTAACTCAGGAAACCGCCGCTGGCGGCTTCGGCGCAACAACCTTCGGCTCAGGCTTCTGAAACGGATAAAGATGCTGACGCACAATCCCACCCGGCAACTCCTTGCCAAACACCCCGTAGCGCACCGGCCACTCTTTCGGCGGCAACTTGAACGTACCAAACAGCATGTCCACCAAAGGCGTGTGAATCGCGTAATTCTTGTAGATGTAATCCTTGTGCCGGGCGTGATGCCAGTGGTGATAACGCGGCAACACCATCACATAGTTCAGCCAGCCACCATTGATCCGCACATTGGCATGGGCCAACACAGCCTGAACGCCGACCAGAATCACATAAGCGTTCAACGCCTGTGGCGCGAAGCCCAGCAGCATCAGAGGCACCAGCACGCCGGTACGGGTCAGCAGAATCTCAATGAAGTGCACGCGCGAACCGGCGAGCCAGTCCATGTGCGTGCTCGAATGATGCACCGCGTGGATGCGCCACAGCCACGGCACCACATGATAGAGGCGATGCAGCCAGTACTGACCCAGGTCGGCCACCAGCACGGCGAGGAAGAACTGCACGACAAGCGGCAGGCTTTGCACGCTGGCTTGCAGACTCTCAGACATCGCCCAACCCGCCACATAGCTCGACGAGGCGGTGATGAAGATCAGGATGAACTGCACCAGCATGTGGCTGACGAAAAAGTAGGTCAGGTCGGTTCGCCAGTGCGGGCGCAGGATGTTTTGCTCGGGGTCCTTGGAATAGAGTTTTTCCAGGGGGATAAAGACGATGGCCGACACCAGCAGGGCCAGGACGAACCAGTCCAGCCCCAGCGAGTAAGGGGTCTGCCCGATCGAGCTGATCTGCACATTGGTGCCGCCGAGGAACACCGCCAAACCCGAGGCCACCAACCCGGTGATCCCCAGGCGCTTGCGCTTGTTGAGCAGGATATTCAGGGAGCCGAGGCTGAAGGACAACACCAGCCCGAGCAGCAGCGTGGTGCGCGCGAACTGCTCGTCGTAGACCTTGCGCAGTTCGGCGGTGGTCAGCCATTCGGGGAACAGGAAGCAGAATACTGCCAGCAGGCTCAACAGACCGAGCGTGGCCGAGATGTAGCCACTGACCCGGCCTTCACCGAATTTGAAGGGTGCATTGCCGTGTCGCTGGAAATAGGCTTTGAGTCTTTCCATCTCTGATCTTCCCTGATTCTAAAAAAACGTGCAGTGGTGACGCAGCCAGACACAAAAAAGCCACGATGATCGTGGCTTTTTGCGGGTTACTGCTTGGGCGGCTCAGCCGGCTTGGCCGGATCACCCGGTTTCGGCGCCGCGTCTTCGAACAGATTCAGACGCTCGCGAAGCTCATGGGCCGGCACCGGTTGCTTGTCGGCTGGCAGAGCATTCGGATCAACCGGTGTGGCAGGCGCGTTTGGCGCTTCACCCGGCGCGCCCTGCCCCGGCGTCGTCGTTGGATCAGCCCCTTGCGCCCCTTCGATGGCCGCCTGGGCCTTCTTGGTCAGCACAACAATGTCGATACGACGGTTGACCGGGTTGAACGGGTGTTCCCGGTCGAACAACGCCGACGAGGCATAACCCACCACCCGCGCGACTTGCGATTCCGGGTAGCTGCCGGCAACCAATGCACGACGAGCCGCGTTGGCGCGGTTGGCCGACAATTCCCAGTTACCGAAATCGCCAGTGCCGGTGTACGGCTTGGCGTCGGTGTGGCCGCTGATGCTGATCTTGTTCGGCACCGCTTTAATGGTGTCAGCCATGGCCAGCAGGATGTCTTCGAAGTACGGTTTCAGACGCGCCGAGCCCGAGTCAAACATCGGCCGGTTGTCCGCGTCCATGATCTGGATGCGCAAGCCGTTCGGCGTGATCTCGAACAGGATCTGGTCCTTGAACTTCTGCAACTGCGGGTTCTCTTCGACCTTGTTCTGCAGTTCTTGCAGCAGCAGTTCCAGGCGTTCTTTCTCGACCTGTTCGGCCATGCCTTCGACCTGATCGGTATCGACCGTGACCTTGTCTGGCTGCGGCTGGGACTTCACCTCGGGGTTGAGGGTGTTCTCCGGCGCCAGGGTCGGCGTGCCGCCCAAGTCGATGATGTAGGGCGTGCCGCTTTCGGAGAAGCCGACCGGGTCCTTGAAGTAACCGGCGATGGCGATCTTCTGTTCCGGTGTGGCGGTGGACAGCAGCCACAACACCAGGAAGAACGCCATCATCGCCGTGGCGAAGTCAGCGAAGGCGATTTTCCAGGCGCCCCCGTGATGCCCGCCGGCGATGCGCTTGACGCGCTTGATGATTATCGGCTGATTATTTTCCATGGCTTAACGACCGCGAACGGCTTGTTCCAGCTCGGCAAAGCTTGGACGGTGCGCCGGGTACAGAACCTTGCGCCCGAACTCCACCGCCAACGAAGGCGGCATGCCGGAAGCCGAAGCCACCAGCGAAGCCTTGATGGCTTCGTATACATTCAGTTCTTCCTTGGCATCGTGGGCCAGGGAATGGGCCAACGGACCAAAGAAACCGTACGCCGCGAGAATACCGAAGAAGGTACCGACCAGGGCCGCACCGACGTGCAGGCCGATGGATTTCTGGTCGCCTTCACCCAAGGAAGCCATGGTCACCACAATACCGAGTACCGCCGCCACGATACCGAAACCCGGCATGGCGTCGGCGATGCCGTTCACCGCGTGGGAAGGGTGTTCCAGGTCTTCCTTGAGGCTGTAGAGTTCCATGTCGAACAGGCCTTCGAGTTCATGGGGCGCCATGTTGCCGGAGGACATGATACGCAGGTAATCGCAGATGAACGCGGTCATGCGTTCGTCTTTCAAGACTGTCGGGTACTTGGCGAAGATCGGGCTCGCAGCGGCATCTTCGATGTCGCCTTCGATGGCCATCATGCCTTCGCGGCGGCTCTTGTTGAGGATCTCGTAGATCAGGCCCAGCACTTCAAGATAGAAGGTGTGGTTGAAGCGCGAACTGAACATGCTCAAGGATTTCTTGAGCACGTGCATGGTCATGTAACCGGGGTTGGCCTGCAGGAATGCACCCAGGGCCGCACCCCCGATGATCATCACCTCGAAAGGCTGAATCAGGGCGGCAATTTTGCCATGGGAAAGCACGTATCCGCCGAGCACGCTCGCGAATACGACGATGATGCCGATTAATTTAGCCATAGGTAGGAGAGCACTTACTGAGTCGGGTTCAAGGTCATATTCGGAAGTTAAAAAATCTCTTCTTCTACTTATCGGCAAAACTGCGCCAGACTATAGCCAGTTCAGGCGAAAAGCCAATTTAGCCCGCGCCGGGCGTGTTTACAGCCAATGATGATCCCGTCCAGCCATGGCTAACGAAACGAACGTTCCAACTCCAAAACCGATCAATCTCGAAGGCTGGGTCAAGCTGCTCGATGGCGTGCGCCTGCCGGTTCCGCAAGAGAGTCACGACCGGGTCTGCAAAGCCATTCGCAATAACCGCAGCTCGCTGCGCGACATTGCCGAATTAATGCAGGAAAGTCCGGCCCTGGCCTTGAGCGTCATTCGCGAAGCCAACCGCCACACCCACGGCAGCATGACGGAGCCGGCAGAAAACCTCGATGTGGCGCTCAATCGTCTCGGCTTGAAACGCACCGAAGAACTGCTCGATCGCCTGCCGGCCGAGCCGCAGTCCGGGATTCCGAAAGCCCTGCGCCAGCTGCAACTGATCAGCCAGCACGCGACGCAACAGGCCAACGGTTTTTTCGCCAATCGCCTCGCGCGCCTGTGGCAGGACATCCATTGGGGCAGCCTGCTGTTTCTCTCGCCGCTGTGGCCGATGGCGCTGACGCATCCGCACTTGCTCGAAGAGTGGGAGCTGCGGGTCATCCATAAAGGCGAGTCGGCGCGCAAAGTCGAAAAGCAGTTGTTCGGCGTGCGCCTGCTGGAAATCTGCCTGGCGTTGGTGGACATCTGGCGGTTGCCGATCTGGGTGCAACAGGGCTATCGCCTGCTGCTCAACGAACAACGGGAACTGGTGAAAGTGCTGCGCATTGCCCGGGACAGCGAGCATCCGCTGCGCCAGCAAAATCGTCTCGACGACGATCCGACCCTGCGTCGCTGGCTCAATCAGCCAGCCAACACCGTGCTGCTGGCCAACGGCCTGGCGCTGTCGGCACAACAGGCCTGGGACTGCCCGCACAGTCAACGCTGGCAGTACCTGACCAGCCTTTACCTGCAAATATCGATGGATGAAGTGCAACAACAGTTGCACCAACAGGCCGCCAACAGCGCCCGCCAGCATGCGATGCCCGACCTCTGGCACCCAGCGGTGTCACTGCTGTGGCCGTGGGGCATGAACCGTGTGCACGCCGGTTTGCTGCCGGCCCCGGCGCCGACCACCGAAGACCTGACAAACTGGCGCAAACAATGCGCCGAGCTGCTGGTGGAGCCGAGCCGCTTTACCAACGCGATGCACCTGACCACCTCGGCCCGGGATGCGCTGGTCGCCTGCGGCATGCGTCGGGTGATGATCCTGATGGCCGACCGCACCCACGCCAATCTGCGGGTGCACCAGACCGCAGGGCTGGCGAAAGAAGCCGCCGACCTGAATTTCCTGGTCAGCCAGAGCAGCGTGTTGCAACGCCTGCTCTCGCAACAGGCCCAGGTGCGCCTGACGCCAGCCAACAACGCCCAGTTCTCGGCCCTGCTGCCCGCCAGCCTGCGTTCGCAGTTCAGCGGCGAACACTTGCTGCTGCGCTCACTGGTCAATAATGGCCGGGTGATCATGATTGTGGTGGCGGACCAGGGCGGCGGGCCGTTCTCGGAAATCACCGTGCAAGCCTTCGGCAAAACCGCGCAGTGCATCGAAAAGGCCCTGCATAGCTTTAGCACCCGTGGCCAATAGGCTCTACAATCCCTCCCTTTGTGCTCTGGAGACCTCACATGTCTGACTTCTCTGGCTTGCCGCTGGTGATCGAGCCGAGCGACTTGCTCCCGCGTCTCGACGCCCGCGATCTGATTCTGGTCGACCTGACCAGCAGCGCCCGCTACACCGAAGGGCATCTGCCCGGCGCGCGTTTTGTCGACCCGAAACGTACGCAACTCGGCCAGGCGCCGGCGCCAGGCTTGCTGCCGACCCAAGCGGCCCTTGAAACATTGTTCGGCGAACTGGGCCACAACCCCGATGCGGTCTACGTGGTCTATGACGACGAAGGTGGCGGCTGGGCTGGCCGGTTTATCTGGTTGCTGGATGTCATCGGCCATAGCAAATACCACTATGTCGACGGCGGCCTGCCAGCATGGCTGGCGGAAGGCTTGCCGATGTCGATCCAGATCCCGGCCCCGGTTGGCGGCCCGGTTTCACTGACGTTGCACGACGAACCCACCGCCACCCGCGAGTACCTGCAAAGCCGTCTAGGCGCTGCCGACCTGGCGATCTGGGACGCCCGTGGGCCGCTGGAGTACTCCGGCGAGAAAGTCCTGGCGGCCAAGGCCGGACACATCCCCGGCGCGGTGAATTTCGAATGGACCGCCGGCATGGATCAGTCGCGGAACCTGCGCATCCGCACCGACATGCCGAAGATCCTTGAACAACTCGGCATCACCAAAGACAAAGAAATCATCACTCACTGCCAGACTCACCACCGTTCTGGCTTCACTTATCTTGTGGCCAAGTCCCTCGGTTATCCGCGGGTCAAAGGCTACGCCGGCTCCTGGGGCGAATGGGGCAACCATCCCGACACCCCCGTAGAGATTTAAGGTTTTTAAGGACAGTTAATGAATAAGCGTCTGTTTATCCTCAGCCAATACCTGCTGCCCCATCACTTGCTCTCGCGACTGGCCGGCTGCATCGCCGAATGCCGCGTGCGCTGGTTCAAGAACGCCTTCACCGCGTGGTTCGCCAAGCGTTATCAAGTGGACATGTCCCAGGCACTGGTCGAAGACCTGACCGCCTACGAGCACTTCAACGCATTCTTCACCCGTGCCTTGAAAGACGGCGCGCGTCCGCTGGACGACACCCCGGGCGCGATCCTCAGCCCGGCCGACGGTGCGGTCAGCCAACTCGGCCCGATCGAACACGGTCGCGTGTTCCAGGCCAAGGGCCACAGCTTCAGCGTGCTGGAATTGCTCGGTGGCGATACCGCGAATGCTGCGCCGTTCATGGGCGGTGACTTCGCGACTATCTACCTGTCGCCGAAGGACTACCACCGCGTGCACATGCCGCTGGCCGGCACCCTGCGTGAGATGGTCTACATCCCGGGCCGCATCTTCTCGGTCAACCAGACCACCGCCGAAAACGTCCCGGAACTGTTCGCCCGCAACGAGCGTGTGGCGTGCATTTTCGACACCGAGCGCGGGCCGATGGCCGTGGTGCTGGTGGGCGCGATGATCGTGGCGTCGATTGAAACCGTGTGGGCCGGGCTGGTCACGCCGCCGAAACGCGAGCTGAAAACCTTCCGCTACGACGAAGCTGCGCGTGCGCCGATTCATCTGGAGAAAGGCGCGGAACTGGGTCGCTTCAAACTGGGCTCCACGGCTGTCGTGCTGTTCGGGCCGGATCAGGTTAAGTGGGTTGAAGGGTTGGGTGCTCTGTCTCCGGTGCAGATGGGCCAGGCGCTGGGTTTGCCGAACGCTTGATGTACTGAGCCGAACCCCACGCGGGGTTCGGTGCATCCTGCGTCACACCCTTCCTTGTAGGAGCTGCTACAGTCAGGTCATTCACTGCCCATTTCCCGGTCGGAGTTTTTCCACGGCATGAATGAGACCAATCCTCCCCTGTTGCTGCGCGCACCGGTCCCCGCCGCTTTGCGCCTGTCGTTCTGCGAAGCCACCCCGCGCGACCTCAAGCGCTGGATCGCCAACCTGCCCAAAGCCAACATCGGCGAAACCGCTCGCCAGTTGTACCAAGGCTTGAGCGAACTCAACCAACTGCTGACCCCCAGCGACAATCGCCTGCAATTGCTCGAACTGCTGCGGCCCGAGGTGTATTACGTCTGCAAACACCTGGAGCGGCATTTCCTGCATCAGGCGATTGTCCTCGACGAGCGTTCGCGCAAAATCGCCAACCTGTGTCAGGCGCTGCAAAGCCATTTGGCGATCGGCTACAAACAAATTGTGCTGCGCATCGCCCCACGTTTCAGCAAGGACCGCGCTCCGCTGCTGACCCAGGCGTTGCAACGGGCGATCCACTGCCTGAACGGCCCGCTGATCCGTGCTACCCAGCTCTATTGCCCGGTGCCGGAAGGGGTGTGGTTGGAGCTGCATCAGTTGTATCGAATCGGCTGCGAGCATCGGCTGCAAAACATCAGCGTGCGCGATGAACTGGCCAGTGAGACGCCCGACCTGAGCATCGAGCACACCTACGTCGCCGCCCTGCTGCTGGGCGCCTCGCGCTGCAATCAACTGCGCCAGAACCAGATCGCCCGCCTCGCCGAAGTGCTCGAACCCTGGAGCAAATGGATCAAGCTGCACCCCGGCAAACCCGGCAATGAGCTGTTTGCAGTGGCGCCGGAGCTCGATATCGGGCCGCGCTATCGGTCCAAGTTCCGCGCCGAGCAACAAGAGAGCTTGCTGGGGATCGATCCACAGCCGCTGGTCAAAGCCATCGAGGCCCGGCTACTCAATCCCACCGACAACACGTTGCCCGTACCCACCGGGCTCAACCTCGATACCTTGCAACACTTGCACGCCGCGTGGGGCCAGGCCGCCGAGCGCAGTTTCCAGCGCACCGTTGGCAACGGCACCTTGACCCTTTGTGTGGGCATGAGCGCGTTGCACTTTTACCTGGGCGGGCAACGCTCGTTCAGCGACATCCTGAAAAACCCCGCCGGGCGACTGGCACAGTTTGCGGCGACGGCACCGGCAGGCGGCAAGGACAACTGGAGCCACGCCTTCGACGCCGCGCCCCATGGCAACAGCGACACCCTGCTGCCTTACGAAGAAATCGAATACCCAACACTGCACAACGACGACAGCCACGAAGCCGCCGACCGGAATCAGCATTTCCCGACGTACGCCCTGCCGGTGGTCAATCACAGCCCTGGCGGTTATTGCCTGGCATGGCCTGGCGCGGTGCCCGCCGAGTTGCAGGCCGGCGAAATGGTCGGTATCGAAGATGCTGCCGGCCAGGGCTGGAGCATTGCGGTTGTGCGCTGGATTCGCCAGGTGCGGGGCGGTGGTACGCAGATGGGGATCGAGCAAGTTGCGCCGTATGCCGAGCCGTGCGGTTTGCAACTGGTGCGCACCCGGGACGATCACAGTCAGTACCTGCGCGGCTTGTTGCTGCCGGCCATCAGCGCGATTGACCTGCCGGCCACCTTGCTGGCTCCGCGTTTACCGTTCCAGGAAGGCAACAAGGTGCTGATCAACACCAACGGCCAGGAGCGCCGCGCCGGGCTGGATCGACGGGTGTCGAGCACCAACAGTTTCAACCAGTTTGCTTATCGCTCGCTGGAAGCGAGCAAAACCGAAAACAACCCAGGGAGCGGCGTGGTCGGGGCCGAAGAGGATTTTGATTCGTTGTGGAAGTCGCTTTAAGAGCACTGACAACTTGTGGCGAGGGAGCTTGCTCCCGTCAGGCCGCGCAGCGGCCTCCAAAAAAGGGACTGCTGCGCAGTCCAGCGGGAGCAAGCTCCCTCGCCACAGAGGCCCGCTCAGGCAACCAAGAACTCAGAGCTGCCCATCACGATCCCTGAAACCCAACAAATACAACACCCCATCCAACCCAAGGGTGGAAATCGCCTGCTTCGCCGACTGCTTGACCAACGGCTTGGCCCGAAACGCCACGCCCAGCCCGGCAATCGCCAGCATCGGCAGGTCGTTCGCGCCGTCGCCGACCGCGATGGTCTGTTCCAGACGCAAACCTTCCTTGTGCGCCAGCTCTTTCAGCAGATCGGCCTTGCGCTGGGCATCGACAATCGGCTCGACTGCCACGCCCGTGACCTTGCCGTCCACCACTTCCAGTTCGTTGGCGAACACGTAGTCGATGCCCAACTTGGCCTGCAATTGCTTGGCAAAGTAGGTGAAGCCGCCGGACAGGATCGCGGTCTTGTAGCCCAGGCGCTTGAGTTCGGCGAACAGGGTTTCGGCGCCCTCGGTCAGGCGCAGCGAGGCGCCGATGGAGTCCAGCACGCTGACGTCCAGGCCTTTGAGCAACGCCAGGCGTTCCTTGAAGCTGGCGCGGAAGTCCAGTTCGCCGGCCATGGCCCGTTCGGTGATTTCCGACACCTGATCGCCCACGCCCGCCGCCTTGGCCAGTTCGTCGATGACTTCGGCTTCGATCAGGGTCGAGTCCATGTCAAACACCGCCAGGCGACGGTTGCGGCGGAACAGCGAATCTTCCTGGAAAGCGATGTCGACATTCAGTTCCTGGGCGACGCTGAGGAATTCGGCACGCAGGGCCTGCGGATCGGCCGCTTCGCCACGCACGGAGAACTCGATGCAGCCCTTGCCCTTGTCAGCCGGGGTGTCCAGCGGCATGCGTCCGGACAGACGATCGATATGGTCGATGTTCAGGCCATATTTGGCAGTGATCGAGCTCACGGCCTGCAATTGTCCGGCGGTCACTTTGCGGGTCAACAGGGTGACGATGTGGCGTTTTTTGCCCTGATTGCCGACCCACTGCTGGTAATCCTCTTCGGACACCGGGGTGAAACGCACCTGCTGGTCGAGCTCATAGCCCTTGAACAGGATGTCCTTGAGCACTGACTTGCCTTGCTCGGTGTCAGGAATCTCAACCAGGATGCCAAACGACAGAGTGTCGTGGATCACCGCCTGACCAATGTCGAGAATGTTCACACCACCCTGGGCCAGAACGCCGGTAATGGCCGCAGTCAGACCCGGTCGGTCGACTCCCGTGATGTTTATCAGGACGATTTCGCGCAAGGCGCACCCCCGCAGGTGGAAAAAAACCGCATTCTACCCACTTTCAGTGACCATCGGGCACCGTCAGCGCTTTGCCGGTCTAGGGCCTGTCGCTATACTGCGCGTCAACTTCACGGACAAAAGAGCCGAGCTCAAGTGAACCGGCCCACGCCAGTAAAAACCGATAACTTCTTCCTGCTGATCTTCCGGGCACTGCGCCACCGCCGTGTACCGATTGCATTGCGCATTGCCAGCCATAACGTGATCCTGGTCGCTCTGGCCCTGGTGATCTATGCCTGTGTGATGGGTTTGCAGTTCAAGCAGGCCATGCACGAGCAGGCCGATGCGCTGGGCGAAAGCCTGACCACGCAGACCGCCACCTCGGCCACCGAGCTGTTGGTGTCCAACGACATCCTCAGCCTCAACGTGCTGCTCAACAACCTGACCAAGAACAAGCTGGTGGCTCACGCCGCCATCTATAGCGTGGATAACCGCATCCTCGCCGAGTCTGGCCAGCGCCCCAAGCACAGCCTGTTGGGTGAAGCCGAAGGCATGTATGAGAGCAAGATCACCTTCCAGGACGTGACTGCCGGGCAACTGCGCATCAGCCTGGACATGGATCAGTTCCAACAGCCGATGACCATCAGCCTGCAAAGCATGGGCATCCTGAGTGCGATTTTGCTGGCCCTGTCCCTGGCCTTGAGCCTGCGCCTGGGTCGGCACATTTCCACGCCGCTGATGCAATTGCGGGTGTGGCTGCGCAATACCGACGAATACACCCCGGCCACCGAGCGTCAGGATGAAATCGGCGATCTGGCCCGCCAGCTGCACGCCGATTTCGCCCCGGAACCGGCTGAGCCGGAACCCGTGCCGGAGCCTGAATTCGACGACGTCGATTATGACGAAGAGTCGGATCCAGCCTTCGAAGTGCGTAACCTGCGCGATCCGAGCTTCGACGAGACCAAGCCTGTGGCCGGCCTCAAGCCTGCGCCAAAGCGCAGTGTCAGCACCGTCGAAGACGATGACGACGATGATGCGTTTGCCGACCTGCGCGATGAGTCGGCAGACAGCGCGCCGAAACCAGTGGCTAAACCCGTGATCTCGAACGTGCCACAGCACAGCGCGGTGCTGGCCGTGCAATTGGGCGCTCAGGATCAACTGCGTCGACTGCCGCGCACGCGCCTTGAGGAACTGCTCAAGCGCTACCGCGACTGCCTCGACCAGGCCGCTTCGCTGTATCAGAGCGAACTGCACACCCTGAACGACGGCAGCACGCTGATGCTGTTCCACACCGAAGACAGCGGCGACGACTACCTGACCAATGCCATCTGCTGCGGTGAGTTGTTGCGCGCCCTGGGTCATCAGTTGCAGATTGAAGTCGCGGACAGCGGCATCACCCTGCAATTGCAGCTGGGCCTGACCCTGGGCGACGAGTTGTTCGGCCTGAGCCAGATCGACCTGCTGCTGACCGAGTCGGCCCAGGACGCCCTGGCCCTGTCGCAACACAGCCGCAACCTGCTGCTGGTGGAGCGCAAGATCGGCGACGACGCCCTGATCCGCCAACGTGCGCGGATCCGGCCGATCGCCAGCCCTGAGGGTGCTTGCTGTGTCGAGCGGCTGATGGAGCCTTATCCGTCGATGCTGGAGCGGCAACTGGCGCGGATGCATGAGCGTCGGGCGTAATCGCCCTGTTGTGAAAAAGCCCGCAGACGAGTGATTGTCTGCGGGCTTTTTGTTGCCCTTTCTGACGCCATCGCGGGCAAGCCTTGCTCCTACCGATCGTTCCCACGCTCTGCGTGGGAATGCCTCCAGGGACGCTCCGCGTTCCAGCTGCACCTCATTCGAACGCCTGGCACCGAGGTGACGCGGAGCGTCACGGGCTGCATTCCCACGCAGAGCGTGGGAACGATCTGCCAGAAACAACAAAGCCCGCATCTCTGCGGGCCTTGTCTTGAATGAATCCAGGCTTTAGAACCTGAACACTTCCATATCGGTGCGAATCGGCGAGGCCATCGGGATCTTCGGCTGCTTGTCCTGCTCGGCGGCCGGCGCCACAGGCTTGGCCTCCTTTTTACGCGGCGCTTCGGCAATCGGCGGCTGGTTGGCCAATGGTTTCAGCGCCACGGACAATTGCTCGGCCAGACGCTGCACCAGCACACCTTGTGCTTGAACCTGCGCCGCCGTCCCGCCGGCATGCTGTTCCTGCAGGTGAATGATGCGGTTGTCGCGAACCTGGCCACGACGGTCGATCAAACGCCATTGCGCATCCAGGATCGCCGGCTGCGACTCACCCGAATCCAGGCGAGTGATCGTCAGCAAGACCTGAACATCCGGGGTAAACCCCAATGTCGCCGGTGCCAGCACTACGCGTTGGCTGTCCAGATGACCGGCAACCTGACGCAGCAGCAACTGATCGATGTCCGAAGACAGACTGCCAGCCCAGCGCCCATCGGACGAAGCCTGGAGGCTGCCATCCGGCTGACGCTGCAGCAACGTTTCACGTTGCAGGTAGTCGGCAATCGTGACCGGGCCCAACAACACAGCCATGCCCGCGCTTTGCGCAGGCTGAGCCGGACTTCCGCTGTCCAGCTGATACAACGACACCGGTTGGTGAACGCTGCAACCCGCCAGGCCAAGAACGCCAGCGAGCATCAAAATTAACGGAAGGCGCAGAGCAGTCATCGTCCCATCCAGGTGGCTGCCACAAGGCTAACCACAGTGAAAATACTCAATAAATATGAAGAACGCTCGGCCACGCCGGCGCTTGAAAGGCCATATCATCCGTGAATATGCGTTCCGACTCCAGCGCCAAAGCGTCGATCTACGCGTTAAATCGTAGATCGAGCCGTCTAGGACGCTTAATTGAGGTTTTCGACGAGCAGCGCATCTACCCTCTGGAAGCCACGTGGCAGTTTGTTACCACGACGACCACGCTCACCTTTGTAGTGTTCGAGGTCGTCCGCCTTCAGTGACAAGGTACGTTTTCCGGCCTGTAGCACCAAGGTGGCGCCTTCCGGCAGAACGGCGATGTCCGTGACATATTCTTCGCGACTGGCCACACGCTCACCGGAGATGCCGATGATCTTGTTGCCTTTGCCCTTACCTAATTGTGGCAGGTCGCTGATTTTGAAGATCAGCAGGCGACCTTCGGTCGTCACCGAAGCCAGCCAGTTGTTCTCGCGATCGGCCACCGGGCGCGGCAGGATGACCTTCGAGTTGTTCGGCAAGCTCAGCAACGCTTTACCAGCCTTGTTCTTGGCCTGGAAGTCTTCGCCTTTCACCACAAAACCGTAACCGGCGTCGGAGGCGATCACGTACAGCGAATCGTCTTCCGGCATCAGCACGCATTCAAACGTTGCGCCTGGCGGCGGCGTCAGACGGCCGGTCAGCGGTTCGCCCTGGCCACGGGCCGATGGCAACGTGTGCGACGGCACCGAATAGCTGCGCCCGGTGGAGTCGATAAACACCGCAAACTGGTTGGAACGTCCCGGCGCCAGGGCCTTGAAGCCGTCCCCGGCCTTGTACGACAAGCCGGTAGCGTCGATTTCATGCCCCTTGGCGGAACGCACCCAGCCTTTTTCCGACAATACGACGGTTACTTTTTCATTCGGCAGCAGATCGTGTTCGGTCAGGGCCTTGGCTTCGGCACGCTCGACGATTGGCGACCGACGGTCGTCGCCATAGGTTTCGGCGTCCTTGATCAGTTCGGTGCGTACCAGTTTTTTCAACTTGGCTTCACTGCTCAGCAAGGCTTGCAGCTTGGCTTGTTCCTTGAGCAATTCATCCTGCTCGGCACGCAGCTTCATTTCTTCCAGTCGCGCCAACTGACGCAAACGGGTGTCGAGAATGTAGTCAGCCTGGATTTCGCTCAGGGCGAAACGCGCGATCAGTGCGGCTTTCGGGTGTTCCTCGGTACGGATGATGTGGATCACTTCATCCAGGTTGAGGTAGGCAATCAACAAACCGTCCAACAGGTGCAAGCGACGCTCGACCTTGTCGAGGCGGAATTGCAGGCGCCGACGCACGGTCTGCACCCGGAACTCCAGCCACTCGACCAGCAACGCCCGCAGGTTTTTCAGCTGCGGCTTGCCGTCGAGGCCGATGATGTTGATGTTGACCCGGTAACTCGACTCCAGCTCGGTGCTGGCAAACAGGTGGGTCATCAACGCATCGTGGTCGAAGTTCTTGCGCGCACCGGGAATGATCACGATCCGGCACGGGTTTTCATGGTCGGATTCATCGCGCAAGTCCGCAATCTGCGGCGCCTTGGACGGTTTGGCCTGCATCATCGCCGCGATCTGTTCCAGCACCTTGGCGCCGGACACCTGATGCGGCAGCGCGGTGACGATGATGTCGCCGTCTTCGATGTGGTACACGGCGCGCATACGCACCGAGCCCTTGCCGGTTTCGTACATTTTCAGCAGGTCGGCGCGGGGCGTGATGATTTCCGCTTCGGTGGGGTAATCCGGGCCCTGGATGTGCTCACAGAGCTGTTCGACCGTGGCTTTCGGCTCATCGAGCAAACGCACGCACGCCGTCGCGACTTCGCGCAGGTTGTGCGGCGGGACGTCGGTGGCCATGCCCACGGCGATGCCGGTGGTGCCGTTGAGCAGGATGTTCGGCAAACGGGCCGGCAACACCAGCGGTTCGTCGAGGGTGCCGTCGAAGTTCGGGCCCCAGTCCGCGGTGCCCTGGCCCAGCTCGCTGAGCAGCACTTCGGAATAACGCGACAGCCGTGCTTCGGTGTAACGCATGGCGGCGAAGGACTTGGGGTCATCCGGCGCACCCCAGTTACCCTGGCCGTCCACCAGCGTGTAGCGGTAGCTGAACGGCTGGGCCATCAGGACCATGGCTTCGTAGCACGCCGAATCGCCGTGCGGGTGGAATTTACCGAGCACATCACCGACGGTACGCGCCGATTTCTTGTGCTTGGAATCGGCGTCCAGCCCCAACTCGCTCATCGCGTAGATGATGCGCCGCTGTACCGGTTTCAGGCCGTCGCCGATATGCGGCAAGGCACGGTCCATGATCACGTACATGGAGTAGTTGAGGTAGGCATTTTCGGTGAAGTCAGCCAGTGACCGGCGCTCTACACCGTCCAGGCTGAGATCAAGGGAGTCGCTCATGCAGGCCTCATCATTTCGTTGTCTGGCGCAGCAGCATGGTGCCACCGCGCTGGGTAAATTCAAGTTTGTTCAGTGCGCTCATACCGAGCAGCACCTGATTGCCATCCAGCCCTGGCGCGACCAGCGCGCGAACATCACGCAGCACGATATCGCCCAGTTGCAGCCGGTCGATGCGGGTTCGATAACCCTGGCTCAGACCGTTGGCCGTGCTCAAGGTCACCCCGAAGCCTTTCTCCAGTTTCAGCCGTTCGGCCAATTCCTGCGGGATCGACACATCAGTCGCCCCGGTATCCAGCATGAAATCTACCGGCTGGCCGTTGATCTGGCCGCTGGCGACGAAATGCCCCTGGTTGTTACCGACCAGTTTCACTTCGATAAATCCTTCACCCTGCTGTGAACTGACCACCGCATTAGGGTTTTGCTGACGCTGTTCCAACTGCCCGAAAAACCGCGTCGCCAAAAACAACGCCGCGCACCAGGCCAGCACCATGAAAACACGACCGATGCGCTGGCCCGGCGCCTGTTGGCTCATGGTTTAGCAAGCCATCCACCGGAAGGCGAAGCGAAACGGAACACCACCGGGCGCTTCTCCCCGTCGGCGCGACGCTCAGAGTTATTGTCGATACCCACCCAAGCTCCTTGATTATCGATGACCAATGCCTCCGCCATACCATGGATCGAAGGGTACAGGCGTGGAGGGGTCAATGCATCAGCAGCAAATGACCAACAGCGCTCTGGCAGAATGATCGGAGCAAGAGCAAAACGACAGATTTTGAACGCATTGCGATTCAAGGTGAAGAGTTTGTCACCGAAAAGCGCCACATCTGAAAAATCAAGGCTTACCAACTGCGGATCGGGAAACTGCGGCGGCTGGATCTCCTGCCCCATTTCAGCCCGGATGACACAGTTAACGACAGGACACGTCCACCCATCAACACTCGCCTCAACCCTGACCAGCCCCCGCCGCTCACGCTCCGCAGCCAACACCAGCCAATTGCCTCTCGGGGCGACGGCCAAGCCTTCGAATAGTGCATTGGTTTCCTGCAACATCCCAGCAGTTCGCGCCACATGCACGACATTGCGCAAGATGGGCAGCCAGAAGGCCTCGCCATTCGGTGTGATCTGCAACACGGCGGAATAGGTTTCACTGAGGACATATCGATTGCCTGAGTCATCGCAGCTTATTGCCTCATAGTCCAGGTTGACGTTGTGAACCAGCGTCGCCAACCCATTGAGTACCTTCATCTTTAACGGACGATCGCTGGCGTTGGGCACCGCAGGTACGTGGATCACAACGGGGTGCGCCTGCCAGACAGTGGCTCGGGTGTCGAGTCTGTAGATCTGGTCATCGTCGCGATCCGACACTGTCCAGAGCGTCTGGCCGCACAACGCCAACCCGGACAAATTGCCTCCTCGCATTCCGTTTACCGGATGCTCGGAGATCAAGTGCAATTGAGGGTCTGCAGCCAAGGCGAGCGATCCCCAGAGCAGCAATATCAATGCAAAACAACCATTGGCACTCATCCTTGATCCTCCAGTGCTGCAGACTCTTTTCCTCATTAACAACCGGCATCACACCCTGAGAGGTCATGTGGATGTGCGCGCAGTTCTACGGCTGACTCATGGCTCGGCATCCCAGCCACCTTCCGGCGCGGCAAAGCGCCAGACGATGGGGCGGGATTCGCCATCGGCGCGAGTAACCGAATTGTTGTCAACGCCAATCCATGCGCCTTTTTCGTCGACCAGCAAGGCCTCTACCATTCCATGGCGCGACGGATACTGCCGATGAGGTACAAGCGCCTCGGCAGCGAACGACCAACAACGCTCAAGCGTCCCCGTCACCAAACGGTGGCGACAGATCTTGAACGCGTTGCGATCCAGGGTGAAGAGCTTGCGCTGGTGCAGTGCCAAGTCAGAAAAATCCCTGGCAACCCACTGTGGATTGGGAAACTGCGGTGGCTGGAGTTCCAGGCCGTCCTCGCTAAACATGACACAGAGGTAGAAAGGACAGATCCACTCGTTGTCGGGGCTGCGACCGATGACCACCATCCCGCGCCGCTCGCGCTCGGCGACAAGGCGTATCCAGCCTCCGTCCGGATCGACCGCCAGCCCCTCAAACAGCGCATTGGCGTGCAGCAGCATGCCCTTGGCCCGCGCCGAATTCACCATCAATGGATGAATGGCCAACCAGGACGCCTCGCCTTGCGGCGTGACCTTGAGCACGGCTGAATAGGTTTCACTGACGATGTAACGATTCCCGGCGCCGTCACAACTGATGCCTTCATAGTCCAGACTTGCGCCACGCACCAAAGAGGCCAGCGCGCTGCGCATCTTCATGAACAATGAACGCCCGCTGTCGTCGGGGACGGGAGGTACTGTGATCGGTACGGTTTCGGCCTGCCAGACGGTGGCGCGGGTATCGAGGCGATAGATCTGGTTATCGTCTCGATCCGATACCGTCCATAACGTCTGGCCGCATTGTGCCAGCCCGGACAGATTGCCACCTTTCATACCGTTGACGGGATGCTCTGAGAGCAAGCGCAATTCAGGATCCGCAGCAAAAACCAGTGAATTGCAAACAAGCAAAAGTCCCGCAGCGAAGTGGTTGAGTTTCATCATTGAATCTCCCGCAGTCGGCGTTTCAAGTTTCCCTGAGCCTTGCACGACATGTCGGAATTCAACGACGTCACTACTGTCTCGACAGCATTGCTTCAGAGCTTCATTGCCTGCACTTCATGGCTCGGGACTCCAACCACCGGCCAGCGCAGCAAAGCTATAGATCATTCAAGGCGCCACGTTGAGCGTATTGCCGAACAACGGGCACGTCTTTCCTCACTCAAGTATTGCAGCAGTTTCGGGATTTGCTTGTAGATTGACGAACGTCAGTCAGGACGGCGCGATGATGGGCGCCTAGGGCTTGGCGCTCCAGCCATTTTCCGGTGCGGCGAAGCGCCAGACAATCGGGCGGACCTCACCATCGGCGCGAGGGCCGAAGTTGTTGTCGACCCCAATCCAGGCACCGTCGGCGTCGATGATCAATGCCTCCTCCAAACCATAGTTCTGCGAGTAACGCCGGTTATCCTGCAACAGTTCGGCAGCGTACGACCAGCAGCGCTCGACTTTGGCCGTCTGCGGGTCGCGGCGACAAATCTGAAAGGCATTGCGCTCAAGGGTAAACAGCTTGCCGTTGAACAATGACAGGTCGGAAAAATCCCGGTTAACCGCCCGGGCATTGCGAAACTGCGGCGGCTGCATTTCCATGCCCGCCTCGCTCAGCAGCACACAACCACCGTCGCAATCCCACACCGTCTGTTTGCGCTTGATCAGCAACAAGCCACGGCTTTGCCGCTCGGCAGCGAGCCACATCTGATCACCTGCCGGATTGATCGCCAGGCCTTCAAACAGTGCATTGAATTGCAGCAACATGCCCCGAGCCCGCGCTTCGCGAACCATCATGGGCGAGATTTTCAACCAGTTTGCCGGGCCCATTGGCGGCACTTGCAGAACGGCCGCATGGCCTTCGCTGACGATGTAACGATTGCCGGCGCTGTCGCAGGTGATGCCTTCGAAGTCCAGGTCTCCGCCCCGCACGAAAGACGCCGCCCAGGTCCGCGAACGCAAACCCCAGGGCAAACCGGTATCAGGCACGGGCGGCACATCGATGCGCACGGTTTCGGCTTGCCAGGTGCTGGCGGTCGTATCGAGACGGTAGATTTGATCATCGTCGCGATCGGAAACCGTCCACAGCTCGTTGCCGCACTGGGCCAGCCCCGACAGATTGCCGCCGCGCATACCATCGACGGCATGTTCGGACACCACGCGCAGCTCCAGAACCGGTTCGGCAGATACCGTCAACGAGGTCAGCAGCAACACACACGCCAGGGCACAGCCAAAGCGCATCAGCCCAGAACCTCGGCCAGGTTGCCCTTGGACTCCAGCCACGACTTGCGATCACCGGCGCGTTTCTTCGCCAGCAGCATGTCCATCATTTCCGAGGTCGCCTCGAAATCGTCCAGTGTCAGCTGCACCAGGCGCCGAGTGTTCGGGTCCATGGTGGTTTCGCGCAGCTGCGGCGGGTTCATTTCACCCAGGCCTTTGAATCGGGTGACCTGCGGCTTGCCGCGTTTCTTCTCGGCCACCAGGCGATCGAGGATGCCGTCGCGCTCGGCGTCGTCGAGGGCGTAGTAAATCTCTTTGCCCAGGTCGATGCGGTACAGCGGCGGCATGGCGACGTAGACGTGACCGGCATCCACCAACGGGCGGAAATGCTGGACGAACAATGCGCAAAGCAAGGTGGCGATGTGCAGACCGTCGGAGTCGGCGTCGGCGAGGATGCAGATTTTTCCGTAACGCAACTGAGCGATGTCCGCCGAGCCCGGATCGACGCCGATGGCCACGGCGATGTTGTGCACTTCCTGGCTGGCCAGCACTTCGCTGCCGTCGACTTCCCAGGTGTTGAGGATCTTGCCGCGCAACGGCAGGATTGCTTGAAACTCTTTGTCCCGCGCCTGCTTGGCCGAACCGCCGGCGGAATCACCTTCGACCAGGAATAGCTCGGAACGCATCGGGTCTTGCCCGGCGCAATCGGCGAGTTTGCCCGGCAATGCCGGCCCTGCGGTGATGCGCTTGCGCTCGACCTTCTTGCTCGCCTTCAAGCGACGGCCGGCGTTGTTGATCGCCAGTTCCGCCAGGAGCATGCCGGTTTCCGGGTTGGCGTTAAGCCACAGGCTGAACGCGTCCTTGACCACGCCGGAGACAAAGGCCGCCGCTTCACGGGACGACAGGCGTTCCTTGGTCTGGCCGGAGAATTGCGGCTCCTGCATCTTCATCGACAGGACGAAGGCAATGCGTTCCCAGACGTCTTCCGGCGCCAGCTTCACGCCGCGCGGCAACAGGCTGCGGAATTCGCAGAACTCACGCATCGCATCGAGCAAGCCCTGACGCAACCCGTTGACGTGGGTGCCGCCCTGGGCCGTCGGGATCAGGTTGACGTAGCTTTCCTGCACGCTGTCGCCACCTTCCGGCAACCACAGCAGCGCCCAGTCCACTGCTTCCTTATTACCGGCCAGGCTGCCGCAGAACGGCTCGTCCGGCAGGCGTTCGAAGCCGTTGACCGCGTCCACCAGGTAGGAGCGCAGGCCGTCTTCGTAATGCCATTCGACTTTTTCGCCGGTGGCCTTGTCTTCAAAACTGACCAGCAGCCCCGGGCACAGAACGGCCTTGGCCTTGAGCACGTGCTTGAGGCGGCTGATGGAGAATTTCGGTGAATCGAAGTACTTCGGGTCCGGCGCGAAAAATACGCTGGTGCCGGTGTTGCGCTTGCCGACGGTGCCAATGACTTCCAGCTCGGTCTTCTTGTAACCGTCGGCGAAAGTCATCTGGTATTCGTTGCCGTCACGCTTTACGCGCACCCGGACTTCGTTCGACAAGGCGTTGACCACGGAAATACCCACCCCGTGCAAACCGCCGGAGAAC
Source organism: Pseudomonas sp. ADAK2 (assembly GCF_012935755.1). Lineage (GTDB taxonomy): Bacteria > Pseudomonadota > Gammaproteobacteria > Pseudomonadales > Pseudomonadaceae > Aquipseudomonas. The sequence goes on from NZ_CP052862.1 coordinate 3,855,612, forward strand.
TGGTAGTTCTTGTTGGAAAACTTGCCGCCCGCATGGAGCTTGGTGAGGATCAGCTCGACGCCCGACACACCCTCTTCCGGGTGAATGTCCACCGGCATGCCACGGCCGTCATCGCTGACTTCCAGGGAGTGATCGGCGTGCAGGATGACCTGCACCGAGCTCGCATGCCCGGCCAAGGCTTCGTCGACGCTGTTGTCGATGACTTCCTGGGCGAGGTGGTTCGGCCGACTGGTGTCGGTGTACATGCCGGGGCGTTTGCGCACCGGGTCGAGGCCCGAGAGGACTTCGATGGCGTCTGCGTTATAAGAGCTAGCGCTGGGAGTGGCCATGGGGTCTCGTCGTCCGCCTGTAAAAAGAGTGCTCGTTGAAAATAGGGGCGATGAGTCACAGTGCTGTGAAATCGATCGCCTGATACAAATCTGCGCCGATGCCGGCAAAACTCAACATGGCCGGCAATTGCCCGGCAAAACCCTGGAAACTATGGTCGCCACCGGCCTGGATGCGCAAGGCACAGGCGCGGTAATACTGTTGGGCGAGGCGATAGTCCAGCGTTTCGTCGCCAGTCTGCAACCACACCTGATAGCGCTGCGGATCCCGGGGCGCCGGCACTTCCAGCTCGGCCAGGGCCGTCACATGGTCGTGGGTCAATTCCCAGGCCTCATCGGTATACAGGTTTTTCTGCGTCCCCAGATACCCGTCAAACATCCGGTGCGGACTGACGGCAGGGTTGATCAGCAGGGCCTTGAGGCCATGGTGCTCGGCCAAGTGAGTCGCATAGTAGCCGCCGAGTGAGCTTCCGACCAGCAGCGGCCGCCCAAGCTCCTCGATCGCCCGGTTCAACTGACCGATGGCCTCGCGCGGGTGGTGATGCAAGGCCGGCACCTGCAAGTGATCGCTCAGGCCCAGCCGCTCCATCACATTGATCAACTGGCAGGCCTTCTTCGAGGCCGGCGCACTGTTGAAACCGTGGATATAAAGGATCGAACCGGACATTAGAACTCCCTGGGCGTCGGGTAAAGAGGCGCAGTTTACAGGGAGACGGGGAATGTTGGCGCCAGCATCCATCGAAATGAACACGGTTACGTACAGAATCGTTGCATCCGGGAGGGATCGGTCGTCTGTCAGGACGCCTTCGCGGGCAAGCCTCGCTCCTACAGGATTGATGTACACCGCCCCGCTCTTCACCACTCATTAGGCCGAGCGTTAGCTCGCCTGCTTTTGATCTTGCTCTACCCGCCCCTTCGGGAGGCTGAGTGGAGGTGTTCATCTGGGGGTGGGCGCGTAGCGCCGTGCGGCGAAGCCGCACACATCGAGAGGAGGTCGAAGCGAAGCCGACCGGAGGCGATGCCCCCAGATGGACACCGGAACGAAGGAACGCCGAGCCTAGGCGAGGGGCCGGACGCCGGGGCGAGACCTTTTGGTTCCTTTTGGGGCGTTTGCCAAAAGGGACTCGCTGTAAGAGCGAAACCGTCAGCCGCCGTTACCGCAGAAATGGATATGTACTCAGTCAGCAATAACCTGGTCGGCTATTTGGCCGCCAAGACCAAGACCAAGACCAAAGTCAAAAGCTCAGTAGCCGTTGGAACCGTAATCAACCGTAAAGTCGAACCCGGTCACCCGCTCAACCCCAGTTTCAATCTGCCCATCCGGCATAAGTCGCAACCACCGATACCCCGGCGCCTGTTCCCCGACCTTGAAATCCTCGCTCCCTGGCTCGAACTGAATACAGGTCGAAGGCGATGCGATCAACCGCACCCCCTCGCGCACCTGATCGATCTCTTGATGCACATGCCCCCACAACACCGCACGCACCTGTGGAAACCGATCCAGTACCGCAAACAGTCCCTCAGGATTGCGCAAGCCAATCGGCTCCATCCACGCGCAACCGATCGACACCGGATGATGATGGAAGCACACCAGGTGATGGCGATCCGGCGCCTCGCTCAATGAACGGGCCAGCAACTGCAACTGTTCATCCTGCAAATACCCTGGCACCGAGCCCGGCACGGCGGAATCGAGCAGCGTGACTCGCCAGTTGCCAATATCCACCACTGGCTCCAGCAGTGCGCTCTGCACCGCCGCCTCGGCCATGATCATGGGTTCATCGTGATTACCGGGAATCCAGCGTGCCGGGGCATCGAGCTGACGGGTCAGGTCGCGAAACTGCTGATACGACTCCAGCGTGCCGTCCTGGGACAGGTCGCCACTGGCAATGATCAAGTCGATCCGGGGCTGTTGCTGGCGGACCAGTTCGATGACCTTTTGCAGGCTCTCGCGCGTGTTCATGCCCAGCAACGTGCCATCCGCCTCGGCGAACAAATGACTGTCGGACAGCTGTACCAGCAACGCCGGATCGGCGGTGGTCAATGTGGATACGCTCGGCAAGGCGTTCTCCCAGGGCTGAATCACGGGGTTGGATAGAGGCCGCAATTATGCTGGGGGAAATCTAAAAGAGGAAACCTGTGAACCGGACGCAGTTCACATCTATCGCACGACGGCGTACTCGTGTCCGCACGCCAGACAGTGGCTCAGCCATTCCCCCAGGAACAGATTGAGCTGGGCCTTTTCATCCGGCTGATGCATCGCGGCATTCGGGTAAGGATAGATGCCCCGGAAGCGTCTTGCATGTTCGGCGCTGACGACCTCGGCCATGCACGCGTCGTGATAGACCTGGACTTCCAGTTGCGGCACCGGCAGCCATGGCAGGCTGTGTTCCTGGCGCACTTGCAAGGTGGTGGTGTACGGGTTGACTTGCAGCACTTCCAGCGCCAGCACGCCCAGCATCTGATCACCCTGGGTCACGGCGATGCGCCGTGCCTCGGGTTCGCTGCGCATGTCCGGCAGCAGTCGCATCAGGCGCGCGTAGTTGGCCTCGCAGGAGGCTTGCAGCCCCACGAGGTCCACCCGATAGCGATCGCGCAGCTTGTTTACGACCATAACCCCCTCACTTCAGCGCGGTTCAAAGCAAGCCATTGCAAAGCAATGATGCTGGCCGCGTTGGCAATTCGTCCGTCGCGTACGGCTTGCAGCGCATCTTCGAACGCCCAGACCGTGACGCGGATATCTTCCGCTTCTTCTGCCAGTCCATGCAGCCCGCCTACTCCGTTTGTTTCGCAACGCCCCAAGTACAAATGCACGAATTCGTTGCTGCCGCCCGGCGATGGAAAATACTTGGTCATCGGCCACAGCGCCCCGAACACAAGCCCAGCTTCCTCCTGCGCTTCGCGGTGAGCAACTTCTTCCGGTTCCTCGTCTTTATCGATCAGACCGGCGACCAGCTCGATCAGCCACGGGTTGCTGGTCTTGCCCATGGCGCCGACCCGAAACTGCTCGATCAGCACCACTTCATCGCGCTGCGGATCGTACGGCAGCACGCACACCGCATCGTGGCGCACGAACACTTCACGATTGATCTCGCGACTCATGCCGCCGGCGAATAATTCATGGCGCAAATGCAGGCGATCGAGTTTGTAGAAGCCCTCGTAGCACTTTTCGCGTCGAACGATTTCAACGGTGGTTGGAATGGCGTTGGCAAAATCAGTCATGACAATCCTCGTTTACTGCAATCCGTTACGAGGCTGCTTTTTATTACTGGCAACCTCGACTTCGCGCCATCCTAACGCGCCCGCGACATTTGATGCAGCCCCTTTACCCTCATCGGGATAGACGGTGAGGGCGAAACCAACTCTAATTAGCTTAGTGGCGAACTGACTGCTTCGTTGACAGTCGAAGCGGTAACTTTTCGCCTTTCCCTGTTTTATGAAGGACGCCCATGTCGCTTTTTAAAATCGCCTCCGTGGCCGCCATCGCCCTGACACTGGGCGCTTGCCAGAGCCTGTTCCAACCCAACTACCGGACGCCGCTGGAAACCACCCGCGATGCTTCGGAAATCCTCAAGCCGGGTTGCACCACGCCTGACTGCCCGTTGGTAAACATCGATACCTTGCGATTCCCGGCCGAGCCACAGCTGGACGGCATCGTCGAAAAAAACCTGCTGCAATTGACCCGCACCCCGGACGCTCCGGCGGCACCGACCCTGGCCGCCTATCGCGACCAGTTCCTGCGCACCGCCGCACCGCGCTCCAGCAGCTACTTGCAAGCCAAGGTACGTGAGCAGCATGACGGCTTGGTGATCGTCGAATTTTCCAGCTACCTGGACACCGGCGGCGCCCATGGCACGCCAGGCCGCAGCTTCATCAACTATTCGCGCCAGCAGCATAGAGTGCTGACCTTGTCGGACATGTTGCTGCCGGGGCAGGAAGAAGCGTTCTGGAAAGCCGCGCAAGTGGCGCACAACAGCTGGCTGATCAGCACCAAGCTCGATCAGGAACCGGATTTCCTGAAGACCTGGCATTTCCAGAAAACCCAGAACGTGGCGCTGACCTACGGTGGGGTGATCCTCAAGTACGAAGTGAGCACCATCGCGCCTTACGCGTTGGGCCACATCGAACTGAAGATCCCCTACCCGCGCCTGAACGGCATTCTCAGGCCCGAGCTGTTTCCCGGCCGTAACTGAAGGCTCGACCGAGCACGAGTTGCAGCAGCCCTGCCAGTACCAGCGACGGCAGGGTTGCGCCGACATCCGGATACAGATTCGCCAGCAGATGATAAGTGCTCACCCCGCCCAACCAGGCGAGCAACGCCGGCCAGCGCAATGCGGCTGATGCAACTTGAGCACTGCGTTTGCGCAGGATGAAGTGATCCACCAGCACCACGCCGAACAGCGGCGCAAACACCGAACCGATCAACAGCAGGAAGTTCTGGTACTGGGCCAATGGCGCCAGGCACGCGATCAATGTGCAGATCACGCCAATCGCCAACGCCAGATGTTCGACTTTCAAGCGCAACAGAATCCCGCTGGACACCGCCGCCGAGTGAATATCGGCAAAGGCGTTTTCCGACTCGTCCAGCAGAATCAGCAACAGCGGAATCCCCAGGCCGGCACCGGCCAGCGCCAACAGCAAGGCATTCACTTCACCGCTCGGCGCGAACGCCAGGGTGTAAGCCACGCCCAGGCTCATCAGCCAGAAGTTACCGATAAAGAAGCCCAGTGCGGTACCGCCGAACACGTTTTTCGCGCGCTTGCCGAAACGTGAGTAATCGGCAATCAGTGGCAGCCAGGACAGCGGCATCGCAATCGCAATGTCGAAGCCCACGGCGAACGGCATCGAACCGTCACCGGCCTGAGCCCACAACGCGGCCAGATCGGCTTTGGCGAACAGGTTCCAGGTCAGCCAGATGCACGCGGCCAACAGCAGCCAGATGCCCCACTTGCGCAGGATCTGCCGCACGAAGGTCAGCGGACCGCTGACGGCGAGCAAGGTCGCCAAGCCACCGAAGAACACGGTCCAGAGCAAAGGGTTCGACAGCAAGCTGCCTTCGCTGAAGGCCCGGGCGCCGAGCAGGCTGGCGGCGTCGCGCATGACGATGATTTCGAACGAGCCCCAACCAATCAGTTGCAACAGGTTCAGCACCGCCGGCAGGCTCGCGCCATGTTTGCCGAGGCTGAGTTTGAGCGCGGCCATCGACGACAGGCCCGTGTCGCTGCCGATCACCCCAACCGCCGCCAGCAGCAGAACGCCGACCAGGGTGCCGAGGAAGATCGCCAGCAGCGAGCCGGACAGGCCCAGACCTGGCGCGAGCAGAGCGCCGGTCTGCAAGACCATCAGGCCGATGCCGAGGGAGAACCACAGGGAAAACAGATCACGGCCGCCGAAGACACGTTTGTCTTTTGGCACCGCGATATCAGGGGAATACGTGCTGGGTTGAATGCTCAAGGGTGTTATCTCAGAGGGACATTTTGTTGTTGTGTTGATCCCGCGATGATCGTTCCCACGCTCCGCGTGGGAATGCAGCCCGGGACGCTCCGCGTCCCCGAACGGCGTGACGCAGAGCGTCACAGGAGGCATTCCCACGCGGAGCGTGGGAACGATCAGGGGCGCTCCGTGTGGGAACGATCAGTGTCGGATCAGACCTTCTTGTACAGCTGACTGCCTTCCTGCTTGAACCGCTCAGCCTGGTCCGCCAGTCCCTGGGCGACTTCGGCATCGACGGTTTCGATCCGCTGGTTGGCCGCGTATTCGCGGACTTCCTGGGTGATTTTCATCGAGCAGAATTTCGGCCCGCACATGGAACAGAAGTGCGCGACCTTGGCCGAATCCTTCGGCAGGGTTTCATCGTGATACGAACGCGCGGTGTCCGGATCCAGGCCCAAGTTGAACTGGTCTTCCCAACGGAATTCGAACCGCGCCTTGCTCAAGGCATTGTCGCGGATCTGCGCCCCCGGATGCCCCTTCGCCAGATCGGCGGCATGGGCCGCGATCTTGTAGGTGATGATCCCGGTCTTCACGTCATCCTTGTTCGGCAGGCCCAAGTGCTCTTTCGGTGTGACGTAGCAGAGCATGGCGCAACCGAACCAGCCGATCATCGCCGCACCGATGCCGGAGGTGATGTGGTCGTAGCCCGGCGCGATGTCGGTGGTCAGCGGGCCGAGGGTGTAGAACGGCGCCTCGTCGCAGCACTCGAGCTGCTTGTCCATGTTCTCTTTGATCAACTGCATCGGCACGTGGCCCGGGCCTTCGATCATGCATTGCACGTCGTGCTTCCAGGCGATTTTGGTCAGCTCGCCGAGGGTTTCCAGCTCACCGAATTGCGCCGCATCGTTGGCGTCGGCAATCGAACCCGGACGCAGGCCATCGCCCAGCGAGAAGCTGACGTCGTAGGCCTTCATGATTTCGCAGATGTCTTCGAAATGGGTGTAGAGGAAGTTTTCCTTGTGATGCGCCAGGCACCACTTGGCCATGATCGAACCACCCCGGGAAACGATGCCGGTCACACGTTTGGCGGTCAGCGGCACATAGCGCAGCAGCACGCCGGCGTGGATGGTGAAGTAGTCGACGCCCTGCTCGGCCTGTTCGATCAGCGTGTCGCGGAACAGCTCCCAGGTCAGGTCTTCGGCAGCGCCGTCGACTTTTTCCAGGGCCTGGTAGATCGGCACGGTACCGATCGGCACTGGCGAGTTACGGATGATCCACTCGCGGGTTTCGTGAATGTGTTTGCCGGTGGACAGGTCCATGACCGTATCCGAACCCCAGCGAATGCCCCAGGTCAGTTTCGCCACTTCTTCTTCGATGGACGAACCCAGGGCGCTGTTGCCGATGTTGCCGTTGATCTTCACCAGGAAGTTACGGCCGATGATCATCGGTTCCAGTTCGGTGTGGTTGATGTTGGCCGGAATGATCGCGCGGCCACGGGCGATTTCGTCACGGACAAATTCCGGGGTGATGATTTTCGGCACGCTGGCGCCGAAGCTGTGACCGGCGTGTTGCTGGTCCAGCAGCCCGGCGGCGCGGGCCACTTCGAGCTTCATGTTTTCGCGGATGGCGACGTATTCCATCTCGGCGGTGATGATTCCCTGGCGGGCGTAGTGCATCTGGCTGACGTTGGCCCCGGCCTTGGCCCGGCGCGGATTGTTGACGTGGGCGAACCGCAGCTTGGTCAGTTCAGCATCGGCGAGGCGTTCCTGGCCGAAGTTGGAGCTCAGGCCGGGCAGACGCTCGGTGTCGCCACGGGACTCGATCCACGACGAACGCACATCGGCCAGGCCTTTGCGCACGTCGATGATGACGTTGGGGTCGGTGTACGGGCCCGAGGTGTCGTACACGACGACCGGCGCGTTGATCTCGCCGCCGAAGTCGGTCGGGGTCACGTCGAGGCTGATTTCACGCATCGGCACGAGGATGTCCGGGCGGGAACCCTGGACATAGATTTTTTGCGAGCGGGTAAACGGTTGAACCGACTGTTGATCGACTTGGGCCGAATCACTCAGGTTCGTCGTATTTTTTAGTTTTATCGTCATCACGGGCTCTCCAACACATCCAGGCAGTGGATTTTTGTCGGAGCGAACCTGTAACGAATGGACGCGACCAATCAGCCATAACAATGCTGTTGGTGCTGTGCTCAGTGCTCGAGGGGTGTTCGATTGTCGAACAACATCCCGGACGAAGCACAAGAGGACTCGCCGGGTGACGAGAAATCTTGTTCCCTACGCAGGCGCTAACCTGATCAGGTTCAACGGGATCCGAAATTATTCGATCTCAGCCTCATAGCAAGGCACCCCGACAAGAACCCGGCCAGTCTAGACACAACTGGCAAGGAACGCCAACACCGGAGTAAACACCGTGATGAATGGCGCAATTAACGGATTGTTGCCAAACGTGTGCGCAACTACACTCGCTACGCTGTGCCGCGCCTTGACGCTGTGCAGGCTGCGCCTTACCTTTGGCGCTCAAATTATCAGCGTAATTTTTTAGGGATGGCCGCATGCTGCGCAAACTCTCACTGGCCCTTGCCGTGTCTTGTGCTTCCAATGGAATGGCCTGGGCCGCAGAAGCGCCCTTATCCACCAAGACCGACCTGGTCAGCGTCTATCAGGAAGCGGTGGATAACAACGCTGACCTGGCGGCCGCCCGTGCCCAGTACGGCGCCCAGAAAGAAGTCGTACCCCAGGCCCGCGCCGGCCTGCTGCCGAACCTGTCGGGCGGGGCCAACTTGAGTTCCGTGCGCACCCAGATCGATCAGCCGTCGGCGACCGCCAACCGCAATGCCCATTCCTATCAGGCGACTTTGGCCCAGCCACTGTTCCGCGCCGATCGCTGGTTCCAGTTCCAGGCCGCCAAGGACGTCAACGAGCAAGCCTCGCTGCAACTGTCGGCCACCGAACAGAACCTGATCCTGCAATCGGCAGAAAGCTATTTCAACGTGCTGCGTAGCCAGGACAACCTGGCTTCGACCAAGGCCGAAGAAGCCGCGTTCAAACGCCAGCTCGACCAGTCCAACGAGCGCTTCGATGTCGGCCTGTCGGACAAGACCGACGTGCTGCAATCCCAGGCCAGCTACGACACCGCGCGGGCCAATCGAATCCTCGCCCAGCGTCAGGTGGATGATGCATTCGAAGCCTTGATCACCCTGACCAACCGTCAGTACAACGCGATCCAGGGCATCGTCCACACCTTGCCGATCCTGCCGCCAGCGCCGAATGACGCCAAGGCCTGGGTCGACACCGCCGCCAAACAGAACCTGAATCTGCTGGCCAGCAACTACGCGGTCAGCGCCGCCGAAGAAACCCTCAAGCAACGCAAGGCCGGCCACGCGCCGACCCTCGATGCGGTGGCCAAATACGAAAAGGGTGACAACGACGCGCTGGGTTTCAGTAACCCGAACGCCTTCGGCCAGCCTTACGGCGGCAACGTCGAGCAAACCACCGTCGGCTTGCAAGTGAACATCCCGATCTACAGCGGTGGCCTGATCAACTCCCAGGTGCGCGAGTCCTACGCACGCCTTGACCAGTCCGAGCAGCAACGCGAATCCCTGCGCCGGCAAGTGGTGGAAAACACCCGCAACCTGCACCGCGCGGTGAACACCGACGTCGAGCAGGTGCAGGCGCGCAAGCAGTCGATCATCTCCAACCAGAGCGCGGTGGAAGCCACCGAGATCGGCTATCAGGTGGGGACGCGCAACATCGTTGACGTGCTTGATGCCCAGCGTCAGCTGTACACCTCGGTGCGCAACTACAACAACACCCGCTACGACTACATCCTCGACAACCTGCGCTTGAAGCAAGCGGCGGGCACATTGAACCCGGGGGATTTGCAGGATTTGTCGCGCTATCTCAAGGCTGACTACAACCCGGATAAAGACTTCCTGCCGCCGGACCTGGCCAAAGCTGCGGCCGAGCAATTGAAGGCCCGGCCGGGTCAATAGGAGCATGGCTTGCCCGCGATGGCGATCTTAAGGGCCCATCGCGGGCAAGCCTTGCTCCTACAAATTAGCGGTTGATCAATCGTCCAAGACCACCCAACAATCGCTGCAACGCGCCCTGATTGGTGCGCATCACCTTCAACCCCGCCTCGGCCATGCGCTGCGCATCTCGCGGCAGTTCGAATAACTGCTGCACGGCCAGCGCCAGCCCTTCGGCATCCTCCACTTCCCGCAACGCCCCGGCACTGCGCAACTGCGCGGCGATTTCGAGGAAGTTGAACAGGTGCGGGCCGCTCAACACAGGCTTGGCCAATGCCGCCGGCTCCAGCAGGTTATGCCCGCCATTCGGCACCAGGCTGCCGCCGACAAACGCGCTGTCGGCCAAGGCATAGAGAAACAGCAACTCGCCCATGGTGTCGCCCAGCAGCACCGAGGTATCGGTGGTGACCGACTCCCCCGTGGAACGCCGTACCGTGGCAAAGCCCTGCTGCTGGCACAACTCGAACACCGAATTGAAACGCTCCGGATGACGCGGCACCAGGATCAGCAACGTATCGGGATGACTGGCCAGCAACTGACGATGGGCCGCCAGCACCACTTCGTCTTCACCTTCGTGGGTACTCGCGGCGATCCACACCGGACGCTCCAACGCCTGCCACTGCCCGCGCAACTCGGCGGCGCCCTGGAGCAGTTGTGGGTCGATGGTCAGGTCGAACTTGATCGAGCCGGTGACTTCGACGGTTTCCGCACGTGCGCCCAGTGAGCGGAAACGCTCGGCCTCAGCCTCGGTCTGCACCGCGAACAGGCTCATCTCGGCGAGCATCGGCCCGGTCAGTTTATGGAAGCGGCCATAGCCCTTGGCCGAACGCTCGGACAATCGCGCATTGGCCAGCGCCACGGGAATCCCGCGCTTGGCGCACTGATGGATGTGGTTGGGCCACAGCTCGGTTTCCATGATCACCGCCAGTTTCGGCTGGACCCGATCAAGAAACCGCGCGGCAGCGCATGGCAAGTCGTAGGGCAAATAGCAGTGCTGGATGCGCGGCTCATCGGCGAACAAAGCGTGGATGCGCTCCGAGCCGGTCGGGGTCATGCAGGTCACGGTGATCGGCAGCGTGGGATAACGTTGCAGCAAGGCGCGAATCATCGGCGCCGCCGCAATGCTTTCGCCTACAGACACGGCGTGTACCCAAATGCCGCCCGGTTTCATCGCGGGCAACCCATAGGAAAAGCGCTCGCCAATGCGCTTGGCATACGCCGGCGCCTTGCGCGAACGCAGCCATAGCCGAATCGCTACCAGTGGCAGCCCCAGGTAAAACAGCGCGGTGTAGAGAGTTCTATTCATGGCGGCGGAGTTTATCGGTTTTTAAGCCGATCGCCTGCAAGTGCACGGCAAAACGTTCCGCCAGCCAGCGCGCGGCCGGGCCCAGCGGTTCGTCGCGGCGCCACACCAGTTCCACCACCAGCGCCGGCGGGGTCCATTCGCTGACCAGTTCGACCATCTGATTCTGATACGTCGGGTATTGCACCACGTGCCGCGGCAGCCAGGCCCAGCCGAGACCGCGTACCAGCCATTCGGCCATCACGTAGAAACTGTCGGCACGCCAGACTTGCGGGCTGGCGGGCTCGCTGCCGGGGTAAACGCTGGATTCGGTGGACATCAGCAACTGCCGATGCTGAGCCAGTTGCTGGCAGTCGACTTCACCCATGCCCGCCAAGGGATGGCCCTTGCCGCACACCGTGACCATTTCGACACTGCCGAGCACCCGTCGCTCAAGCGCTTCGGGGATCTGATCATGGAAGAACAACAGCCCCAGATCCGCCCGACGCTCCACCAGTTTGCGCGCGACATCGCCTTGGGCGGCGCTGGTCAACTGCACTTCAAGGCTGGGGAATTTTTCCGCCAGGGCTTCGAAACTTTCGATGATCGGCTGATAAGGCATCGCCTCGTCCTGCGCCACCCGCAGGCGCGCTTCCTGGCCACGCATCATCGCCAGCGCCCGACCGTTCAAACGCTCGCATTGACGCAGCACTTCCCGCGCCTCTTCCAGCAAGGCACCACCGGCCTCGGTGAGCTTCGGCTGGCGGCCGCTGCTGCGATCGAACAAGCTTACGCCCAGGTCCTCTTCCAGCAACGCAATCGAACTGCTGACCGCCGACTGCGCCTTGCGCTGGTCCCGCGCCACCGCCGAAAAAGAGCGCTGTTCCGCTACGCTGACAAACAAACGCAGCTGTTCCAGATTCCATTGCATATTCATGGCGCAACCCATCTCTTAGGCAGATAGGTAATGACTTTACCGCATCTGGAGAATCTCTAGAATGCCGACCTCAGAGAGCAACACTTCAATTGAGGATTACCCCATGACCGCTTACTACTACCTGGCCATCGCCATTTGCGCCGAAGTGATCGCCACTGTTTCGATGAAAGCGGTCAAAGGTTTCAGCACGCCCCTGCCGCTGATTCTGGTCATTGTCGGCTACGGCATCGCCTTCTGGATGCTGACCCTGGTGGTGCGCAGCGTGCCGGTGGGCGTGGCCTACGCGGTGTGGGCCGGGATGGGGATTGTGATGGTCAGCGTGGCAGCGCTGTTTATTTATGGGCAAAAGCTGGATGTGCCGGCGATGTTGGGGATGGGGTTGATTGTGTTGGGCGTCGTCGTCATCCAGCTCTTCTCCAAAACCGCGGGGCATTGATCCGCGATTTTATGTAGCAGCTGCCGAAGGCTGCGTCCGACTGCGAAGCAGTCGTATTCCCTGACAACGCGATTCTTCAGACAGATTAAAGGCGAGGACTTCGTCCTCGAACGCGGCCTTCGGCAGTTGCTACAAAGTTTGCGTCCGGCATGAATCTGTATACTGCGCCCTCGTCTTGAACACTGAGGTCGCTGCATGCCATCCGTTATTTCCACCGACGTTCTGATTGTCGGCGCAGGTGTCGCCGGCCTCTGGCTGAATGCGCGTCTGCGCCGCCAGGGTTTTTCGACCGTGCTGGTGGAAAGTGCCAGTCTCGGCGGCGGGCAGAGCGTGAAGTCCCAGGGCATCATCCATGGCGGCGCCAAGTACGCGTTGCACGGTGCGCTGACCGGCGCTTCGGAAGCCATCGCCGACATGCCGCGCCGCTGGCGTGAAGCGCTGGCCGGTGACGGTGAGCTGGACCTGAGCGGTGTGCGCCTGCTGTCCGAAGCCCATTACCTGTGGTCCCCTGGCACGATCGCCGGCAACCTCACCAGTTTCTTCGCCAGCAAAGCCGTGCGTGGCCGCGTCGATCAGGTCAAGGGCGATCAACTGCCGCCGGCGCTGCAAGACAAGCGCTTCAAGGGCAAGGTGTATCGCCTGGCCGAATTGGTGATCGACGTGCCGAGCCTGATCCAGCGCCTGGCCGATCTGGCGGGCGACGGTTTGCTCGCCGGACAGACCATCGAACCGTTGCTGGACGGCGGAATTCTGGTTGGCCTGAAAGTCGACGGCCGTGAGATTCGCGCCCAGCGCATCGTCCTCAGCGCCGGCGGTGGCACCGCCGCGTTGCTCGAAGCGTTGGGCCTGAGCCAGCCCGCCATGCAGCGCCGCCCATTGCACATGATCATCGCCAAGGGCCCGAGCCTCAAACCGCTGTACGCCCACTGCCTGGGCGGCGGCACCAAACCGCGCATCACCGTCACCACTCACCCGGCTGCCGATGGCCAGTGGGTCTGGTATTTGGGCGGCGATATCGCTGAAGCCGAAGGCGTGGCCCGCGAACCCGCCGAGCAAATCGCCACGGCGCAAAAAGAACTGGGCCAGTTGCTGCCGTGGATCGACCTCAGCACCGTGCAATGGGCGACCTTGCGCGTGGATCGCGCCGAACCGCTGCAAACCGGCCTGACCCGCCCGGACAATGCGTTCCTCGCCGAACAGGGCAGGTTGCTGGTCGGTTGGCCAACCAAACTGGCGCTGGCGCCGGACTTCGCTGATCGGGTGATCGCCAGCCTGAACCGCGACGGTATCCAACCCGGCCCGGCAGCGCCGCTGCCTGATCTGCCAAAACCACCGATGGGCGTCCCCGCCTGGGAGCAACTGCTGCCATGAGTGTAAAAACCCTGCACGATCTGCATCGCCCGCTGGGCAGCACCGGCCTGCTGGTTTCGCCCCTCGGCCTGGGCACCGTGAAACTCGGTCGCGACCAAGGCGTGAAGTACCCCAACGGCTTCCAGATTCCGGACGATGACGAAGCGCGGATGCTGCTCAACCTCGCGCGCAACATGGGCATCAACCTGATCGACACCGCCCCGGCCTACGGTCGCAGCGAAGAACGTCTCGGGCCGTTGCTGCGTGGCCAGCGGCAAGACTGGGTGATCGTCAGCAAGGTCGGCGAAGAGTTTGTCGATGGCCAGTCGAGCCACGACTTCAGTGCCGCCCACACGCGCCTGTCGGTGGAGCGCAGCCTGCAACGTCTGGAAACGGATTTTATCGACCTAGTGCTGGTGCACTCCGACGGCGATGACCTTAGGATCCTCGACGACTGCGAGGTCTATGCGACCCTGGCCGAGCTGAAGAACGAGGGCAAGATTCGCGGCTTCGGCTTTTCCGGGAAAACCGTCGAAGGCGGCTTGAAGGCTCTGGAACAAGGTGATTGCGCCATGGTCACCTACAATCTGAACGAACAGAACGAAAAAGCCGTGATTGACTATGCTGCTGCCCACGGCAAAGCAATCCTGGTCAAGAAGGCCCTCGCCAGCGGTCACGTGTGCCTGAGCCCCGGCGTGGACCCGGTGCGCGCCAGCTTCGAGTTGTTGTTCCAACATCCGGGTGTTGCCAGTGCTATTGTCGGGACCATCAATCCGCTGCACCTCGCCCACAACGTCGCGACCGTTGCCCAGGTCCTACGTAGAAACTGATGCCGCCCACGCGGCCTTAAGCAGGAGCCGACATGCCGCGTACGCTCATTAGAAAGAACCCGAGCAACTTCAAGACCCTGCCGTTGTACGTCGAAGCGACTCCCGAAGGCCTGAGTTATCAGAGCGTCGGGATGCCGCTGAATTTTTCCCAGACCCTGCAACGTCGTCGCCCGGTGAGCGTGGCCGACACCGAGCGCTTTGCCTTGGAACTGGCCAATCTCGGGGTCTCGGTGCGACTGACCCTGCATTGGCAGAATCGCGATTACTGGGTACTGGTGCGTCAGCGTCGGCAAGACCGTGGCGACGTGGTGCTCAAGCTGATTTCCGGTTACGTGCCGGCTCATGAGTTGAACCTGCCGTTGCACACGGCGATCCAGGAGATCGCCGAAGAGTGCCTGCTGGAAACCCCGGAAGGCTGGCTGACCGGGCGCTTCAATGACACCTGGCTGCCGGCGCCCTACTCGTCCGCCCTGCATTATCGCGAAGCCCTGCCGTTTCGCCTGACGCCGTTGTCCGGCTCGGCGCGGCCGGTACGTTGCGCCAATATGCAGTTGATCGAACGGCCACGGGCCTATGTGCATTTACCGACCGCGTCGTTGCAACTGATCTACGACTTGCGCCTGGACGTGCCCAAGGAAGCCAAGTCCCTGAGCCTGTTTCATGTCGACGAGCGCCTGGAAGGTGATCAACTGGTGGCACGGCTGGACCGCAAGCGTCCGGACTTGTACTTGATGCCGCTGGAAGATGGCCAGCCGATGGCTGAGCTGTACACCTTGAAGAAGGATCAGCTGTACCCGGCGAGTACCCGAGGGTTGTACTTGGCCGAGAGTTTTGCCCGACAGGAAGGCTGGCTGGTCAGGGATGAGCGGATTCGCTGGAAGGATTGGGTGCGCCAGCAAGGGTTGGCGCCGCCCGGGAAGGATTCAGGGTTGGCGCGGTTGCGGGGGAAGGCCACGCAATTGTTGAAGAAGATCGTGCCGCGCAAGAAAGTCGGCTCTTAAAGCCAAAAGTTCGCAGCCTTCGGCAGCTCCTTGTATTTGATCGTTCCCACGCTCCGCGTGGGAATGCAGCCCGGGACGCTCCGCGTCCCAACAGCGGACGCCGAGCGTCCATCGAGGCATTCCCACGCAGAGCGTGGGAACGATCAGCCGGGGTCAGTTATTACGGATCTTCTCGACAATTGCCGTGGTCGAGCTGTTTTCCACCAGCCCCAACACTTTCACTGTCCCGCCGTAAGCGCTGACGATGTCCGCGCCGACCACTTGGTCGATCCCGTAATCACCACCCTTGACCAACACATCCGGCTTGACCTCGCGCAGCAGGTTTTCCGGGGTGCCTTCAGGGAAACTGATGACCCAATCCACCGCGCCCAGACCGGCCAGTACCGCCATGCGCCGGTCAACGCTGTTGATCGGACGACCCGGCCCTTTCAAGCGGCTCACCGAAGCATCGTCGTTGACCGCGACGATCAGACGATCGCCCTGGGCCCGCGCCTGCTCAAGGTAGGTCACGTGGCCAGCGTGCAGAATGTCGAAGCAGCCGTTGGTGAAGACGATCCGCTCGTTGTGCGCACGGGCATCGTCGACCGCCAGCAGCAATTGCTCAAGACCGAGCACACCGCGCTCGGAACCCTCTTCACGCTGGATGGCGCGGCGCAGTTCCGGCGCGCTGATGCACGCCGTACCCAGCTTGCCGACCACGATGCCCGCCGCCAGGTTGGCCAGGGCCACCGCGTGGGGCAGTTCTTCGCCAGCGGCAATCGCCGCCGCCAGGGTCGAAATTACCGTGTCGCCGGCGCCGGTCACGTCAAACACTTCACGGGCGCGGGCCGGCAGGTGCAACGCCGGATGATCCGGGCGCAACAAGGTCATGCCGTGCTCGCCACGGGTCACCAGCAAGGCGCCGAGGTCGAGGTCGTGCATCAGGGTAGCGCCCTTGCTCACCAGGTCGTGCTCATCGACGCAACCGCCGACGATGGCTTCGAACTCGCTGAGGTTCGGCGTGATCAGGCTCGCACCGCGGTAGATCGAGAAATCCTTGCCCTTGGGATCGGCCAGCACCGGAATGCCACGGGCACGGGCGGCCTGGATCAGCACCTGATGGTTTTTCAGCGCGCCTTTGCCGTAGTCGGACAGCACCAGCACCTTGATGCCTTCGAGCAATTCGTCGACCTGCTCGCCCAACGCCAGGGCGTCGGTGGCGAACGGTTCTTCGAAGTCGATCCGCAGCAGTTGCTGGTGACGACTCATGACCCGCAGCTTGACGATGGTCGGCTGGTGCGCAATACGCTGGAACAACGCCCGCACGCCAGCGCCCTTGAGGCTGTTGGCCAGGCTGTCGGCGGCTTCGTCGTCGCCGGTCACACCGACCAGCGAGGCCGGGGCGCCGAGGGCGGCGATGTTAAGGGCAACGTTGGCGGCACCGCCCGGGCGGTCCTCGATTTGCTCGACCTTGACTACCGGTACCGGCGCCTCAGGGGAAATCCGTGAGGTACCACCATGCCAGTAACGGTCGAGCATGACATCGCCGACCACCAAGACAGGGGCTTGATCGAATCGCGGCATGGACAACTTCATGGAGCAACCCACATACAAAATGAACAGGGGCGCGATATTACCACAGGGTTGGCACCGGCTTGCGCGACGGCTGCAACAGGATGAATTGGCAGGATTTTTTGATCATTTATTGAGCAAAAAACTCGATAGCCGAGCGCAGGCGTCTTCCAGCGCCAGGCTCTGCGTGTCGATCTCGCACTCTGCTGTCAACGGTGCCTCATACGGGCTGTCGATGCCGGTGAAGTCCTTGATCCGGCCTTGCAGGGCGGCCTGATACAAACCTTTGGGGTCGCGTTGCGCGCAGACCGCGAATGACGTGCTCACGTAGACCTCGATGAAGTCACCTTCAGCAAACAGCTGCCGCGCCGCCTCACGCTCGGCGCGAAACGGCGAGATCGCCGCCACGATCACAATCAGCCCGGCATCGACCATCAGTCGCGCCACCTCGGCCATGCGCCGAATGTTTTCCCGGCGACAATCAGCCCCCATCCCCAGGTCGCGGCACAGACCACCGCGCAGGTTGTCGCCATCGAGGATAAAGGTGTGCAGGCCACGTTGATTGAGTTGCAGCTCCAGGGCATTGGCCAGGGTCGACTTGCCCGCCCCGGACAATCCGGTCAACCAGAGGCAGCACGGACGCTGCGACTTGAGCGCGGCCCGGGCCTGGCTCGATAGCGCCAATCCATAGGGGCGAATCGCCGGCATGGGCGCTGACATCGATTGGGCCTCATTCATAGCCGAGCATCTCGTAATCGCGCTGATAAACCCGGCGCACCAGCCGACGGGTCCGAACCGAACAGAAATCACGGGCAAGCCTCGGCTGGCGTTGCTGCGAGCTGTTGATGTGAGGCAAGTCCACCGCAAACTTCAACTGCTCGCAGACCAGCGCGAAATCCCGCGCCAGGTGTTCCTGATAGCCGATGAAATCCAGCGCCAGATGCCCCAGGGAGTCAGTGAGAAAATCCGTTTGCGCCGCAAAATGCAGTTGCCGGCCAATCGTCTCCGGGTGCAGCCAGCGCGCCACGAAGTCATCGAAATCGCGGTACTGACTGACCAGGTTCTGCGCCGCCTGATCTCGCCGGCCCAACTCATTACCCCGCAGGAACGCATAAGCCGAATACGCCCTCTCCAGCGGATCGCGAACAAAAGCGAATTTGAAACTGGAGGCAAACTGTTCGGGAAACTGCTGCTCGTACCAGTACAACGGCAAGTGCCCGGGGCTCCAGTCGTCGAACAATGCCGCACACACGCTACTCCCGGCACATTTGGGCACGTGAATGAACAGGCATTCACGCTGTGCGAAGGACTTGGGAAAGTGCAGATTGGCCGACATCGACTTGTTCACGACCTGGCGGTCGACAACCGACAGGCGCCCCAGCAGGAAGGCCCGCTGCTGCTTGGGCAACAGTTTCCAGAGATAGCGTTGCAACATGGCAATACCCGCGCGACGGGGATGGCCCCGCCGATGAAAGTCAAAGTTCGTTCAGGAACCTTAACAAGCGCGGTGCAGAGATTTATTCAGGTTTGGTCAGGACGGGTAAGCAAGCCGATACAAATCACCGGACGCCTTGCACGTCCGATGAGCGAGGGGTGAGTCAGGCTCACCCCCGCCGCAGGTCAGGCGATGTCTTCTGCCGGGGCGTCGAGGCCCATGGCGTTCAAGCGGGCGTAGTAGCCGTTCTGGGCCAGAAGTTCGGCGTGGGTGCCGCGCTCGACGATCCGGCCCTGGTCCATGACCAGAATCAGGTCAGCCTTCTCGATGGTCGATAACCGGTGAGCGATCACCAGGGTGGTCCGGCCTTTCATGACCTGGTCCAGTGCCGCCTGGATGTGCCGCTCGGATTCGGTATCAAGGGCCGAGGTGGCTTCGTCGAGGATCAGCAACGGTGCGTTTTTCAGCAACGCCCGGGCAATCGCCAGACGCTGGCGCTGACCACCGGACAGCAACACGCCGTTCTCGCCGACTTGAGTGTCCAGGCCTTCGGGCAACTGCGCGATGAAGTCCATGGCGTAAGCGTCTTTCGCCGCTTTCTCGATGTCTTCACGGGGCGCGCCGGCCAGATCGCCATAGGCGATGTTGTTGGCCACGGTGTCGCTGAACAGCGTCACATGCTGGGTCACCTGGGCGATGTGCTTGCGCAGGTTCAGCAGTTTGTATTGTTCCACTTCAACGCCATCGATCAGGATCTCGCCCTTGTCGTGGTGATAGAAGCGTGGAATCAGGTTGGCCAACGTCGATTTACCACTGCCCGAACGCCCTACCAGCGCCACCATCTGCCCCGGCTCAACCGAGAAGCTGATGTCGTTGAGCACCTGGCGATCGGTGTCCGGGTAGGTGAAGCTCAGGTGGCGCACGTCCAGGCGACCAGTGACCGCATCGCGCTCAATGGTACCGGTATCGATTTCCGGCTCGACATCCAGCTGTTCGAAAATGCTCTCGGCACCGGCCACGCCTTTCTGGATGGTCGAGCTGACTTCGGACAACTGGCGGATCGGCTTGGGCAGCAGGCCGGCCAGGGTGATGTAGGCAATCATGTCACCGGCTGAAGCGTCGCCGCGCAGGTACAGCACCAGGAACATCAGCACCGCCATGGCGGAGTAGATCACCAGTTGCAGCAGCGGCGTGTAGATCGCGCCGGTACGGGTCATGCGCAATTGCTTGTCGGTGTTGCCCTGGCTGGCGGCCAGGAAGCGCTTCTGTTCGTAGACTTCGCCGCCGAAGCTGCGGACCACGCGATAACCCTGGATCGTTTCCGAGGACACGTGGGTCACGTCGCCCATGGCGGCCTGGATCTTCTTGCTTTGCTTGCGGAATTTCTTGCTCGCGGTGCGCACCATGACCGCGATCAGCGGCAGGATCGCGACCATGACCAGCGTCAGCTTCCAATTCATGAACAACAGCGAGGCAAACAGGAAAATCACTGTCATGCCCTCACGAATTACGACCTTGATCGCATCCGTGGCCGCCCCGGTCACCATGGTCACGTTAAAGGTGATACGCGAAATCAGATGACCCGAGTTATGCTTGTCGAAGTACCGGTTAGGCAAGACCAGCAGGTTGTTGAACAACTGCACCCGCAGGTCGTGGACCAGCCCGAGGGACACCTTGGCCAGGAAGTAGTTGCCCAGGTACGAGCCGAAACCTTGCCACGCGGCAATCAGGATGATCAGCAATGGCACCGCCTGCAGCAGTTGCAGGTCGCGCAGGTAAGGCACCGTTGGAAACAGCACGGCCTCTGGATTGGACAGGCCATCGACGAAGTACTTGAGAATGTAGCCGAGCATTGGCTGCGTCGAGGCGAAAATCAGAAAGCCGACAATGCTGATCAGGAACAGACTGATGTACGGCCGGACATAGCCGAGCAGACGGAAGTAGATTTTCAAGCTCGATGGGCTTGCGGAGAGACTGGAGTCGGTCATATCACGCGAATGTCGATAAAAAGGACGCTGACTTTAGCACAGCTTCTTCAGGGTTCTGGCAAACGCATAAAGGCTGTTATTGTTAGGCACTGCATTCAGCATCAAATAGCCATCCCCCCGAAATGGCCGATCAACTTCAGGATTGAATCTCTCAGCATGCAACTCAGCGGTTTCAACAGCACGTCCAATCGAGTTTTCGACTTCATTTGCCTGTGGATTCTTCCACTGGGCTATCTTTTGCTCCTGTGTGCGCTGTTCTTTCTGCCCGGGCGCAGCCTTCACCACAAGTTGTTTTACGGCCTGTTCAGCATTCCATCGCTGATTGCCCTGTGCCTGCGCCCGCGGGAACTCAAGGAATTGCTGCGTGAACCGGTGTTCATCGCACTGTTGCTGTTCGCCGCGTGGGCCCTGCTAAGCCTGTGCTGGGGACCGACGGATGACGAGAGCATCCCCGCCCAGTTCAAGCCGGCGCTTCATACGCTGCTGTTGTTCGCCGGTTCCTATCTGCTGGTGCGCCACCGCAGCGAAATCATCCAGCCACTGCTGTTCAGCGCGGCGATGGTCGGGTTGATCGCCTCGGTCTACAACCTGTTCATGTTTGCCCATATCTATGAGCCGGGCATGCGACTGATTGGGGGCGGCGCGTTCGACAACCCCTTGCTCAGCTCGCATATCTTCGGCTTTTTCTGTGCCTATTGGTTGAGCCTGAGCATGACCTGCAAGCGGCGCCAGATGCTCTGGCTCAGCCTTCCGGCGATGGCCATCATGTTTGCCGCGGTAATCGCCACGGGCTCCAGGACCCCACTGGTTGCCCTGACACTGGCTGCGCTCTGGCTGGGCTTCATTTGCTGGAATCGTCGTTCAATCGTATTGCTCGCAGCGCTGACCGTCAGTGGGTTAGCGGTCAGCGTGCTGTTTTCGCGGATGCTCATTGAACGAGGCGACTCCTTTCGCTTTGAAATCTGGCAGTTGGCCCTGAGTCGGATTGCCGAACACCCGTGGATTGGCCATGGCTACAACGCCAGCCTGGCACTCGACCCCGGCGTCGGCTACACCTTGCAAGAGCCGCATAGCTTTGCGCTCGGCGTGCTCTATTACGTCGGCATTATCGGCTTGTTGCCCTGGCTGTTTTTCCAGGCCTGGGCCCTGTTGAGCAGCTGGCGCTATCGCGTCCAACCGCTGTTCATTGTTGCCTCGACCTGGCTGATATTCGGGATTGGAGCAGGTTTGACCGAGGGCGGCGGGATCATTTCTCGCCCCAAGGAGCACTGGTTCCTGCTGTGGATTCCGCTGGCGCTGATCGCTGCGCTGAGCATCAACCAGCGCGCCAGACGCCTGCTGGCCACGCCGGTCAAGACGCTGACGCCGACGGCATTCGTGCAGATGGCCGCCAATGCCCAGGTGATCGAGGAGGATGGTCTCGGGCCGAAAGTACTGCGCCTGGTCGATGGCAGTTTCCTCAAGCTGTTCCGTCGTCGTCGCTGGTACACCTCGGGCAGTTTCAACCCTTATTCCGAACGCTTTGCCGTCAACAGCGAGCAACTGCGGACCCTGGGCATTCCAACACCACAGACCCTGGCCCTGTACCGCCTCGAAGACGGCAGCAGCGCGGTGCATTACTCGCCACTGCCCGGCAACACCCTGCGCCAGGTCCTGCAAGGGATCACCGCGCCGGCGGTGCGCCAGGCACTGGTAGAGCGTTTCGGCAAGTTCATGGCGCAGTTGCATGAGCAAGGCGTGTATTTCCGCTCCCTGCACCTGGGCAACGTACTGGTGCTGGACGACGGCGAGTTCGGCCTGATCGATCTGGCCGACATGCGCATCTACCCGTCGTCACTGAGTCTGTCACTGCGTCAGCGTAATTTGCGTCATATGCAACGCTACACCGAAGATCGGCGCTGGCTGTTCGAAGATCACTTCCAGGCGCTGCTCCAGGGATACGCCGCCACCGCATCCACATCCGCCGTAAACAACCTGCACAGGCAAGTGCTGGCCGCCAGCAACACGGCCCGGGCTCATTGATGATTGAAACCAACCCCCTCATAGCGGTGGCAGCCTACGTGCTGGCCATCCTGACAGCCGCCTTGTTGTTGCGCGCCGTGCCGAAAATCGCCCGCCACCTTCAGCATTCCGGTGAAAGTCGCTTTGCCAGCATCGACGGCTTGCGCGGCTATCTCGCGTTTGGTGTGTTTATTCACCACTCGATCATTACCTGGATCTTTCTGCGCACCGGCGTGATTGATTTCCCGCCGAGCAATTTCTATTCGCAGCTCGGCCAAGGCAGCGTCGCGCTGTTTTTCATGATCACCGGTTTTCTGTTCTGGAGCCGATTGCTCTCCCAGGGACGCCAACACGATTGGCTGGCCTTTGCGGTCTCCCGGCTGTTCCGCCTGTATCCGCTGTACCTGCCACTGATGCTGATTGTGTTTGTCTCGGTCTTCCAGTTGCAGAACTGGGAACTGAAGGAGCCCGGCATCAAGCTTGCCGGACAGATCCTGGCCTGGCTGACCTTTGACCGACCGGACATCAACCAGTACCACCAGACGGGCATGCTGATTTCCAACGTCACCTGGACCCTGGGCTACGAGGTGTTTTTCTACCTGGCGCTGCCTCTGGCCGCGATGGTGTTCATCTATCGCGGCAGCTGGCTGCAAGTGGTGTTGTGCCTGATCGGCATTTACGTGCTGTACCAGGTGGTCGGCTGGGAACACTCGCTGAAGAAGCATTTCCTGGCCAGCTTCCTGGGGGGTATCGCTGCCGCGTACTGGGTGCGCCGCCCGCAACTGGTGGCCTGGAGTCAGACGCGACTGGCGGGCATTATCGCGTTGCTCGCCCTGGCCATTGCCTTTACCGCTTTCAACCGGGCGTTCAGCCTGATGCCGCTGCTGCTGATGTCGGTGTTCTTTGTGATCGTGGCATCCGGGCACACGCTTTTTGGCGCCCTGAAGCCGCGCAGCATCCGCTGGCTGGGAGAAATCAGCTACAGCACCTACCTGCTGCACGGTTTCCTGCTCTGGGTCATGGTGCAGCGCCTGCCGCACGTGCTGAACATCGACACCCGGGAAACCTGGGTCTTCCTGCCGACGATGGCGCTGTGTGCGTGCCTGCTGATTATCATCAGTAGCGCGACCTTCCTGTACATCGAAAAGCCTGGCATCAACGCCGGCAAGCACGTCTTGAAGTGGCTGCGTCAGGGCCGGATGGCGAAGAACCTGAGGGAAAAGTTCGCCCGATAACATCGAGCGAACTGCCTGAACGAATTCAGTCCTTTTCCAGCGGCGAGAAGTACAGCCGCCCCAGACCACGCCAGGTCTTCTTGTTCCAGGCCTTGAGCGGGATCTGCGCCAGCAGCTCCCGCGCCAGCTTGCGGTCACGGTTGGCGGTTTTAAGGAACATCGAGCTCAAGAACTTGTAGCGCACCTCGTCGTACAGCGGATGATCGCTGAACAAGGCGTAGGAGCGCAGGATGTTGTCGATCATGAAACGGTGGTTCTTGTAGGAGTTGGTGGCGTGCTTGCGATAGCGCGCCATCAGCACATTCAGGCCGTCGATGAAATAACCGGCATGGGTCACCTTCAGCTCGATCAGCAAATCCTCCAGACGAATGTTCGGATCGAACCCGCCCACCTTGTCCAGCGCTTCACGGCGAATCATCAGGGTCGGCGCAGGCGGGTAAGGCTTGCGCTCCAGGAACATGTCATCGAAATCCAGGCGACGGAACGGCACATCCCGGCGCTGGCGCTTCTCCGGGTACAGATTGCCATCGGCGTCGATCAGCTCGATGTTGCCGGCGCAAATGCCAACCTCGGGCTTGCCGTCCATGTACGCCACCTGCGTGGCGATGCGCTCCGGCAACATGATGTCATCGGAGCCGAACGGCACGATCAGGCTCCCCGTGGAACGGGCGATCGCGCCATTGAGCGTATTGGTCAGCCCCTGATTCTCCTGAACCCGGAAATCGAAGCCGTGTTGAGCCTGCAACGCCTTGATGCGCTCGACGCTGTCGTCTTTTGAACCATCATCGACCACCAGCAACTCGATGTTCGAGTACGTCTGGTTGATGACGCTGAGGATGCTTTCCTCGATGTAGCGAGCGTGGTTGTACGACGCGATGATGACCGTGACGATGGGTTGCGCGTCGTTCATTTCTGTTCCTTGCGAGCCTGTTCCAGGCCGGAGTCGATCAGGTTCAGGTATTCCTGGCGGAACACCTCGATGTCGTGTTCGGTCTGCAGATAACGGAACGCCTGTTCGCCCTTGGCCTTGAGTTCGTCGTCCGACAGGCCGAGGTAGTTATCCAGCGCCGCGACCAGGCTTGGCACATCCTTGGGGGTAATCGCCAGGCCACCGGCGCCCTCGATCAGCGGCAACATGGCCGGCACGTTCGAAGCGATCACCGGCAGATGCCCGCTCATGCCTTCGAGCAGTGCCAAGCCCAGGCCTTCGGCCAGGGACGGCATGGTCCAGACGTCGAACGCGCGAATGTACTGCAAGGCGATTTCCTTGAAACCCAGCAGATGCGCCCGGCCGGTCAGGCCCAGGCGCTCGATCTCGGCGGCCAGTTTCGCTTCTTCGCGGCCGGCACCGATAATCGCCAGTTGGGTGTTCGGGTATTTGTCCTTGAGCGCGGCAAATGCCTGCAACAGGTAGGTATGCCCCTTGACCGGCACCAGGCGACCCAGGGCGCCAATCAGCCGCACCGACGGGTCGATGCCCAACATCTCACGGGCGCGCTCGCGGCTGTGCTGCAAGCCTTCGGCCTGCTCGATGTCGATGGCGTTGGTGATGGCGTAGGTGTTCTGCTCGGTAAAGCCGCAATCGCAGTCCAGCAGGTACTGTTTGACCGCTGGCGAGACGCCGACGAAGCGCCAGTGCCGATCCACCAGGCGCTGGGTCTGGCGGCGCCGGTAAAACCGGTCGTACTCGCCAAAACCGTGGGAGATGCCGATGCACAGCGGCACTTTCAGCCAACGGTTGAGCGTCAGCATCATGTTCACGGGTTTGAAACGGTTGCAGATCACCACGTCGAACTTCTCTGCGCGGCAAAACTTGTACAACTGCCACATCGCGCGCAGGCGCATGCCCTTGAGGGACTTGTCGGAAAACTCGAAATACACCGAACGGTCGGCACGGCTCACTGCCTCGCCCGGCCCCGGCTTGCCGCGTAGAAACGCGGCAGTCACCTCATAGCGATCGCTCGGCAGCGCCTTGACGATCTGCTCTGCCAGGTCGGCAAAATCATGGGCTTTGACGTTGTAGTCAGGCTGCAGTTGCAGAACCTTTGACCGTTGACTCATAACTCTCCCCGTGGAAACCAGTCGCATCGATGACCCAGGCCGGTTCGGCGGCGAGGCGCCTGACCTCGGCTGGATCGGGTGGGGGCAACCGTGACCACTCGTTGCGTTTCCAGCAAACGAAGTGGAAATACGGAAACCGGCGATCGCCATCGCGATCATTGCTCAAACTGCCATCGCGCCAATACCAGTGACGCGGAAAATCGTCCGTGCCGTCATGCCACTTGATGCAGCCACCCGGCGTGCTGAAGGCCTCGGTGAATTCGCTGCGGCGACGCCACGGATTGAGCTTGCCCACCAGGGTGAACAGCGGCTCTGGAAAATTCTTGCGCCAGTGGAAGATACGGCTGAAAGCCCCTTCGTCCAGCGCGTGATGCTCCTGGTCGGTAAAACGCGTTTGCCAACCCTTGATCTGCATGAACAACTCACGCTTGCGCGCGGTATTGCGCATCAGGCATAGATGCCCTGCAACCCGCCGCTCATGGGTAGAAAACAGGTCATGACCGGCCAGCCGATCCGGGGTGAAGTAACTTCGCAGGTCACCATACACCAGATCAATATCGCCAAACGCCCAGAAATCATAGCCTTGCAGGCGGTCGGCATGAATGTGTCCCAACGCCGGCTTGATATCGCACAGCTTGTAAGCGGCAGCGGGCGCAAAGTCGATCTTCAAGCGCCGTGACACCAACGCACAATAATCACTGAAGGTCATGGCCTCGACGGTGACGTTGGGCGGCAGATTTTCAGGCGTACCGCAGTCACTGAACAGTAACCAGTCGATATCGGCGTTACGTCTGCAACTCTCCAGAAAGAACGGCATCCAGAACGGCCAATGGCCGAAATAAGGAATCAGAAAAAGAATACGCGGGCATGAGTTCATCACACAAAGTCACTGCGGCTGTTTAATTTGCCGACATGCTAAACCGCGTCATGCTTCATTTTTACTGTGCAGATGTATCTGTTTGCTTCAAAACCCACAACAATTCATGGCGTCTCACCGCTTTGCGGAAGAACTCATTCTCGCCATAAGTCGGCGGCACCCGTCCAGCCAACAGCCGTTGTATGCAGCGGCGCAAACGTCGCTTGAACGGCAGGGGCGGTTGCAAGTCATGCATCATGCCCAGCGCCATCGCCTTGTCGCGTTGTTGCTCGATAGACATCGGCAGGCAGCACGGCTGCATGGGCACGCTCGAATCGAATGCCGGCGGCAGCGCAATGCCCTGGCCCTCATTGCCCATCGGCCAGCGATCATTGTCGTGCAGGTGATTGGCGTAGCCGAGCAGGGTCGGCTGGAAGTCCAGGCCCCGGAGTGCTTCAAGGACGGCTTCCTGCGCGCAGATATGATCGGGGTGCGGATCGAGGGTCGGGTGCGGCAACACGATCACTTCCGGACGGGCTCGCATCAGCACTTCACGCAGGTCGGCCAGCAGGTTGTTCCAGGTCGGCGCACCGTCGGCATCGCCCGGCAGAGTGAACGGGTTCAACTGACGAAACAGGCGGGTGTCGCCCAACTCCGCTTCCCGCGAACCCATCGGTTGCGACGGCGCCGCTTTCATCGCCGCCAGTTGCAGGCAGAAATAGCCCAGCTGCACGCAATGCGCTTCCGGCACTCCGGCCCAGCGCGGCACGGCGATGCTGTCCCAGGCACGCAAGCGGCCCTTGAGCCGCGCCGCTTCAACCTTGTTCAGACCCATCTGCTGATAGTGTTCGGCTTCGATCTCGCCGGCGGTGAGCGTGACGATCCAGGCTTCACTGGCCTGGCTGTACAAACCGTAGGCCGCCAGTTCGGCGTCGTCGGCGTGGGGCGCAATGACCATGACTCGCTGACGGTGGTAATCGGGCAGCTCAAAGGCCCAGAGCACCGGTTCGCCGAGCAACCGGCAGAAGCGCCCGCGCAACCGCAACTGTCCTTGGGACAGTACGTGCGACTGACCCGTCAGGTTCAAGTAGCGCAGGCCATCGACGCCGCGTTCGAAGGTTTGCTGGTCGGGGTTATTGCCACCGGCCAACTCGATCACCGGGTCGATAAAACGGCCCAGCCAGGTGCTTTTGACCCGCAACGCCAGGACCAGCGTGGCGTCGTCGACCAGCATCACGCCTTCGTCCAGCCGCAGGTGCTCGCCCACCAAGTGAACCTTGGGCCGCTGGGTGTAGGGCGGGAAGCTGTACTGGTAATCGTCTTTGGGCGAATAGAACAAATGGTCGGCGAACCACGCCTCATGGGCGATCCAGCCCAGGACCGCGAGCACCAGCGGCAGCCACCAGGCCACCAGCAGGCCGATGACGATCAACAGCGCCAACGCGATCAGCAGACCGATGCGTTTGTTGCGACGGTGACGCTTGAGCAGTTGCTGTTTGCGACTCATGGGTTGGCTCATACGGTGAAGACCGGCACAGGATTGCACCAGCGGTCCTTGTATTCACGGTCGGCCCGACCGAAGGAAAACCGCAGCGGTTTACCCAAGGCGCGAGCGTGTTCCCAGGCGCTTTGGGTGTTGAGAAAACTCAGCACGCTGCCGGGGCTGAACTCGCGGGTTTCAGGATCGACGCCGCCATTGATGTACTCGACGCTGATCCACTCCGGCGCTTCGACGCGGTACACCAGTTGAATCGCAATCGGCGTCTCGTTGAGGAAAATCACCGAGCCGATCAACAACTCCCGCAACAACTCGATCACCTCGCCCATGCGCGCCGCGCCGGTCGCCGGAAAGCCCCAGCGGCGCTGGAACAGGTCGCAGTAGATCGCCGCCAGTTCGCTGCTGGAAAAGTCGCTGACCGGCCGTACCACTCCACCTGCTTCCTCCAGCAGACGCAATTCGCGACGCTGGTTGTAGCGAAACTTTTTCGACAGTTCTTCGGGGGTGCGGGCCATGGCCAGTTGTTCGGTTTGCAGCTTGATGCCGCTGAAGCGACCTTCGTTCAGGGCGGACAAGTAACGCCCGCGATGACGCAAAGGAGCCTGAGCCTCGGCGGCGGCCGGCAAGATCAGCTCGGCATTGCCGAGGTCGAACAAGCCTTTTTTGCCGCTGCGTTTGAGCACGTCCTTGGACAAGGCGAGGTCGCGGCCCCAGGTCGGGATCGCGGCTTTGATTTCGCCATCGTGTTCCCAGGCCAGGTAGCGCACCGGTATCTC
Source organism: Pseudomonas sp. ADAK2 (assembly GCF_012935755.1). Classification (GTDB taxonomy): domain Bacteria; phylum Pseudomonadota; class Gammaproteobacteria; order Pseudomonadales; family Pseudomonadaceae; genus Aquipseudomonas. Next base: position 3,884,647 of record NZ_CP052862.1, read on the forward strand.
CGCCAGCGCGGCCAGCCGCTCGACGACGATGGGATGGGTGGCGACACTGCCGCCAAAACGCTGCCAGGCATCGGCATAAGTCGAGGCGTCGACCGACGCCCAGCCTCGTTCGCGCCAGCCTTGAAATCGGTTGAGCATCAGCCCCTCTGTGCCAGTTCGGTAACGTGTGGCAAATGCCAGAAAGCCTCGCGCACCGCGCGGTCGGAGAAGCGCTCGCGCAAGCGGTCGAGCATCAGCTCGGCACACTGGCGACGTTGCTGCTCGTTCATCGCGGCCAAATGTTGCAGCCCTTGCGCCAAGCGCTCGGCATCGCCCAGCGGGAACAGAATGCCCACGCCTTCGACCACTTCCTTCGCCCCACCACATGCGGTGGCGAGCAACGGTACGCCGGCGGCCATGGCTTCAAGCAGCACCATGCCGAACGGTTCGTGATCGGAACTGAGGGCAAATACATCAAAAGCGCGGAAGTAACGCCGGGCTTCGGGCACTTGGCCGAGGAACAGCACGCGGTCGCCGATCCCCAGTTCACGGGCCAGATCCTTGAGGCTCTGTTCCAGGCGACCGGAACCGAGAATCACCAGTTGGCTATTGCCCGGCAAACCCGGCAACGCCGCGGCGAAACCGTGCAGCAGCGTGGCCTGATCCTTGTCCGGATGCAGCCGCCCGACGTTGCCGACCACCCAGGCGTCCACCGCCAGACCGAGGGTTTCCCGGGCTTCGCGAGTCGATACCTGAGTGACCTGCAAGGCCTGCACATCGATACGGTTGTACAGCGTCTGAATCCGCGCCGCCGGCCATTTCGGCAAGCACTGGCGCATGTCGTCGCGCACCGCATCGGACACGCCGAGCAGGCTCAAGCGCTTGCGGAAAATATGCGCGAACAGTTTGCGCGTGCCGCGTTTGTAATCGTCAAACGCGTGGTGCACGCCAATCACCGGCAACGAGGTGCCGAGCAAGGCGATGTAGATCGGCTTGAAACGATGGGCGATGCAGAAACTGAAGTTGCGCGAGGCGGCGATCTTGCGCAGATCGCCGATGGCGCCCAGCTTCAGGCCACGAATGGCCTTGGAGCTGTATTCCATGAACAGCACTTCATCGGAAGCGCAGCCCGCGGCGACGTCGCTATCGGCGGCCCCGGTCAAAAAGACCGTGGTCACCCGATAGCCAGTCCCCGCGAACAGGCTGGCGTATTGCCGGGCGCAGTCCAGGAACGGCCCGTCATAGCCGTGGCAGAACTGCAGCACATGGCGCTCAGCCGAGCGTGTCATAAGCGTCCGCGCCTTCTTTGACCACCAGAATGTCTTCCATGATCAGGTATTGCAGGTCGGAGCCGAAGAACATGTTCAGGGCGTCGGTCGGCGAGCAGATCATTGCCTCGCCACGACGGTTGAGCGAGGTGTTCAGCGACACGCCATTGCCGGTCAGTACTTCCAGCGCTTTCATCATGTCGTAGTAGCGCGGGTTGTATTCGCGTTTGAGCACCTGGGCCCGGGACGTACCGTCTTCGTGGACGACTTCCGGCACGCGGGTCTTCCATTCTTCCGCCACTTCAAAGGTGAAGGTCATGAACGGTGCAGGGTGATCGACCTTGATCATCTGCGGGGCCACGGTGTCGAGCATCGACGGGCAGAAAGGCCTCCAGCGCTCGCGGAACTTGATCTGGTGGTTGATACGGTCAGCCACGCCGGTCGCACTCGGGCAACCGATGATCGAACGACCGCCCAACGCGCGCGGACCGAACTCCATACGACCCTGGAACCAGGCCACCGGGTTGCCGTCGACCATGATCTTGGCGATGTTCTCCGGCATGTTCTCGATCTTGCGCCAGGCCGGCTTGCTCGGGTGACGGGCGCACGCGGCGATCACGTCTTCGTTGCTGTAGGACGGGCCGAGGTAGACGTGTTCCATCTTCTCGACCGGCACACCACGGGCGTGGGACACGTAGGCTGCGGCACCCACCGCGGTACCGGCATCGCCGGACGCAGGCTGCACGAACAGTTCCTTGACGTCATCGCGGGCGATGATTTTCTGGTTCAGCTTGACGTTCAACGCACAGCCGCCGGCGAAGGCCAGCTTGCCGGTTTCCTTGAGCACGTCGCCCAGGTAGTGGTCGATCATCTGCAGCGAGATCTTTTCGAACAGCGCTTGCATGCTGGCCGCGTAGTGGATGTACGGCTCGTCGGCGATGTCGCCTTCGCGCTTCGGCCCCAGCCACTCGATCAGCTTCGGCGAGAAGTAGAAACCCTTGCCCTTCTCTTTATAACGACGCAGGCCGATGACGTTGGCGTAGTCGGTGTTGATCACCAGCTCGCCGTTTTCAAACGAGGCCAGGCGCGAGAAATCGTATTTGCTGGCGTCGCCGTACGGCGCCATGCCCATGACCTTGAACTCGCCGTCGAGCATCTCGAAACCGAGGAACTCGGTGATCGCGCCGTACAGGCCGCCGAGGGAATCGGGATCGAAGAATTCCTTGATCTTGTGGATCTTGCCGTTTTCGCCATAACCGAAGAAGGTCGTGGCGTACTCGCCCTTGCCGTCGATCCCCAGGATCGCGGTTTTCTCTTTGAAACCGGAGCAGTGGTAAGCGCTGGAGGCGTGGGCCAAGTGGTGCTCGACTGGCTCGATCTTGATTTTCTTCGGGTCGAAACCCAGTTGCTCAAGGCAGAACACGATCTTGTTGCGATAACGCTTGTAGCGACGGTTGCCCATCAGGATCGCGTCGAGGGCGCGGTCCGGGGCGTACCAGTAACGCTTGGCGTAGTGCCAGCGCGCCTTGCCGAACAGGCTGATCGGGGCGAACGGGATCGCGACCACGTCAACGTCGGACGGCTTGATGCCTGCCTGTTCGAGGCAGAACTTCGCCGATTCGTAGGGCATGCGGTTCTTTGCATGTTTATCGCGTACGAAGCGCTCTTCCTCAGCCGCCGCGACCAGCTTGCCGTCGATGTACAAGGCTGCGGAAGGATCATGGCTAAGGGCGCCGGACAGGCCAAGAATCGTCAATGCCACAGGGGTCTAGCCTCTTTAGTCTGCATTCAGGCGACAAGCGCCTCAAAAATTAATGTGCCCTCGCAAGGGGCGAGAGACAGCTAAAGGGCGGGATTATAGCGTAAACATGGCGGGAATGACCCAGAGGTTGTTTGACGCGGACGATCAAGATCAAAAGATCGCAGCCTGCGGCAGCTCCTACACAAGGGCCATTGCCACGCCGCCAATATGCGACCGACACAAATCCCTGTAGGAGCTGCTGCAGGCTGCGATCTTGGCGCCCTATGCGGCGCTACTGATGTCCTTGGGCAACCGCTGATCAATCACCCGATACAACGCACTGCTCTCCGGCCAATTACGCATAAACCGCGCCCGATCCCGCGCATACGCCGGGGCGAAGCTGCCCGCGGAGCCGTGCTGACACATCGAATCCAGATCGATCAGCGCCCAGCGATCCTGCTGCCAGAACAGGTTATGACCCTTGAAATCACCATGGCTGATCCGCTCGCGAATCAGTTCGGCGAAGAGGTGATCCAGCGCCAGCAATTCGGCTTCTGGTGCCGAACCACTCTCAACATACGGCGCAAAACGCTCGATGATGTCCGGCCCCGGCAGGTACTCGGTCACCAGATAAGCCCGGCTGCGCAGCCACAGGAAGCGCTTTTCCAGCACGGCCAATGGCTTGGGCGTGGCGATGCCCAGGAACGCCAGGCGATTGCCTTCGCGCCAGGAATGCCAGGCACGGCTCGGGCGCCAGAAGCGTTTGAGCCAGTGGGCAAAGCCCTTGATGTTGTAGCGCTTGATCACCAGCGTGCGTCCGGCGACGTCGACCTTGCCAACGCTCGCCGCGCCGCCGGTCTTGTACAAATGGCCCTGATCGAGCAAGGCATCGGCCTGCTCCAGTACCGGCAACATCGCCGCTGCTTCCTCGCGACGAATCGCCCGCAAACCGAACGCCCCGCGCTGAACGCTGAACAACGTGCACTCACGGCCGCACTTGATCAGGAAGTCCTTCAGGCGCCAGCGGCGGACCTTGTCGATCTGCTTCTGCAAGGCTTCCATCGGCAAGGCGTGCTCGCCGTTGCTCAACAGGTAATACACCAGCAATTCTTCGGTGAACGGTTCCAGCGTCTTGGGCAACTGGGCGAAAAATACGCCGAGGTTTTCCAAAACTTTCTGTCGTGACAGCGGTTGGCCAGGGGTTTCGGCGCAGACACCGCCGCCATCGATCAGGTACAGCCGACCACGCTGGCGCAACAGGTTGTCCAGGTGCAGGTCTTCCTGCCACAGGCCCTTGCGATGCATTTGGCCGATAGCGCCCAACGCCTCGGCCAGCACCGCGCCTTGCATATCTGCCAGCACTGGCAAGTGTTCGACCTGTTTCCAGGTGTCCCCCAGGCTCTCGGCGCCTTCGATGAAATCGAACAGCAGCCAACCGCCCTCGCCGTCCTTCAAGCCATCCGCCAACAGTTGCGGTGTGGTCAGGCCCTGGTCTGCCAGCAAACGCACGCCATCGCGTTCACGCTGGAAATGCCGCGCCGCTTTGCTGCCGACCAACAATTTGGCCAGCACCGGCCGGCCGCGCCAAACGCCCGCGCCAACGTAACGCTGCCCCGGCAACACCCGCAGCAAGCTCAACAATTGCAAATCGGCAGGCCCGGCGGCATCGGCCAGCGGAATGCTCAATGGCAGGCTCGGGCTACGGCCGGCGTTTTTCAGTTCGGACAAACGCATCAACGCGTCTCCTTGTGACTGCGCCGTGCGGTCAGGCGCGAAACCCAGGTGTCCACCAACGAACTGTCACTGGACTGATCGACGTAGCTGGCCAACATCTCGCGCAGCTGACTTTCGGTCCATTCCGGCGCCCGGCGCAGCAGCGGCTCCAGATCCTTGATCCGGTCACGCTGACCGAACAGCAAGGGCCGGGTCTTTTCCAGGTCGATCAATTGCGCCTGGTAACCGTCGCCGGTGGCCCGCAGGAAAATGTGTTTCGGGTAGAAGCAGCCATGCACCTGACGCACACTGTGCAGGCGCCGCGCCAGTTGCCCGCAGGCGTGCAGAATTGCCGAGTGCTGCGCCGCGCTCAGGTCCGACCAGCGCTGCAACAACGAGTCCAGGTCATCCCAGCCATCCAGCGCGCGGGTCAGCAGGATCGCCCGAACTTCGCCGTCGACCTTGCGCTCACCGAAAAACGCCGCTTGCAGCGCCGGGATGCCCATTTTCTGATAGCGCGTGATGTTGCGAAATTCGCGGGCAAAACTCGGTTCGCCGAACGGCGCGTGCAAGGTCCGCGTCAGGTAGTTGCTCTGGCGCTTGAGGTAGAACCCCTGACCTTCCAGATCCAGCCGAAACACGCTGCTCCAGCCGCCGCCCGCGGTGTTGGGTTCATCCACCGCGTCGAGCTGCTTGGCCCAGAGGGCGTCGAAGGTGCCGAGACCATGACGCTCAAGCAGCGCACGGTCTTCAGCGGCCAGAAAATCAGTCATTCGCGTCCCTCGAAGAATCTCACCACGTGCCGGATGCGTTTTTTGTCGGCCGCGTTGAGCCGGGTCCGTCCGCGATATTGCAGGTAGAAGCGCAGGCGCTGGGTAGCGGACAGGTGATATTTGGCCACCTTGTCGAGGCAGGCCAGGTCCTTGGTGATCCGGTATTTGAGCCAGAAACCGCGCCAGAAATCGCCGTTGGGGCAATCGATCAGGAACAGCCTGGCTTGATCGTCGATCAGCAGGTTGCGCCACTTCAAATCGTTATGGGTGAAGCGATTGTCGTGCATGGTCCGGGTGTAACCCGCCAGTTGCCGACTGATGTTATCGACCCAGGCGCGGTCCGCCAGTTTCGGATCATGCCGGTCGGCCAGGGCCGACAAGTCTTCGGTGTTCGGCAACTCGCGAGTGATCATCGCCCCACGGTCGTACGCCGCACCGCGCCGCTCCAGGCCCCAGGCCACAACTTCGGCAGTCGGGATGCCCCACTTGGCGAAGCGCTTGAGGTTCTGCCATTCGGCTTTCACCCGTGGCTTGCCCAAATAGCGACGCAGGCCTTTGCCGGCACCGACGTAGCGCTTGACGTAATAGTTGACGCCGTTGCGCTTGACGCGGATGACCTCGGACAACGGGTCACGGGTCAGGCGCTCGCCCTGAAGGGCAAACACCGCTTCCAGGCTACCGAAGTCTTCGGCCAGATCGCTGTAGGCAGGTTCCAGTCTCCAACCCGGCATCAGAGCGCATCCCCGTATCGCTGTTTACGGTCGTAAAGCTTGTTGGCCTTGCCTTCGAGCCAGGCGAGCAACCCGGCTTCTTCACCCAGAATCTGGCGCAAAGGCTGCTGGAAGTAGCCCTTGAGGAAACGCAATTTGTCGCGCCGGGTCAGGCCGATGTCCAGGGCCGAAAAGTACAGCGCCGCCAGATCCTTGTTGCGCCAGCGCTGAGTGATCGCCGGGCGGGTCTGGGCGCGGTGCAGGTCGATCACCGAGAGTTTGAAGTCGTCCGCGGTCACCGGTTTGTCGGTGTGCAACAGGAAGTGGCAGATGTAGCAGTCGCGATGGTTGACCCCGGCGCGGTGCATCATGCCGGTCATGCGCGCGACTTCGGCGATCAGTGCGCGCTTGAGCTTCGGCTCGGGCGGGTGCTTGACCCAATCGATGCTGAAATCTTCGAGGCTGACGGTCGGCGCCAGTTCTTCGGTGACGATGAACGAGTGCTGGTCCGCCGGATTGCTACCCTTCTCGCCGTAAGCCACGGCGGTCATGGTCGGCACGCCGACGTCTTGCAGGCGCTGGATGGCCTTCCACTCCTGGCCCGCACCGAGTACCGGCAGCTTGGCGGTGAGCAGGTTCTTGAAGATCTCGCCCCAGCCGATGCCACGGTGGATTTTCACGAAAAACCCGTTGCCGTTCACTTCAGTGCGCAGGGTCCGGCGCGCTTCGAGCTCGCGGTACACCTCGCCCTGCAAGCCCTCGACTTCGGCGAACGGGTCGCGTCCGGCCCACAGGCTTTTGAACGGTTCAGCCAGCATCAACTTCATTAAGCGTGCTCCGCCAGAATCACATCGGCCGCGTGTTGCGGCATGCTGTAGAGGTCGGCCGTCTCGGCGAAGGCCAGACCGTTGCGGCTCCACGCCGCTCGTGCTTGCGCGTCATTCAACATGCCGGTCAGGTACTGCGTGAGCTGCGCCTGATCGAAGGGTTCGTCCAGCACCAGGCCGGCGTCGGCCTCGGCGATGTAATGGGCGTAACCACAGACCGCGCTCACCAGCACCGGCAACCCGGCGACCAGCGCTTCAAGCAGCACCGTGCCGGTGTTTTCGTTGTACGCCGGGTGGATCAACAGGTCGGCGCCCAACAGGAAACGCGGGATATCGCTGCGGCCCTTGAGGAACGTCACGTTGTCGCCGAGCCCCAGTGTCGCGCTTTGCATCTGGAACAATTTGGGGTCGTCCTGGCCAATTACAAACAGCCGGGTACGTTTCTTCAGATCAGCGGGCAACGCCGCCAACGATTTGAGGCTGCGATCCACGCCCTTGGTCTTGAACCCGGAGCCGATTTGCACCAGCAGCAAGTCGTCATCCTTGAGCTTGAACTCACGGCGGAATTCGGTGCGAATTTCGGCGGCATTCGCTGGCGCGCGACGGTCCTGGGAAATGCCCGGCGGCAGCAAATGGAAGCGTTCCAGCGGCGTGTCGTAATGCTTGATGAACAACGGCTGCTGGACTTCAGAGATCATCAGCACTTCGGTCTTGGCGTCCTTGGCGAACACTGCGCGCTCGTACTCGGCGAAGTGCCGGTAGCGGCCCCAACGACGGTACAGCGAGTTGCGCAGGTTCTGCGCCTTGTCTTCGAAGCAGCCGTCGGCGGCGTAGTAGACGTCCAGGCCCGGCATCTTGTTGAAACCGATCAGGCGATCCACCGGACGCTTGGCCAGATCGGCCTCCATCCACTCGCTGAGCTTCTCGTTGCGTCGATGGTTGAAGAACGCCTTGACCGGCGCCACCAGCACTTCGAAACCCGGAGGAACGTCGCCCTCCCAGATCAGGGTGTAGACGCGGATCTGATGCCCACGCTGCTGACACTCCAGGGCAATGCGCATGAAATCGCGCTGCAAACCGCCAAACGGAAAATATTTATAAAGGACAAAAGCCAATTGCATCAGCGCAGCTCCTCAGCCAGTAACAACGTGCTCAGTCGGCTGGCGACACGCTGGGGATTCAGACGCGTGAAGCACAGGGGCCACTCGCGTTTCAGGTCAAACTGACGAGCATCTTCGGTCGTCGGTTGATAGGTGCATTTCTTTTGCAGGCACGGTGCGCACGGAAAGTCGCTGGCTATGTGAATCTGCGCCTTGCCGTAGGCGCCGGTCAGGCCCGGGTTGGTCGGACCGAACAGCGACAGGGTCGGCACGTCCAGCGCGGCGGCCAGGTGACCGAGTCCAGTGTCCACGGCCACACACGCCTGGGCACCGGCCAATACTTTGCCAACACCGGCCAGATTCAGTTTGGGCAGCACTTCGACATGGCGGAAACCGGCGGCGATGCGCTCGGCGCGGGCCTTCTCGATCGGGTTGCCCCACGGCAACTTCACCGCGACACCGAGATGACCGACACGCTCGGCCAGCTCACGCCAGTAGGCTTCGGGCCAGTGTTTGGTGTCCCACGTTGTGCCGTGCAGGAACAACACGTACGGATTCTTGCGTGGCAGCTCTACCAGACGCTCGACGTTCAGGCCGTAATCGCCCAAGCCCTTGGGCAAGTCGTAGCCCAGCGCCAAGGCGAACAACTGACGAACTCGCTCGACCGCGTGCTGACCACGGCCCACGGACAAACGTCGGGAGTAAAAGCGCGCAGCCATCGGTTCGCGAGCCGAATCCTTGTCCAGCCCGGCCACCGGGGCCTTGATGTAACGGGTCAGCCAGGCGCTTTTCAGCAAGCCCTGGGCGTCGATCACCAAATCGTATTTAGTCTCGCGAACGCTTTGTTTGAAGCGCTTCCACTCGCCGCTTTTAATGGTCTGCCAGATGTTTTTGCGCCAGCGCCGGATCGCCACCGGGATCACCTTGCCCACGGCCGGGTGCCAGGTCGGAATCTCGGCAAAGCCTTCTTCCACCACCCAGTCGAACGTGATGCCGGGGATCGCCCGCGCCGCGTCGGTCAACGCTGGCAACGCGTGAATCACGTCGCCCAGCGAGGAAGTCTTGATCAACAGTACCCGCAAACTAATTGACCTCGACCACAGTGCCCTGCAACCGCTGCAAGGCTTCGTTGACCGGTTGCGGCATCAGTTGGCGCAAGCAGTTGTAATGGCCGAAGCGGCAGGTGCGATCGAAGCACGGACTGCATTCGATACCCAGGCGAACGATCTCGACGTGCTCGGCCAGTGGCGGGGTGAAGCCCGGCGAAGTCGAGCCGTAGACGGCAACCAGCGGACGGTTCAGGGCCGCGGCGACGTGCATCAGGCCGGAGTCGTTGGACACCACGGCATCGGCGCAGGACATCAGGTCGATGGCCTCGGCCAGGGACGTGCCGCCGCTGAGGTTCACCGACTCTTCACGCAAACCGGGAATCAACCGCGCGCGGATGTCTTCGCCGACCGCGTGATCGTTTTTCGAACCGAACAGCCAGACTTGCCAGCCTTCGCGGATCTTGGTTTCGGCGACCTTGGCGTAATGCTCGGACGGCCAGCGCTTGGACTCGCCAAACTCGGCGCCGGGGCACAGGGCCAATACCGGACGATCCAGGGTCAGGCCGAATTTGGCCAGCGCGGCTTCGCGAGTCACCGGGTCGATTTGCAGGCTCGGCCGTGGATACGGTTGCGGCAGCTCGGCGCCACGCTCGTAGGCCAGGGCCATGAAGCGTTCGATCATCAACGGGTAGCGTTCTTTATCCAGGGTGCGCACGTCATTGAGCAAGCCGTAGCGGAACTCGCCACGCCAGCCGGTGCGTTTCGGGATGCCAGCGAAAAACGGCACCAGCGCCGACTTCAGGGAATTGGGCAGCAGGATCGCCTGGTCGTACTGGCCGACCAGGGATTTGCCGATGCGCCGACGGGTCGCCAGCTCGAGGGCGCCATGGCCGAGCGGGAAGCTCAAGGCCTGGCGCACTTCGGGCATGCGTTCAAGGATCGGCCGGCTCCACTCGGGGGCCAGCACGTCGATTTCGCACTGCGGGTGGCGCTGCTTGAGACACTGAAACAGTGTCTGCGCCATCACCATGTCACCGACCCAACTGGGCCCAACGATCAGAATTTTCATGTGGTTTCCAAAAACGAACCGGGGAGGCATACGCCTCCCCGCCTCGAGAATCCAGCACCTGCAGCCTTGGCCGGCAGGTCATTTGGACGAGCCGGTTGGGGCTCGTCGGATCAATTTCATGCACATCAATAGCAGTCAGCATAACCCTTTGGGTTAAGCCCGGTTGCCTGAGTGCCAGGTTAAGCCCGGCACATGTCAAGTCAGCTTCAGCTTAGCCCCAGCTCACGCCAGATCCGCGATACTTGCCGCCGTTCGTCCACGAACTGGTCGCCGGGAATCACCCCGGGGTCCTTCTGTAAGGCCTGCCGGTGCGCGGCGGAGCGGTAGGCTTTATAGGCCTCGCGCAGCAGGCTCGCGTCTTCGACCGGCATCAGCCCTGCCTTTTCCAACTCTTCCAGAATGCGGATGTTGTCAGTCCAGCGCAGCAATGACGGGTGCAGTTCGGACCACGCCAGGGCCGCGTATTGCACCATAAATTCAATATCGACGATACCTCCGGCGTCCTGCTTGAGATCGAACGGCGCCGTGGCCTCGAAGGCATTTGCCCCGGTGCCGGCGGCGGTGCTCTTGGTGCCGAGGTTATCGCGCATCTTGGCGCGCATCTCGCTGACCTCCTGGCGCAAGGTCGGCAAATCCCGGGCCTTGCCCAGAATCGCCGCGCGAACTTTTTCGAATGCCTGGCCGACTTCCTGACTGCCCACCAACACCCGCGCCCGTACCAACGCCTGATGTTCCCAGGTCCAGGCCTCGTTTTCCTGATAACGGGCAAACGCCCCGAGGGAACTCACCAGCAACCCGGACGCGCCGGACGGACGCAGGCGCATGTCCACTTCATACAACTGACCGGAGTTGGTCTGCGCCGTGAGCAAGTGAATGATCCGCTGCCCCAACCGAGTGAAGAACTGCGCACCATCGATAGGTTTCGCCCCGTCGGTTTCCGCCTGCGGATCGCCGTCGTGGATAAACACCAGGTCCAGGTCCGAACCATGCCCCAATTCCAGGCCGCCGACCTTCCCATAACCGACAATCACGAAGCCGGGATCGCACAAGGTGCCGTCGGTGCGCAGCGGCGTGCCGTATTTGGCCACGGTCTGGCGCCAGGCCAGGGCCAGCACTTGTTCGAGGATCGCTTCGGCGAGCCAGGTCAGGTAATCGCTGACTTTCATCAACGGCAGGCTGCCGGAGATTTCCGACGCCGCTACGCGCAAGCGGTGCGCCAGTTTGAAATGGCGCAGGGCTTCCATCTGCTGTTCGAGGTCGTCCTCGGGAATCCGCGTCAGGCGTTCGCGCAACTCGGCGGCCAGTTCCGGCGCCAGCGGCGGCTTGAACAACCGGCCTTCGTTGAGCAACTCATCGAGCAGCAACGGAAAACGGGTGATCTGCTCGGCAATCCACGGGCTCGCGGCGCACAGGGTCAATAAACGACGTAGGGCGCTGGGGTTTTCCGTGAGCAACACTAAATAAGCCGAACGCCGGGCCACGGCTTCCACCAATGGCAGCACTCGCTCCAATACCAAGTCTGGATTGGCGTGTTCCACAGCCTGGGCCAGCAAGCGCGGAATAAAGGCATCGAGGCGTTCGCGCCCCAGACGCTGCATAGCGCGCAATTGCGGACTGCCGCGCAGACCGGCCAAGGCTTTCAGCGCCTTGCTGGCATCGGCAAAACCGCCCTCTTCCAACTGACGGCACGCAGCCTCTTCATCCTGGGCCTCTTCCCACAACGGCAACCACTCACCGCCGACCACCACTTCGCTTTCGGCCCCCTCTTCTTCGTCAGGATCGGCAATCACCTGCGCAAAGTGCCAGGCCACGCGACCGCGCCAATACATCAGCCGCTCATGGAACGCCGCCCAATCGGCAAACCCGAGCATGAATGCAATCCGCGCCTGATCCTGCGCGCCATCTGGCAGCATTTGGGTCTGGCGGTCGGCGATCGCCTGGATCGCGTGCTCGGTGTAACGCAAGAATTCATAACCGTTGCGCAGCTCGGCGATCACCGGTGCCGGCAGATAACCCTGACCTTCCAGGGTGCTCAATACTTTTAATAGCGGACGTTGTTGCAGGCTCAGGTCGCGACCGCCGTGGATCAGCTGGAACGCCTGGGCGATAAATTCAACTTCACGAATGCCGCCGGAGCCGAGTTTGATGTTGTCGGCCATGCCTTTGCGCCGCACTTCCTGCTGGATCAACTGCTTCATGGTGCGCAGCGCTTCGATGGCCGAGAAGTCCAGATAACGCCGATAAACGAAGGGCCGCAGCATTTCCTGCAATTGCGCGCCGGCCACCTGGTCGCCGGCCACCACCCGCGACTTGATCATCGCGTAGCGTTCCCAGTCACGGCCCTGGTCCTGGTAATACTGTTCCAGCGCATTGAAGCTCAACACCAGCGCACCGGCCGAACCGTAAGGCCGCAGGCGCATATCGACGCGGAACACGAAGCCGTCGACGGTCATCGGGTCCAACGCCTTGATCAGGCGCTGGCCGAGACGGATGAAGAATTCCTGGTTATCCAGTGAGCGCTTCACGCCAACGGTTTCGCCGCCCTCGGGGTAAGCGAAGATCAAGTCGATGTCGGAGGACAGGTTCAGCTCCACCGCGCCGAGCTTGCCCATGCCGAGGATGACCATTTGCTGCGGCTCGCCACTGCGCCGGCCGGTGGGCACGCCGAATTGCTGGCAATGCCGCGCGTACAACCACTGATAAGCCTGATCAATGCTGGCATCGGCCATGTCCGAGAGGTCGCGGCAGGTCTGGACCAGATCGGCCTGGCGGGTCAGGTCTCGCCAGATGATCCGCACTTGATGGCGGGTGCGCTGACGGCGCAGGACGCGGCCGAGTTCGTCTTCGCTTTCAGCCGCATTCGCTGCCGCCGCAATCTGCGCGCACAGCTCGCCGGGGGCAAAGGCGCGATCCAGTTCGCCGGACTGCACCAGCGCCAGCAACATCAAAGGGTCACGAACGCTCTGTTCAATCACGAAGTCGCTGGCGGCGGTGACGCGGGCAAATTGCGCCCAGCGCTCGGGCGTCCAGGTGGACAGGCCATGGTCGTCTTCCAACAAGGCGACGGCCGTACGGAACGACTGCTCGGCACGGGTGACCAACGGCTGGAGAATGGCGGGCAGTTCGGCAAGCGAAGGCAGGGTCATGGTCTATCCTTGATCGGCGTGTGAAGGGCTGCATGTAGTGATTTCTGAAAACCCGCTACGTGACCGACTGTCGAACAAAGGTTAGAAATAGCTGAAATTTCTTTTATTTTGGCAGCCAACATCAAGCTTTCACCTTTTCTGGTTGGCAAAAGACCAACCTTAACGATTATTCTCACAACGCAGCCGGAGGCCACAAGCCATTCATCTGTAGTTTTACTACTCGTCTATACATTCGAAAGGCTGAAATGCCCGTTGATTTGTAGTAAAACTACACGCCGCCGGAACAACCTCTCGGCAATCCAAGAATTTATATCGTCTGCCCACAAGGCCAGTCGCAAACTCAGGCAACCGATTCTGGAAGCCTTTCCGCCCTGGAGCAAGCCATGCAAGACCTCGATCCCGTCGAAACCCAGGAATGGCTGGACGCCCTGGAATCGGTTCTCGACAAAGAAGGCGAAGACCGCGCTCACTATCTGATGACCCGTATGGGCGAATTGGCAACCCGCAGCGGTTCGCAATTGCCTTACGCCATCACCACGCCATACCGCAACACCATTCCTGTGACCCACGAAGCACGCATGCCTGGCGACCTGTTCATGGAACGCCGCATTCGCTCGCTGGTTCGCTGGAACGCGATGGCCATGGTGATGCGTACGAACCTGAAAGATTCGGACCTGGGCGGTCACATCTCCAGCTTCGCCTCCAGCGCGACCCTGTATGACATCGGCTTCAACTATTTCTTCCAGGCCCCGACCGACGAACACGGCGGCGACCTGATCTACTTCCAGGGCCACACCTCGCCAGGCGTCTACGCCCGTGCGTTCATGGAAGGCCGCATCACCGAAGAACAAATGAACAACTTCCGCCAGGAAGTCGACGGCCAGGGCTTGTCGTCCTATCCGCACCCTTGGCTGATGCCTGACTTCTGGCAGTTCCCGACTGTATCCATGGGTCTGGGCCCGATCCAGGCGATCTACCAGGCACGTTTCATGAAGTACCTGGAAGCCCGTGGTTTCATCCCTGAAGGCAAGCAGAAAGTCTGGTGCTTCCTGGGCGACGGCGAGTGTGACGAGCCGGAATCCCTGGGCGCCATCTCCCTGGCTGGCCGCGAGAAGCTCGACAACCTGATCTTCGTCATCAACTGCAACCTGCAGCGCCTCGACGGCCCGGTTCGCGGCAACGGCAAGATCATCCAGGAACTCGAAGGCGTGTTCCGCGGTGCTCAGTGGAACGTGACCAAAGTCATCTGGGGCCGTTTCTGGGACCCACTGCTGGCCAAAGACGTCGACGGCATCCTGCAACGTCGCATGGACGAAGTCATCGACGGCGAGTACCAGAACTACAAAGCCAAAGACGGCGCGTTCGTACGTGAACACTTCTTCAACACGCCTGAACTCAAGGCGATGGTTGCCGATCTGTCCGACGACGAGATCTGGAAACTCAACCGTGGCGGCCACGACCCGTACAAGGTCTATGCGGCGTACCACGAAGCGGTCAACCACAAAGAACAACCAACCGTCATCCTGGCCAAGACCATCAAGGGTTATGGCACCGGTGCCGGCGAAGCGAAGAACACCGCGCACAACACCAAGAAGGTTGATGTTGAAAGCCTGAAGCTGTTCCGCGATCGTTTCGACATCCCTGTGCGCGACGAAGAGCTGGAAAACCTGCCGTTCTTCAAGCCAGAGCCAAACAGCGCCGAAGCCCGCTACCTGAGCGAGCGCCGCACTGCACTGGGCGGTTTCGTGCCACAGCGCCGCGCGCAAAGCTTCAACATCCCGACGCCGCCACTCGACACCCTCAAGGCCATCCTTGACGGCTCCGGCGACCGTGAGATTTCCACCACCATGGCGTTCGTGCGGATCCTCGCGCAACTGGTCAAGGACAAGGAAATCGGCTCGCGCATCGTTCCGATCATCCCGGACGAAGCCCGTACCTTCGGTATGGAAGGCATGTTCCGTCAGTTGGGCATCTACTCGTCCGTTGGCCAGCTCTACGAGCCAGTCGATAAAGACCAGGTGATGTTCTACAAAGAAGACAAGAAGGGCCAGATCCTCGAAGAAGGCATCAACGAAGCGGGCGCCATGAGCTCCTTCATCGCTGCCGGTACTTCGTACTCCAGCCACAACCAGCCAATGCTGCCGTTCTACATCTTCTACTCGATGTTCGGCTTCCAGCGTATCGGCGACCTCGCCTGGGCCGCTGGCGACAGCCGTACCCGTGGCTTCCTGATCGGCGGCACCGCCGGCCGGACCACGCTGAACGGCGAAGGCCTGCAACACGAAGACGGTCACAGCCACATCCTGGCCGGCACCATCCCGAACTGCCGCACCTTTGATCCAACCTACGGCTATGAGCTGGCGGTGATCATCCAGGACGGCATGAAGAAGATGACCGAAGAGCAGCAGGACGTTTTCTACTACATCACCGTGATGAACGAGTCCTACCAGCAACCAGCCATGCCGGCCGGTGTCGAGGAAGGCATCATCAAGGGCATGTACCTGCTCGAAGAAGACACCCGCGAAGCGGCGCACCACGTTCAACTGATGGGCTCCGGCACCATCCTGCGTGAAGTCCGCGAAGCCGCGAAGATCCTGCGTGAAGAGTTCAACGTCGGCGCTGACGTGTGGAGCGTTACCAGCTTCAACGAACTGCGTCGCGATGGCCTGGCCGTGGAGCGCAGCAACCGTCTGCACCCGGGTCAGAAGCCTAAGCTGAGCTACGTCGAAGAGTGCCTGAACGGCCGTAAAGGTCCGGTCATCGCTTCTACCGACTACATGAAGCTGTTCGCTGAACAAATTCGTCAGTGGGTCCCGTCCAAGGAATTCAAAGTCCTGGGCACCGACGGTTTCGGTCGCAGTGACAGCCGTAAGAAGCTGCGTCACTTCTTCGAAGTCGACCGTCATTTCGTGGTGTTGGCAGCCCTGGAAGCCTTGGCTGACCGTGGTGATATCGAACCTAAGGTGGTGGCCGAAGCTATCGTCAAGTTCGGGATCAACCCGGAAAAACGCAACCCACTGGACTGCTGAGGAGACAATCTGTGAGCGAACTCATTCGAGTACCTGACATCGGCAGCGGTGAAGGTGAAGTAATCGAACTATTTGTGAAGGTCGGCGACCGTATCGAAGCCGACCAGAGCATCCTGACGCTTGAGTCGGACAAGGCGAGCATGGAAGTGCCTGCGCCGAAAGCCGGCATCATCAAGAGCCTGAAAGTGAAGCTGGGCGATCGCCTGAAAGAAGGCGACGAACTGCTGGAGCTGGAAGTCGAAGGTGCCGCTGCTGCGGCCCCTGCGCCTGCCGCTGCTGCGCCGGCTGCCAAGGCTGAAGCTGCACCGGCTGCTGCACCTGCCGCCGCGGCTCCAGCGGCCGCGCCTGCTGCCGCTTCGGTTCAGCAAGTGCACGTGCCGGACATCGGTTCGTCGGGCAAGGCCCAGATCATCGAGATCCAGGTCAAGGTCGGCGACACCGTCGCGGCTGATCAATCTTTGATCACCCTGGAATCCGACAAGGCGAGCATGGAAATTCCATCGCCTGCCGCTGGCGTGGTCAAGGCCATCAGCGTCAAGCTCAATGACGAAGTCGGCACCGGCGATCTGATCCTGGACCTGGAAGTGGCGGGTGCTGCGGCCCCTGCTGCTGCCGCGCCAGCCCAGGCTGCTGCTCCGGCCGCCGCCGCTGCTCCAGCGCCAGCCGCTGCGGCCCCGGCGGCACCGGTTGCCGACAGTGTTCAGGACATTCATGTCCCGGACATCGGCTCGTCGGGCAAGGCCAAGATCATCGAAGTGCTGGTCAAGGCGGGCGACACCGTCACTGCAGACCAGTCGCTGATCACCCTGGAATCCGACAAGGCAAGCATGGAAATTCCATCGCCTGCCGCTGGCGTGGTGGAAAGCGTTTCCATCAAGCTGGATGACGAAGTCGGTACCGGCGATCTGATCCTGAAGCTGAAAGTCAAAGGCGCTGCGCCTGCTGCTGCACCGGCTCCTGCCGCTGCCGCCGCACCGGCCGCTTCTGCTCCTGCTCCAACCGCTGCGGCACCTGCTGCTCCGGCAGCCGCCGCGCCTGCTGCGGCTCCGGCCAAGCCGGGCGCCAAGGTTCACGCCGGCCCGGCGGTGCGCCAACTGGCCCGTGAATTCGGCGTCGAGTTGAGCGCGGTCAGCCCAAGCGGTCCGCACGGTCGTGTGCTGAAAGAAGACGTGCAGGTTTACGTCAAAGCCATGATGCAGAAGGCCAAGGAAGCACCGGCCGCTGCCGCTGGCGCAACCGGCGGCGCGGGCATCCCGCCGATTCCGGTCGTGGACTTCAGCCGCTTCGGTGAAACCGAAGAAGTGCCGATGACTCGCCTGATGCAAATCGGCGCGTCGAGCCTGCACCGCAGCTGGTTGAACATCCCGCACGTGACTCAGTTCGATTCGGCTGATATCACCGACCTGGAAGCGTTCCGCATCGCACAGAAAGCCGTGGCAGAGAAGGCCGGCGTCAAGCTGACCATCCTGCCGCTGCTGCTCAAGTCGTGCGCGCACCTGCTCAAGGAACTGCCGGACTTCAACAGTTCGCTGGCACCAAGTGGCAAGGCGATCATCCGCAAGAAGTACGTGAACATCGGCTTCGCGGTCGACACCCCTGAAGGCCTGCTCGTACCGGTCATCAAGAACGTCGACCAGAAGAGCCTGTTGCAACTGGCAGCCGAAGCCGCTGCGCTGGCCGCCAAGGCTCGCGACAAAAAGCTTACCGCTGACGACATGCAAGGCGCCTGCTTCACCATTTCCAGCCTCGGCCACATTGGCGGCACCGGCTTCACGCCGATCGTCAACGCGCCGGAAGTGGCGATCCTCGGTGTTTCCAAGGCAACCATCCAGCCAGTCTGGGACGGCAAAGCCTTCCAGCCGAAACTGATGCTGCCGCTGTCACTGTCCTACGATCACCGTGTGATCAACGGCGCCGCTGCTGCACGCTTCACCAAGCGTCTGAGCGACTTGCTGGCGGACATCCGCACCATTCTGCTGTAACAACCGACAGGCCCTCCTTCACCGGAGGGCCTGTCGCGTTAGACGATTTCCGAGCGCCACGCTCGTACCTCAACCCCGCCAATTTGGCGGGGCTTTTTTTGCCTTCAAAAAAACCTGACTCCTTCCTACAGCCGTGGCTGATTTCGCCCACGACAGCAGTCCCTTTCGGCTCGATCTTTTTTGCCGGCCAATAACTAGGCTTAGTTGCATAAAGTTCAGCCTGAACTTTGAAACCTTCAATAGCTTAGTTAGCACTACTTCGAACGGATTCGAATATGTTCAAACCAACTGTCGGCCCGATTATTGGCCACACTACAACTAACCACGCGCGTATTTTTCTGCGCGGAGATTTTCAGCATAGCGACAGTGTATTTGCCGGTATCCGTTATCGGCGCCTGGGCGATGAACGCTGGACTAAAGGCGTGTTTGCCAAACTGTCACTCTTGCGCGACCGGTGCGATGTCATTGCGCTGAATAATCTGGGTGAAGATACCGAATACGAATACCAGGCGGGCTGGTTCAGCCCCATGAGCCCGGTGCATACCGTGGAAACGGTGCAGGAATTGCCGCTGCAATGGCCACGGGAGATCTATCGTTTTCGCACTCGCTCCAGCCAGCGCGTATTGCCGCGGGCCTATATTGTCGGGTCTTGCCGGTATCTGCGCATGACAGCCGGCATTGCGTCGATGCCGCACCTGGGCGACCGGATTTTTGCCTCAATCACGCAACTGGCGGAACAGGCCGACCCGCCGATCAGTGCGACGCTGATGACCGGGGACCAAATCTATGTCGATGACTTGAATCGCATCGCCCCTGATCGGGAATACAAGGAAATCCTCAGTAAATATCAGGCCGCTTTTTCACAGCCCAATATCAGAAAGTTAATGTCTGGCACACCGACTTACATGATCCTTGACGACCATGAAATTGAAGACAATTGGCCCGTCAATAAAAGCGAAAGTGATAACGACTTGTATGAAAATGCCATCGCCGCTTATGAGCTGTATCAAGCCAGCCACAGCCCTGCGCATGAATTATTGAGCAACGGGCAAATAAGCCGAAAGCTGGAACAGTATTGGTATCAGTTTGCCGAAGGCGATATTGAATGGTTTGTCACCGATAGCCGCACTCGGCGCAATTTGTCTGCCGAGGATCGACGCATCCTCGATGAAGAACAGGAACACGCGCTGCTCAAATGGCTGATCAACAGCCCGGCACGGGTGAAATTCGTGGTCACCAGCGTGATGTTTTATCCCGACCGTAAAAGCCTTGGCGATGACGCGTGGAAAGCGTTCCCGGAACAACGCCTGCGGCTGCTGGAGACTATTCGTACACACCGCATCCGCAACGTCATCTTCATTTCCGGCGATGTCCACGGCTCCCTGACCAGTCGTCTGACCCACAGTGAAGATCCGGACTTCGAGGTTCACACCATCGTTTCGTCGCCGCTGTGTAATAGCAAGTGGCTGCCGTATGCCAGGGAATCGACCTTCATCCTTGACCAGCCGTTGGCGCAAACAGCCGCTGGCGATTATCGGCATGAACTGACGAGCAAGGTGGTGAGCCAGGATAATTTTGCGCACCTGGTCGTTGAGGCTGAGCAGATCCGGGTCAATTACCACGATCGGGATGGCGTTCTATTGCAGACAATCGGCATTCCATTGCGTTAAAGAATCAAAAGATCGCAGCCTTCGGCAGCTCCGCGCGCCTGTGAGCGCCGTCGAAGGCTGCGATCTTTTTCCGCTCCAAACCATTACTTTCACCCCTGCGCTGGAGAAATCCTCTCTCCTGCCGACATATTCTTATAGCACTTGGCCTTCATGTCTCTTGTCAGTCGGTGCCGCAATGATGCAACCTTGCCGCAGGCAACAGTTAAGAGGGCGAGAGCCCGGCGCGATCAGCATATTCGAAGCGAGTTCCCTCCCATGAAAAGCCAACCCGATGCCGCCAGCCGTATGGTGGCCGAGGTAGTGACGCAGTTGCCTGTGCCCTCGCGGCTCGGCATGCTGCGTTTCGAACGGCTGAATGAAGCGAGCTGGGCGCTGCTGTTTCTCGATCCCAATTGCGAACGCCAGTTCGGCCTGCCGGCGGTGGAGCTGTGTGCGCTGGTGGGTTCGCCCTACGCCAGCCTGATGGAGCCCGAAGCGCGCTATCAACTGCATGACGCGATCCAGCTGCAACTCACCGAAAGCCCGCATTACCTGATCCGATACACCCTGCACACCGCCGCCGGCACCTTGAGCCTGCTGGAACTCGGCGAAGCCTACAAACAACACAATCGACACCTGCTGCGCGGCTACCTGCTGGTCGTGGACGGGCTATTCCAGGGTGAGCCGCTGCTGCCGGCCCTGGACCTGGAAACCCAGAACTCGCGCCTGCAAATCGCCCTGGAACTCAACCAGCGCGCGCAGCAGGAACAACTGCAGCACCTGGACCGGGTGCGTGCCCAGCAAGACCTGATCCTGCTGCTGACCCGCCAGCGCTACAGCACCGGCAATTCCCTGCAAGAAGCCGCCGAACTGATCACCCGCTGCGCCTGCGACATCTACGAAATAGACTGCGCCAGCCTGTGGAACCTCGAAGGTTCAACCCTGGTACCAATCTCGGCCTATCACCGCGCCACTCAGGAATACCTGATGCCGGAGCCGATCGACGCCAGCAGTTTCCCCGACTACCTCGACGCCTTGCACACCAGTCGCGCCATCGACGCACACAACGCAATCCGCGACCCGCGCACCCGGGACATGGCCGAGAGCCTGCGCCCGCGGGACGTCAACGCCATGCTCGACGCCAGCATTCGCGTCGATGGCCAGGTGGTCGGCGTGTTGTGCCTGGAACAGACCGGTGTCACCCGCGCCTGGCAGTCGGATGAAATCGCTTTTGCCGGTGAGCTGGCGGATCAGTTCGCCCAAGTCATCAACAACCACAACCGCCGCACCGCCACCAGCGCCCTGCACCTGTTCCAGCGCGCGGTCGAGCAAAGCGCCAACGCCTTTCTGCTGGTCAATTGCGACGGCGTGGTCGAGTACGTCAACCCGAGCTTCACCGCGATCACCCAGTACAGCACCGAAGAAGTCCACGGCCAGCGCCTGTCGGAACTGCCGGCGCTGGAAAATCTCAGCGAACTGCTGTTCGACGCACCCTCGGCGCTGGCCAAGAACAATAGCTGGCAGGGCGAATTCAAGAGCCGGCGCAAAAACCTCGAACCGTACTGGGGTCAGTTGTCGATCTCCAAGGTCTATGGCGATAACCGCGAGCTGACCCATTACATCGGCATCTACGAAGACATCACCCAGACCAAACTGGCGCAGCAGCGCATCGAGCGCCTGGCCTACACCGACAACCTGACCAACCTCGGCAACCGCCCGGCGTTTATCCGCAACCTGGATGAACGTTTCGCCCGAGACAGCGATACCCCGATCAGCCTGTTGCTGGTGGACATCGACAACTTCAAGCGGATCAACGACAGCCTCGGCCATCAGACTGGCGACAAACTGCTGATCAGCCTCGCCCGCCGCTTGCGCAATAGCCTGAGCTCCAGCGGCAGCCTGGCGCGCTTCGCCAGTAACGAATTTGCCGTGCTGCTGGACAACACCGACCTCTCGGCCGGCCAGCAAGTTGCCAACCAACTGCTGGCGACCCTCGACAAGCCGATGTTCGTCGACAACCAGTTGATCAGCGTTACCGGCTCCGTGGGCCTGGCCTGCGCACCGCTGCATGGCCGCGACCCGCAGACGCTGATGCGCAACGCCGGCCTCGCGCTGCACAAGGCCAAGGCCAACGGTAAGCATCAAGTCCAGGTGTTCACCGAAGCGCTGAACGCCGAAGCCAGTTACAAACTGTTCGTCGAAAACAACCTGCGTCGCGCCCTGACCCAGAACGAACTGGACGTGTTCTACCAGCCCAAGCTGTGCCTGCGCAGCGGTCGTCTGCTGGGGATGGAAGCCTTGCTGCGCTGGAACCATCCGGAAAAAGGCATGATCCGCCCCGACCAGTTCATCAGCGTGGCGGAAGAAACCGGCCTGATCATTCCGATCGGCAAATGGATCGCCCGTCAGGCCTGCCGCATGAGCAAGGAACTGACCGCCGCGGGTCTGGGCAATCTTCAGGTGGCGATCAACCTGTCGCCCAAGCAGTTCTCCGACCCGGACCTGGTGGCGTCCATCGCCAGCATCCTCAAGGAAGAAGCGCTGCCGGCGAACTTGCTGGAACTGGAACTGACCGAAGGCTTGCTGCTGGAAGCCACCGAAGACACGCACTTGCAGCTCGACCAGCTCAAGCGCCTGGGCCTGACCCTGGCCATGGACGACTTCGGCACCGGTTACTCATCGCTCAGCTACTTGAAAAAATTCCCGATCGACATCATTAAGATCGATCGCAGCTTCATCCACGAAATCCCGGACAACCAGGACGACATGGAAATCACCTCCGCAGTGATCGCCATGGCCCACAACCTGAAACTCAAGGTCGTGGCGGAAGGCATCGAGACCGCCGAGCAGTTGGCGTTCCTGCGCCGCCACCGTTGCGACGTCGGCCAGGGCTACCTGTTCGACCGCCCGATCCCGGGTTCCGAGCTGATCGAAAAGCTCAAACGCTACCCGCGCGGCCCTCTCGCCTGACAGCGGCGTAACACTCGGGCAAACTGCGTGTCTGACAATTTACATTCAACCTGACTGAGGGGACTGATCATGGTCTTGCGCTCGGAAATTCTGGTGAACAAAAACGTGCTCCCGACTAAAGAACAAGCTCTGCCTGGCCGTGAAACCCCGATGAACCTGCCGGAAAAACACTTCGTCCACGACGCGCCGCTGCTGGGCCCGTTCGCGATGGACGTGGATTTCGCAATCTTCGGCCTGGGCTGCTTCTGGGGCGCGGAACGCAAGTTCTGGCAGCGCGAAGGCGTGGTCAGCACGGTGGTGGGTTATGCCGGCGGCTTTACGCCGAACCCGACGTATGAAGAAGTCTGCTCCGGCCTGACTGGCCACAGCGAAGTGGTATTGGTGGTCTACGAACCGGCGAAAGTCAGCTACGAAGAATTGCTGAAGATGTTCTGGGAACTGCACAACCCGACTCAGGGCATGCGCCAGGGGAACGACATCGGCACCCAGTACCGCTCGGTGATCTACGCCACCAACCCGGATCAGCTCGCCGCCGCCAAGCACAGCGAACAAGTGTTCCAGGCTGAACTGACCAAGGCTGGTAAAGGCACTATCACCACGGAAATCGACGAAGCGCCGACGGTCTACTTCGCCGAGGCGTATCACCAGCAGTACCTGGCCAAAAACCCTGAAGGGTATTGCGGGATTGGCGGTACGGGCGTGACTTGCCCGATTTGATCGCTTGACCTGATCGTTCCCACGCTCGGCGTGGGAATGCAGCCCGGGACGCTCCGCGTCCCTTTCTCGAGCTGGAACGCAGAGCGTCCCTAGAGGCATTCCCACGCAGAGCGTGGGAACGATCGGTCAACTCTCAGCAATCAACCAATCCATCTGCCACCCACCCTGGGTCTGCCCCAACTTCTGGGACAACCACGGCAGCAACTCACGCAATTCCTCTTCCAAACCCCACGGCGGATTCGCAATCGCCAACCCCGAACCGTTCAGGCTGTTCGGCGTATCCAGCGGATGCACCAGCAACTCCACCCGCAACAACTTCGGCGCGCCCGAGCCGGCCAGGTCCTGATAGAAACGACGCAGCAGGCGCTGGTCCTTCACCGGGTACCAAATCGCCGCCACCGTCTGACGCATCCGCCCCACCGCTTCTTTCAACGCCGCCGCACAGCGCTGCATCTCATCGAGCTGCTCGAACGGCGGATCAATCAACATCACCGCACGCTTCTCCTGCACCGGCAACATCGCCCGCGGCACATGCCAGCCTTCGCCCAAGTGAACCTTCACCCGACGATCACCGGCCATGTTGTCCTTGAGCAGCAAACCGTCTTCAGGGTGCTTCTCGTTGAGCATCACCCGATCCTGCGGCCGCGTCAGACGCCGCGCCAACTCAGGCGACCCTGGGTAATAGCGCAACTGGCCATCCGGGTTCATGTCGTGCAACACCTTCATGTAATCGGCGGTCAGCTCCGGCAGATCCGGCTGATCCCACAACCGCGCGATCCCTTCCAGGTACTCCCCGGTACGGCTCGCCTGATCACCCTGCAGGTCATACAGACCAATACCGGCGTGAGTGTCGAGATAGGCAAACGGCTGCTCCTTGCGCGACATCAGGGCGATGAGGCGGGTCAAAGTCAGGTGTTTGAACACATCGGCGTGATTGCCGGCATGGAAGGCGTGACGATAATTCATGATTGCTCCTGCGAAGGCCGGGAAGTTTACCTTGTACCGAGCCGAACGTCAGGGGTTCACGGCTGAGCGGGCATTCCGCACTCTGATCGTTCCCACGCTCCCGCGTGGGAATGCCGCCAGGCACGCTCCGCGTTCCAGCCGCACCATCGATGTCGCGCCTGACACCGAGGTGACGCAGAGCGTCACGGGCTGCATTCCCACGCAGGAGCGTGGGAACGATCATCGTGCAGCCCTACTCCGGCGACCGAGCCCGCAACCGCCGCCCAATCACATCCAACACATCACAGCCATCGCGCAACGGAATGGCGCAGAGCAAGGCAAAGTCACTGAGGATGAAGGACTCACATTCGATTGAATCGCGCATGGACAAGTTTTCCAGCACCTGAGTAACGGCGCGGATTCGATAGTTGGCAGCGTCATACAAAACATCGAGCGGGGCGTGGGTGTCGACGAACAAGGTGGGCATTTCACAGCAATTGCTGGTGAGCGCCATGAAGCGGTTTTCGGGGTGGGGGACTGGTTTTTCGTAGGGTGGATCGGGGTGTAGTGTCTTCATTTTCAAGTTCCAAAGGCAACAAATAGGAACTGCCATCAGCCTTCCTACAGGCTTGGGTGGCAGCTATGCGCGGGGTAGGAATATCGAGGCCTTTGGAAAACTCGACCACGCCGAAGCGTGCCCGCGCATAGCCGCCGCAACTGATCTTACGGACGCACGTTAACGGCCGCAAACCAAGCTTCGACGCCAATACATTTCCAACGACTTTGAAGGGTTCCTACACCCTGCCACTGAATTTTCAGTGGCCACCAAAGACTATCGATGGAAAACATTTCATACCAGTTCATGAAAGCCGCCGCGGGTTGAAGGAAACTTCCGACGACCTTGTCCAGAAATTTCGCTCCTCAATCAGAAAGACACATCAATCCTGTCCACCCTGACCTTGACGAATTTTTCATTAAGCGCTGGATAGTCGTAGTGGATTTCCTGATCCATAAAGTCAACGAAGGATCGGAAGACACTTCAGTCCAAATAGCCATATAGAAAGCATGAAAAGCCATCGTTTATAACTTCAATAAGTGAGTCGGACCGCTTTTCCGCAACGGTAATGAAGTCAACATCAGGAAGGACTATCTCGAACTCAACCTCATAGGTTTCCCCTACCTGAATTTTTTCAGGACAGCAGCTCGCAAAGCATTTAACTTTCACACCATTGACAAGCAATAGAACTTCTTCAACGATAGGATTTACTGCCAGGACAATTACAACGTACTTATCTGTCACTTGAAGGCCCCACAGCTTACCACCGTACAAAAAAGCAATAACTAAAAACCTATCAACGAGAGGCCACTCAACAAAACAACTTAACGCATCGTCTCCACATCGAAAAACCCTATAGCAGAAATAAATCCGTCCCCTTTATTGCATACCAGTTCATGAAAGCCGCCGCGGGAGGAAGAAAACTTCCGACGACCTTGCCCGGAAATTTCGCAGCCCGTTGTGATCAGTGACGGTCAAATCCATTAGCCAATCTATCTGCTATATGGAGCAGCCAGGACACACCGGACTCCCACACATTCCAGTAGCAGTAGTAACAGCTCAGCTCTTGCAAAAGATAATTTCGTAATTCCATCTCATCCTTTCCCTGATTAAGCAGAGCAGTAATTTCTCCTCTGACAATAGTGAGATCTTCCGAGTCAGAATCAGCGAGAAAAGCATCTATTACTTGCTCAGCGGTCTCATGCTCCACCGTCCAATCTTGATGAAAATACGCTCCAAAAAACTGATGCAGCTCGGGGAATGTCTTATTCATATCTCTGGGAATCCTGTTAGTAAAAAATACCCCTCAGATAGACGCGGCTCTTTTATCAAGATCAGCAACACCTTAGATGCAGGTAATGAACCGAAAAACGGGACAGATTTATTTACGCAAAAAGGTACGGATTTATTTGTTGCTTTACCAAGTAGCTTTATCTTCAAGACTGGCCTTATCGACATCATCTTTCCATATCTCGCTTGCCAACCTGTATATATCCTCAAAAAACCCACGAGGATCATCTATTTCTGTTTCATCCCAGGCAAGAACCCTCGGATCTTCATAATCACTTTCAAACTGTGCAGAAAAATCAAAATCTTCTTGCTGCAGAATTCCCCGCAGCAGTTCAAATATGAGAAACCTATGCCTATAGGTTAAATAATCAAAATCAGAGATGATGAACCTTCTAATAATTACCTCTCGATCATTCTTTTCATTGGGATTATATACCCATAGCGCTTCGCCGAGCGTTTCTTCTCGATCATAAATAGAAATACCTGCCAGAATTGACGAAATTTTTAGCTCATATGGCATATCTACAAACGGGTGCTTCAACATTTTTTCACCTATCGCGGAAAAGCAGTGAATGGGCGAGTTGGATCCCGCTTATCAAATTTAACTTCCGCACCATCTAGATTCTCTACATAGCGAGGATTATCTGCATCATTAGGGTTAGGTTTGTAACCACGCCCGGCCCCTGGCAACTTCATTCTAACAATCGGATTTTGTTCACCATCGTAACCAGTCAGTCTAGGCACAGGACCTTGCATTCTGGAAAGAGCATGACGCAAAACACGATAGTGCATTATCCAGCTCTTGAATTGAGAGCTAGGCACTATCGGTCCTCTCACACCTTTCTTCGTGGGGTGCGAGCCGTCAATCGACCTTTGCTTCAAAGCTTTATCCTTAATCTCGGGACCGTGCTTTTCAACGGAATGCATTCTGTATTGCCTGTTCCACTTTAATACCTGACGCTTGGCTTCCTCCTCCGTTTTAGGTTCCGGGTCATTTGACTTAGGAAGCTTCGGAGCACCTTGACTGACGGTGGGCTTATTGGGACCCGCAGGTAGTGGACAGCCTACGTTTTTCTTGTTTTTCGGCGGAGGGCAGTTAGAGCTCAACCCCAACGGATCAACCCACCCCGTCGGATTCGGCGTGTACTGATACTGGTTGATCCCACCCGCCAACTTGATCGGGTCCGGCGTCAGGTACCGCCCAACGTCCGGATCATAGTACCGATGCCGGTTGTAATGCAGTCCGCTCTCGGCATCAAAGTACTGCCCCTGAAACCGCAACGGCTGTTCAAGTTGTTCACCCGCGCCATGCGTCAGCCCAGTGACCTTGCCGTAAGCGTTGTACTTCGCCGCCCAAACCACCTCGCCGCCGAAATCCGTCAACTCCAGCGGGGTGCCGAGATGATCAAGTTGGTAGTAAAACGGGCAAGCCTTGCGCGGGCCTTTGCCGTCGAGCATGGCTAATGGGCGGAAGGTGCCTGGCTCGTAGACGTAGCTGCGGTAATGCTCGCGACTACTTTCCGCAACGACCTGATCGCCCTGCCAGAAGAACTCGGTTGTCCGACCTTCGACGGTTTTGGCAATACGACGACCAAACGCGTCATAGCGATAACTCGCACAACTACCATCCGGCAACGTGACGCCAACCAACCGATGCTGGCAGTCATACCGATATTCGGTGACAAGTTTCTGCCCAGTCCCCCGACGTTCACGAACCAGATTGCCAAAGGCGTCATAGTCGTAATGCCGCTCCCCCTGCATCAGCAGGCGATTGCCTTTAACGGTCGCCGCACCCGGCCGATTCTGCATCAGCAAGTTCCCCGCAGGATCATGGGCAAAGCTTTCCGGCGGTTCGTCGCGGGAGTGGCGCACGCGGGTCAGGCGGTTGAGGGCGTCGTAGTAATAGTTGCGCTGGCCGTGGCGGCTGTCGGCGATGGCGGCGAGGTTGCCGTTGACCGCGTAGCTGTAGTGGCGTAGGTATTGCGGGCGGTTTTGTTGGTGGACGGCGTGGGCTTGCAGGCGGCCTTGTTCGTCGTAGTGGTAGTGGCTGGTCAGTTGCCCCTGTTGGCGTTGTTGTTCGCGACCGAATTGGTATTGGTGGGTAGTGAGCCGTGCGCCGTTGAGGTCGATGGCGCTGAGTGCGCCACCCTTGGCGTGGTGGTAGTCGAGTTTGCTGTTGTCCGGCAGGCGCAGGCGTTTGAGTTGGCTGCAGGCGTCGTAGCCGTAGCGCAAGGTGCCCCAGCCCTGGTGCTCGGTGATGAGGCGGTCTTGCTTGTCGTATTCGAATTCCAGCGGATGGTCGCTGCCGTCATCGACGCCGACCAAGCGGCCAAGACTGTCGTAACGGTACGAAACCTTGATGCCGTCGGGCAGGGTTTTGACCAATAGCCGCCCTGCCGAATCCCGTTCGTAAGCGGTGATCAGCTGCGAGCCGTCCTCGCCGAACTCGGTTTTCTCCAGCAATTGGCCGTTGAGGTCGTAGGCATACGCCGTGCGTTGCCCGTCGAATCCGGTTTCTTGTCGGATCAATCCGTTGGGCGTGTAGTCCAGCTGATATTTTTCGCCGGATTCGTTTTCGATTTCCGTCAGAAGAAGCTGGGCGCTGTCGTAGCGATACTTCAGCTGCGTGCCGTCGGGGTTGATGCGGCGGCTGACCAGGTGCAGTTCGTCGGCGTATTCGTAACGAGTGACGTGGCCGAGTTCGTCCTGTTCGGCGGTGATCTGGCCGTAGGCGTTGTAGCTGAACGCGCGGGTGGCGCCTGTAGGAAGAGTCGTATGGATCAGTCGGCCGACGGCGTCCCACTGGTAGCGAGTAACAGCGCCATATTCGTCCTGGCTGGTAGTCCGTCGGCCCAGCACGTCGTAGGAATAACGCCGCACGCTGCCATCCGGCAGGGTCTCTTCGACCAGTTGCCCCAAGCCATTCCACACAAACACATGCCGAGCGGTGTCCGGGTAGCGGATCGACAGCAACCGCCCTTGAGCGTTGTAGTGGTAATGGGTGACCTGCCCGTCCGGGTCGACGGCCTCGGTGACATCGCCCTGGGTATTGCGCCGATACGTCCACACCGCTTCGCCGCGATAGCGCGCATGCAGGAAACCGTTGCGGTACTCGTAGGCCGTTGGCTCGTCTTCCGGCGGAATCAGCGCCACCAGGCGTCCGACTTCGTCGTAGCGGTATTCGGTGACGGCGCCGAGCGGGTCTTGCTCAGCGATCAGCCGGCCGTTGTCGTCGTAGGCCTTGAGGTGTTCGCCACCGTCCAACTCAACCTTGCGCACCAGCCGCGCGTGGTCGCCGTGGACGTAAACCTCTTCGCTGCCATCGATGTTTTGAACGGTGACACTGCCCTCGTCATCCCAGACGTAACGGGTGTCCATCTGCGAAAACGACGCCCAATGCCGGACACATCGCGCAGCCTTGCCAGACCTTTCCCACGCCCAGAAGAAACTCGCCCCACCGGTCAATTGCCGCTGGAGGATCACGTGTTGATCGTCGTAGTCGTAACGCTCGCTTTCGCCGGCAGCGTTGGTCGCTTCGATCAGTCGATGGCGTTCGTCGTAGCGGTAGCTGACCAGCGTCTGCTCGGTGTGCCAGGCATCATCGAGTGTCTCGGCCGGGCGAAATTGCTGATAATCGACGGCGATCAAATGGCTGCGGTCATAGCGCAACAGCAAAGCGCGACCGGCGCCGTTGTCGAGGCGTTTGATGCGGTCCTGGCGGTCGCGGGTGATGCGTAGACGGTTGTCGTACGCATCGCTGATCGCTGTCAGAAAACCGTTATGAAAGTGGTAGAAACGGGTTTCTTCGCCAGCCTGGGCGAGGATCAGTTCTTCCGGTTCTTCGCCGAGATAAATCGCTGCGCGTGACAGGCTGTTGTGGATCGCCGGGCGCTCGGCGGATGGCAGCGGAAACGTAGTGCGACGGTTTTCGTGGTCAATCCAGATGACGTTGTCGCCATCGATTTCCAGGTGATGCGCGAGGGTGTGGCTCCAGCCGAAACCGAGGCCGTTGTCGATTTCGGCGGCGCTGGTGCGATAGAGCCGGGTGAAGTCGAACGGCAGGAGGCCGTCCAGCGAACCGTCGGTGAGGGTCAGCAGCTCTTCGCCCGTGACCATCGATACCGGACAGCCATTTTTGCAAGTCGATGGCACACAGGTGGCGGCGTCACCGTTTGGGTTTTGCGCTTGGTCGGGCGCGTCGTCGTGGTGTTCGTTTTTCTTGATCGTGGTATTGCGCCGGGCGTCCCACCGCAGGCGCATTGCACCATTCTTAATACCCGCGGCGATGCCTCGCACCGCCACTTTTTTGTAGCGGTCAACGTAGGTCATGAAGCGGTCGAGGATGCTGAAAGTCGCCTTGACGAAACGAATCGCGAGCTCGGCCAGCCACTTCCCGTACTTGACCCCACGCAAGGTCAAAAAAGCCACGGCGGCGGGCACACCGACACCCGTCAGGCACAGCGCAAAAGCGATCAGGATATCGATCAGCACCGTGACAATGACGTTGCTGATCATCTCTGCGGATGACCCCATCATCTGGCTGGGTGGCAGCGCCGAAAACCAGAGACTTGCCGTGCGAAACAGCAAGCACAGTGCGGCTTCGTCACTGGCCAGCAGCATGGCTTTTTCCATCGCCGCGGGGGATTGCTCGGCTAAATCGATGAGTTGCTGCGCGCCGCTGCCGAGTCGATCAAGGTGATCGCCCGGGTTTTTAAGGATGTCGAAAACGAGGCTGATGCTGTCCCAGACGCCGATGATCGCCGCCCAGCTTCCCGCGAGCAGGCCGTTACCCACCGCAGCCATAACCGACTGCGACCACTGCGGCTTGAAGCCTTCCCACTCACTGCGTAGCCAGCCTTCCAGCTCTTGGGTCAAGCCGTCGTACGATTCGAAAAGCTCGTCGATTTGCTCCGGCGTCACTTCGCTCTGAACGCGGATGCGATAGAACTTGCCGGGCGTGCCGGAGAATTGGCCCTTGCCGTATTGATCAAGCGTGACGGGCGTCGTCTCGCCGCCCTCAATCGCGACGACATCCACCTGAATGTTCCCCAAGGGAATGTCGTAAACCGACTCGAACTTGCTCTCGATCTCCAGAGTTCCACTGTCCGAACACTGGGCAACGCTTGAGAAAAAATCGTCGTCACGACTGCTCACCGCCGTGGTGGTGTTGCCCAGTTTGATCGTCCGCTCCATGCCCATCAGAGAAGGCATATCCGTGGCGCGGCTGACCTTGTCCGCAGCCCGGACGAACAAGCCGTCGAGCTGTTGGCGATACACGCTCAAGGTGCCTTTGAAACTGTCGAGCTCCTGCTCGATGTACACCATCTGATCCATCAGTTCAGCTCCACCATCAGGTAATCCACTAAGGCTTGTTTCGGTGCTTTCGGCAGGTCCGGCGCCTCAAGAAAACTCGCGACCTTGCGCCGCAGTACACTTTCGGAAAACGCTTCGAACAGGTCCGGGCGGTCTTCGCTCAGCCACTTCAGCAAGTTGTTGATTTGGGTGACGGCGGAATGCGCGGCGAGTTGACTCAGCAATGACTCGGGGACTTGCCACCATGGGAAAACCTGGGTGCTTTTCAATGCGCGACCACCGATGTCGAGCGACTGGCCATTGATCAGGCAACGCCCGATTACTGGCAGCAGTTGCGCGGCATCAACCTCGGTGGATCGCAGAATCGGCAGCAAGTAACGTCCATCCCAGAAGCGGAAAAACACACTGTTGCCATTGGGTAGCAGCGCTTGCGTGAGGGAGCGCAAGTGCTCGACCAGCGCTTCGGGACTGGCCGAGGAAACTGCCAACCAACCCCAGTCGCATGACTCGGTAGTGGCGACCCACTGCAGAAACTCACGGTCCGCAGCGACGATTCCCACAAAAGGCATTACCGGTTCCCACTCGGCGTAGGCGGTATCGGCCCAAATCGGTCTCGGCGCTTGAGCGGTGATCGAGCACTGCCAGGCGTTGAACGGCTCAGCCGCGCTGGCATTGCTGAAGATCGCGAAGAGGTGTTCCGACGGTTCTAACGGCTGCTGTTCCAGCCAGTCGTGAGGCGACAAGTGATCAGGCGGCACAGACACCGCCCTTGCAGCGCTCGCATTCTTCGCAGAACGGCGCATCACTTTTCAGGCTGAGAATCTGAGCTGCGCTGAGCAACGCTGCCGGTGCTGCGGCGAGTTTCAGTGGAACGTCCGGCGAATTCGCTACCGCCGCCATGGCCGCCATCGGCGCCCCACCAACCACAATCGGCACGCTGCTGAAAATCCCGCCAGGCCCAATGTTGATCCACTGCCCGCCCGCCTGAATCGTTGCACTGGCGCCACCGTCGATCACCACTTGCTGGCCGGCGCTGACATGGAATTGCTGACTGGCGTTAATGGCCTGGCTGGTCACGCGGATGTGCCGATCGCCGGTCACCAGCAGATGATCGTCCTGCCGGATTTCAGTCTGGCGCTGGCCGTGGGTGATGCGTTGCTCGTCGGCCTTGAGCTCATGGCGGGCGATGCCGGTGACGACGATGCTGCGGGCGTTATCGACCTGTACCTGTTGATCATTCAGTACGTGCTGGGTCCAGTTTCGCTGGGCGCGCAGGTATATTTCCTCGGCGCCTTTGCGATCCTCGATGCGCAATTCGTTGTAGCCACCGCCTCCCGGACTGCTCTGGCTGCGGAAAATACTGCGGGTTTTGTCCGCCGGCAGGTCCAGCGGGACCGGGGTCGCGGTGTTGGGCAGGCAGCCCATCACCAGTGGTTTGTCGGCGTCGGCGTCGATGAAGCCCACCAGCACTTCCATGCCGACTCGCGGAATCAACACGCTGCCATACCGGTCGTGAGCCCAGCCGCTGGCGACCCGCAGCCAGCAACTGGAATGTTCATTGAGCTGGCCGTCGCGGTCCCAGGCGAGCTGGACTTTGACCCGGCCATATTCATCGCAGTGGATTTCGCTGTCAGTCGGGCCAGTGACGACGGCGGGTTGATAGCCGAGCATGCGCGGCTTGTCCGGCCCCAACGGCGGGCGAAACGAAACGTCCCACGGCGTTGCGAGAAAGGTATTGCGATAACCCTGGAATTCTCCGTCGTCGGTGGCGGACTCTTCCAGCACCTGCGGCTGTCGGCCACGGTGTTCGATTTCAGTGATCAGCCACAGGTCGTTCCAGGCGTCGCGCGGATGTTCAGCCAATTGCAGGAAATGTCCGCTGACCAACGCCGATTGATCGCTGCACCCTTCAGCCTGACGGTAATCCGCGCCGTGGCGCTCCAGCGCTCGTTGGGTCAGTTGCTTGCCGGATTCGCGACCGGTGAATTGTCCGGGGAAGTGGTAGTCCTCCAGCACCGGTCGCTGTTCATTATCGACACGGCTTTCAAGGGGCAGGTGCGGTTTGTGGAAGTCGTAGTCCCGGCGTGTAACCGCTGTAGTCCGGGTTTCCAGGCGCACGTTGAAACGCTTGATCGCCGGAGCGCTCGCGGCCATGCCGCTGCCGGGCAAGTACAGCGTGGGCTCGGGCAGACGCGGGAACACCGTCTGGTCGTCGCCGAATACCAACAGATGGCCGTCGGAGCTGTGCTGGAAATGGAAGTGAATGCCAATCTCGGCGCACAGGCGCTGGATGAACGCCAAGTCGCTTTCCGCGTATTGCACGCAGTACTCGCGTTCGGGGTAATCGCTGCCGAGTTGAAATTCGAAGGCATCGCGCTGGATACCGTGGTCCTTGAGGACCTGCGCGATGATCGCCGGCACGCTTTTGTGCTGGAAGATTCGCTGATTGAACCGTTGACTAAGGTAAGTCAGGCGCGGGACCAGACTGACTTGATAGCGCGTCAGACGATTACCGGAATCTCCTTGGCCGACGCGATAAATCTGACCCTGAATGCCGGAACCTTGCGCATCGAAACTCAGAAATGCCTGACGGTGCAGGAGGTTTTCGAGTTCGAGGTCGGGCTGTTCGCTGACCAGTTCCAGGTCGAAACGAAACGGTTGGCTGATGGCTTCCTTGCCCGTGAACTCAAGCACCTTGAGCTCATTCTGGACGCCGTCGAGGGTCAACGTGAAACGCGGTTGATTGGCAGGCGCGAACATCCGATGTGTCTCTGCAGAATGAAGGCGGGCGATTCTGCATGAGCAAAAAGGGGTGTTGAGCGGAGGGCAGGAAAATCAGATTTGCCCTACTTTTTTAGGGATTTGTCCTTCAAGAATCGGGATGTTTGGCTACAGACATTTCCCTTCGGAGGAAGTGTGGTGGCTCCAATAACTCTGATTTGTTTCCCGCAAACAAAAAAACGGCCCGCCTCCAACAGGAGACGGGCCGTTTTTGTAAGCGAAGAATCAGAGCCTTAGCCCATCCCCATCACTTGTTCAGGCGGAAATCCGCTTCGGCCGCAGCAAAGCGCATCAGCATGCCTTTGCTCGGCGCACCCAGCTTGCTGACGATGTAGATCGCCAGGCTGGCGAAGATGAAGCCTGGGATAATTTCGTACAGACCCAGCAGTTCGAAATGCTTCCAGACGATCACAGTGATTGCACCCACCAGGATGCCGGCCAGTGCGCCGTTACGGGTCATGTCTTTCCAGATCACCGAGATCAGCACCACAGGACCGAACGCAGCGCCGAAACCGGCCCAGGCGTAGCTGACCAGACCCAGTACACGGTTGTTCGGGTTGGCGGCCAACGCGATGGCGATCAGGGCAACCAGCAACACCATGGCGCGGCCAACCCAGACCAGTTCAACCTGGGAAGCGGTTTTACGCAGGAAGGTTTTGTAGAAGTCTTCGGTCAGGGCGCTGGAGCACACCAGCAACTGGCAGCTCAGGGTGCTCATCACGGCAGCCAGGATGGCCGACAGCAACACACCGGCAACCCAAGGGTTGAAGAGGATTTTCGCCAGCTCGATAAACACGCGCTCGTGGTTTTCGGTCACAGGCGCGGCCAGATCAGGGTTGGCCGAGAAGTAGGCAATACCGAAGAAGCCTACAGCGACGGTGCCGCCCAGGCACAGGATCATCCAGGTCATGGAGATGCGACGAGCGTTAGCGATCGACTTGACCGAATCCGCCGCCATGAAGCGCGCGAGGATGTGCGGCTGGCCGAAGTAGCCCAGGCCCCAGCCCATCAGCGAGATGATGCCAATGAAGGTGGTGTTTTTCAGCATGTCGAAGTTGCTTGGGTCTTGCGCTTCGATAGCCAGGAACGTGGTGTCGACGCCACCGGTGGCCAGCAGCACGATGACCGGCGTCAGCAACAGGGCGAAGATCATCAGGGTCGCTTGTACGGTATCGGTCCAGCTCACGGCCAGGAAACCGCCGACGAATGTGTAGGCAATTGTCGCTGCAGCACCGGCCCACAGCGCCGTTTCGTACGACATGCCGAAGGTGCTTTCGAACAGACGGGCACCGGCGACGATGCCGGAAGCGCAGTAGATGGTGAAGAACACCAGGATCACGATGGCGGAGATGATCCGCAGCAAGCCGCTTTTATCTTCGAAACGGCTGGAGAAGTAGTCCGGCAGGGTCAGCGCATCGCCGTTGTGCTCGGTCTGCACCCGCAGGCGACCGGCGACGAACAGCCAGTTCAGGTAGGCACCGACGATCAGGCCAATGGCGATCCAGCTTTCGGAAAGGCCGGACATGTAGATCGCGCCCGGCAAGCCCATCAACAACCAGCCGCTCATGTCGGAAGCGCCGGCGGAAAGCGCGGTCACGACGCTGCCCAGGCTGCGACCGCCCAGGATGTAGTCAGAAAGGTTGTTGGTGGAGCGATAGGCCATGAAGCCGATCAGCACCATTGCTGCGATGTAGATCACGAACGTGATCAGGGTTGGATTGCTTACGCTCATTCGAATGCTGCCCTGGCTTTGTTTTTATGTAGCGGCGAGGTGTGAAACGCCGACAAACGACACTGTTTGTTCAGACGATTTCCAGCCCCACGCATTTATGACTGATGTTTCCCCAGGAAAGCCATCAGCCGGCACACCTGTCTTTTTTGACCGGTTGCACCTTCGGCGCGAATCCTATTCAACAAAGCAAATAAGGTGCAACCCATTTCTTGAGAATCAGTTGCACCTGATCGGATATTCGTGAAAAAGCCCTGTTTTTGCTCCTTTTTAGGGCAGTCCGAAGCATTTGCTAGAAGTAAAAGCACCAAGCAGAAGCGGCACGTTCGTACCGGAATTTAATTCCTGACGAGCTGCTTATTATTCCGACAAAAAAAGGGTTGCACCCGGTTGCACCTCAACCAACGCACAGCTAATCTTGCCGCCAGCTGATGCCACGCAGTCGTGGCAAACATGAGGATAAAAATATGGCTACCACCACCCTTGGGGTCAAACTTGACGACCCAACCCGCGAACGCCTCAAGGCTGCCGCGACCTCGATTGATCGCACGCCGCACTGGCTGATCAAGCAGGCAATTTTCAATTACCTGGAAAAACTCGAGGGTGGTGCAACCCTGACCGAGCTGAGCGGTTTGACCAAGGATTCCGACGATAACGTCGATGCGCCAACGGATCACGCCCATCAGTGCTTCCTCGAATTCGCCGAAAGCATCCTGCCGCAATCGGTCCTGCGCGCTTCGATCACTTCCGCTTACCGTCGCCCTGAGCCGGAAGTGGTGCCGATGCTGATCGAACAGGCGCGTCTGCCTGCCGCGATGGCCGAAGCCACCAACAAGCTCGCCTCGTCGATTGCCGACAAACTGCGCAATCAGAAAAGCGCCGGTGGCCGTGCCGGGATTGTTCAGGGCCTGTTGCAGGAATTTTCCCTGTCGTCCCAGGAAGGCGTAGCGCTGATGTGCCTGGCCGAAGCGCTGCTGCGCATCCCGGACAAGGGCACCCGCGACGCACTGATCCGCGACAAGATCAGCACCGGCAACTGGCAGCCGCACTTGGGCAACAGCCCGTCGCTGTTCGTCAACGCCGCCACCTGGGGCTTGCTGCTGACCGGCAAACTGGTCGCCACCCACAACGAAACCGGCCTGACTTCCTCCCTGAGCCGCATCATCGGCAAGAGCGGCGAGCCGATGATCCGCAAGGGCGTCGACATGGCCATGCGCCTGATGGGCGAGCAGTTCGTCACCGGCGAAACCATCGCCGAAGCCTTGGCCAACGCGAGCAAGTTCGAATCCAAGGGCTTCCGTTATTCCTACGACATGCTCGGTGAAGCGGCACTCACCGAACATGATGCGCAGAAGTACCTGGCCTCGTACGAACAAGCCATCCACTCGATCGGCAAAGCCTCCCACGGTCGTGGGATTTATGAAGGCCCGGGCATTTCCATCAAGCTGTCCGCCCTGCACCCGCGTTACAGCCGTGCCCAGTACGAGCGCGTGATGGACGAGTTGTACCCGCGCCTGCTGTCGCTGACCCTGTTGGCCAAGCAGTACGACATCGGCTTGAACATCGACGCCGAAGAAGCCGACCGCCTCGAGCTGTCGCTGGATCTGCTCGAGCGCCTGTGCTTCGAGCCGCAACTGACTGGCTGGAACGGCATCGGTTTCGTGATCCAGGCGTATCAAAAGCGTTGCCCGTACGTGATCGACTACGTGATCGACCTGGCTCGCCGCAGCCGTCATCGTCTGATGATCCGTCTGGTAAAAGGCGCGTACTGGGACAGCGAAATCAAGCGCGCTCAGGTCGAAGGCCTGGAAGGCTATCCGGTCTACACCCGCAAGGTGTACACCGACGTTTCCTACATCGCCTGCGCTCGCAAGCTGCTGTCGGTGCCGGAAGTCATCTACCCGCAGTTCGCCACGCACAACGCCCACACCCTGTCGGCCATTTACCACATCGCCGGTCAGAACTATTACCCCGGCCAGTACGAGTTCCAGTGCCTGCACGGCATGGGCGAACCGCTGTACGAACAAGTTGTAGGCAAAGTCTCCGAAGGCAAGCTGAATCGTCCGTGCCGCGTGTACGCCCCGGTCGGTACTCACGAAACACTGTTGGCGTACCTGGTGCGTCGCCTGCTGGAAAACGGCGCGAACACTTCGTTCGTCAACCAGATTGCCGATCAGTCGATCTCGATTCAGGCGTTGGTCGCCGATCCAGTGGCCAGCATCGAGCAGATGGCAACCGTGGAAGGTGGCTTCGGCCTGCCGCACCCGCGCATCCCGCTGCCGCGTGACCTTTATGGTGCCGAACGCGCCAACTCCAGCGGCATCGACATGGCCAACGAACATCGTCTGGCTTCGCTGTCCTGCGCCCTGCTGGCCACCGCTCACAACAGCTGGAAAGCCGCGCCGATGCTCGGTTGCACGTCCAGCACTGAAACTCCTGCGCCAGTCCTGAACCCGTCCGATCTGCGTGACGTGGTCGGTCATGTACAGGAAGCGACTGTCGAAGACGTCGACAACGCAATCCAGTGCGCCCTGAATGCCGGCCCGATCTGGCAGGCCACCCCGCCCGCCGAACGCGCCGCGATCCTGGAACGTGCCGCCGATTTGATGGAAGGCGAGATCCAGCCGCTGATGGGCCTGTTGGCCCGTGAAGCCGGCAAGACCTTCGCCAACGCCATCGCCGAAGTGCGTGAAGCCGTGGACTTCCTGCGTTATTACGCGGTGCAGGCACGCAACGATTTCAGCAACGACGCCCACCGCCCGTTGGGTCCGGTGGTCTGCATCAGCCCATGGAACTTCCCGTTGGCGATCTTCAGTGGCCAGGTCGCTGCTGCCCTCGCCGCCGGTAACCCGGTACTGGCCAAGCCTGCGGAACAAACCCCGCTGGTGGCCGCTCAAGCCGTGCGCTTGCTGCTCGAAGCCGGGATTCCGGAAGGCGTGCTGCAATTGCTGCCGGGCCGTGGCGAAACCGTCGGCGCCCGTCTGGTCGGTGACGATCGGGTCAAAGGCGTGATGTTCACCGGTTCCACCGAAGTGGCTCGCTTGCTGCAACGCAACGTCGCCGGTCGCCTGGATGCTCAGGGTCGTCCGATTCCGCTGATCGCTGAAACCGGCGGCCAGAACGCGATGATCGTCGACTCGTCGGCACTGACCGAACAGGTTGTGATCGACGTGGTTTCCTCGGCCTTCGACAGCGCCGGCCAACGTTGCTCGGCTCTGCGCGTGTTGTGCTTGCAGGAAGATTCCGCCGACCGTGTCATCGAAATGCTCAAGGGCGCCATGGCTGAATGCCGTCTCGGCAACCCGGAGCGCCTGTCCGTGGACATCGGCCCGGTGATCGACGCCGAAGCCAAGGCTGGCATCGAGAAGCACATCCAGGCCATGCGCGACAAAGGTCGCAACGTGTACCAGGTGGCTATCGCCGACGCCGAAGAAGTCAAACGCGGCACCTTCGTGATGCCAACGCTGATCGAACTGGAAAGCTTCGACGAACTGCAACGTGAGATCTTCGGCCCGGTGCTGCACGTGGTTCGCTACAAGCGCAAAGACATCGACCAACTGATCGGCCAGATCAACGCGTCCGGCTACGGCCTGACCCTGGGCGTGCACACGCGCATCGACGAGACCATCGCCAAGGTGATCGACAACGTCAATGCCGGCAACGTCTATGTGAACCGCAACATCGTTGGCGCCGTGGTCGGCGTGCAGCCGTTCGGTGGTGAAGGTTTGTCGGGCACGGGTCCGAAGGCCGGTGGCCCGCTGTACCTGTACCGTCTGTTGTCGACCCGTCCTACGGATGCGATCGAACAATCCTTCGCTCGCGGTGACGCTATCGCTGCGCCGGACGTTCGTTTGCGCGATGCCATGAGCAAGCCGCTGACCGCCCTGCAAGCCTGGGCCGATAGCAACAAGTTTGCCGACCTGAGCACCTTGTGTGTGCAGTTCGCGGCGCAATCGCAAAGCGGGATCACCCGTGTACTGGCGGGCCCGACTGGCGAGCGCAACAGCTACGCCATCCTGCCTCGCGAGCACGTGCTGTGTCTGGCGGAAGTCGAAGGCGATCTGCTGACGCAACTGGCTGCTGTTTTGGCCGTAGGCGGTTCGGCGGTATGGCCGGAAGCTGAGTTGACCAAGGCAGTGTTCGCACGTCTGCCGAAGGAAGTTCAGGCGCGGATCAAGCTGGTTTCCGACTGGAACAAGGACGAAGTGGTGTTTGATGCGGTTCTGCATCACGGCCATTCCGATCAGCTGCGTGCGGTGTGCCAGCAAGTGGCCAAGCGTGCCGGGGCAATTGTCGGGGTTCATGGCTTGTCCCAGGGCGAGACTAATATTGCGCTGGAGCGTCTGGTGATTGAGCGCGCTTTGAGCGTTAACACCGCTGCGGCGGGTGGTAATGCCAGCCTCATGACCATCGGCTAACACGCCACTGATCGTTCCCACGCTCCCGCGTGGGAATGCCTCCTGTGACGCTCTGCGTCACGCCGTTTGGGGACGCGGAGCGTCCCGGGCTGCATTCCCACGCGGAGCGTGGGAACGATCATGCCCTACCCTCGTTTTGCCCCTCCATCACGCTCATCAATCATCCTGTTCAGCCTTTATTAGCGCGCCTAGACTCGGTCTATCCCCAAAACAGGTAGGCCGACATGTCCGAGACGCTGCTCAGTTCCCGCAATCTGGCTTTCGAGCTGTACGAAGTCCTCGATGCCGAGGGCCTGACCCAGCGTGAGCGGTTCGCCGAGCACAATCGCGAGACCTTCGACGCCGCCATCGGCACGGCCCGCAACATCGCCGAGAAATTCTTCGCCCCGCACAACCGCAAGGGCGACGAGAACGAGCCGCGCTATGAGAACGGTCAGGCGATTCTGATTCCTGAGGTGAAACCGGCGGTGGATGCGTTCCTCGAAGCCGGTTTCCTCAATGCCGCGCGAAGTTTCGACGCGGGCGGCATGCAACTTCCTACGTTGTTGTCCCAGGCTTGCTTCGCGCATTTTCAATCGGCCAACGCGGCATCCACTTCGTATCCGTTCCTGACCATGGGTGCGGCGAACCTGATCGAAAGTTTCGGTACCGAGGAGCAGAAGCAGCGCTTCCTGCAACCGATGATCGACGGGCGCTTTTTCGGCACCATGGCACTGACTGAACCCCACGCCGGTTCATCGCTGTCGGATATTCGTACACGGGCCGAGCCAGCGTCTGACGGCACCTATCGACTCAAGGGCAACAAGATCTTCATCTCCGGCGGCGACCATCCGCTGTCGGAAAACATCGTGCACATGGTGCTGGCCAAGTTGCCGGACGCACCGGCCG
Organism: Pseudomonas sp. ADAK2; assembly: GCF_012935755.1. Taxonomy (GTDB): domain Bacteria; phylum Pseudomonadota; class Gammaproteobacteria; order Pseudomonadales; family Pseudomonadaceae; genus Aquipseudomonas. The sequence goes on from NZ_CP052862.1 coordinate 3,926,289, forward strand.
GGGTGAAGGGGATTTCGCTGTTTATCGTGCCCAAGTTTCTGGTCAACGATGACGGCAGCCTGGGTCAGCGCAATGACGTGTTGCTGGCTGGGTTGTTCCACAAGATGGGCTGGCGCGGCACTACGTCCACGGCGCTGAATTTCGGCGATAACGGCGAGTGTGTCGGCTATCTGGTGGGCAAGCCGCATCATGGCTTGAGCTATATGTTCCAGATGATGAACGAGGCGCGGATCGGGGTTGGCATGGGCGCGGTGATGCTCGGTTACGCCGGGTATCTGTATTCACTGGAGTACGCCCGCGAGCGGCCACAGGGTCGGGTGCCGGACAGCAAGGACCCGAATACCGCACCAGTGGCGATCATTCAGCACGCCGACGTCAAGCGCATGCTGCTGACCCAAAAAGCCTACGTCGAAGGCTCGTTCGACTTGGGGCTGTACGCGGCGCGACTGTTCGACGACACCACGACCCTTGAAACCGAAGACGCGCGCAAACAGGCCCATGAGTTGCTGGATTTGCTGACGCCGATCGTCAAATCCTGGCCATCGGAGTTTTGCCTGAAGGCCAACGAACTGGCGATCCAGATCCTCGGCGGCCACGGCTATACCCGCGAATACCCGGTGGAGCAGTACTACCGCGACAACCGCCTTAACCCGATCCACGAAGGCACGCACGGCATTCAGTCGCTGGACTTGCTTGGCCGTAAATTGGCGCAGAACGGTGGGGCGGGACTCAAGCAATTGATCCGGCTAATCGCCAATACCGCCGAGCGTGCCCAGGCGCATGAATCGCTGACGCCACTGCGTGAGCCGCTGGAGAAACTGGTGGCACGCCTGCAAACGGTGACCATCAGCTTGTTGACGGATCTGGGCCAGGGCAAGGTCAACAGCAGCCTGGCGAACTCGGCGCTGTACCTGAAAGTGTTCGGCCACACGGTGATTGGCTGGCGCTGGCTGGAACAAGCGATCCGCGCGGAGGAAGGGTTGGCCAAGGGCAATGCGGCGGATGTGAGCTTCTATAAAGGCAAGCTGCAGGCGGCGCGGTATTTCCTGACGTGGGAAGTACCGGGTTGTCACCATGAGTTGGCGATTCTTGAGGCGCGGGATGATGTTTGTTTGAGCATGCAGGATGAATGGTTCTGACACCCTCTCACTGATCGTTCCCACGCTCCGCGTGGGAACGCCTCAGGGGACGCTCCGCGTTCCAATGGGACGCGGAGCGTCCCGAGCTGCATTCCCACGCGGAGCGTGGGAACGATCAGTCAGGTGAGTTTGAACCCACCCATCTGCCGCGCCAAGTCATCGGCCAACCGCTGCAATGTCTGACAATCCTCACGACACGCCCTGACCTCCCCGGCCGTCGCCCGTGCCAGATCGGAAATCCCCTGCACGTTGCGGTTGATCTCCTCGGTCACTGCTGACTGCTCTTCTGTCGCCGTCGCCACCTGATGGTTCATGTCGCTGATGCGTTCGATCTGCCCGGTAATCGCCGTCAGCGATGTCCCGGTGCGCTGGCTCGACTCAACCCCTGTGCCCGTCGCCGCTTGCCCGGAATGCATGGACGACACCGCATTTTCCGCGCCCTGCTTGAGGCTGCCGATCATCTGCTGAATCTCGTCGGTGGACGACTGCGTGCGCCGCGCCAACGTCCGCACTTCATCCGCGACCACCGCAAACCCACGGCCCATGTCGCCGGCCCGCGCCGCTTCAATCGCAGCGTTGAGCGCCAGCAAGTTGGTTTGCTCCGAAATCCCGCGAATCACCGCCAGCACTTGATCGATAGACGCCACCTGATGCGCCAACTCGCCCACCGCCGTGGCCGCGACACCAATCTCATCGGACATGCTTTCTATATGCCGGATCGAACCACCGACCACTTCCCGCGCCTGCATCGCTTCATCGCGAGCGGTTTGCGAAGCGACTGCGGCGTTGCCGGCGTTCTGGGCGATTTCCTGCACGGTCAGGCCCATTTCGTGGACAGCGGTGGCGACCATATCGGTCATTTCCTGTTGCCGTCCTGAGCGTTCGGCAGTGTTATCCACCACCTTTGCCACTTGGCTGACGGCGGTGCGCAGCCGCTCGCTGGTGGTCAACACTTCACCAATCATGTCGCGCTGGCTTTCCAGGAACCGATTGAAGCCCCGCGCCAGATCGCCCAGTTCATCGGCGCGGCTGGAATCTAACCGGTGGGTCAAATCTCCACCACCGCTACCGATGGCCACCAGCGCCGCTGTTACCTGACGGATCGGTCGCACCATCCCACGGGCCAGCACCACCACCAGCAACAGGCACACCAACGCCACCGCCAGGCCGATGCCGCTGCTCATCCACATCGCGCGGCGGGCCTCGGCGTAGATCTGCGACTGTGGTACTTCGGCCACCAGGGTCCAGCCCAAATCCCGCAATGGCAGGCTCAATGCCAGAAAATCTTCGCCATCGCGGGTAAAACCGCTGCTAGCGGCAACTTTTTGACCCATCACCGCTTGCGCCGCCGGGCCACCAATTTGTTCGGCCAACGTGCGCTTGCCACTGAATTGCGCCTCGGGGTGAACCTGGATCAATCCGTCTGAACGCACGAGATAGACCTTGCCGCGCTCACCGAAGTTGAAATTGTGGATCAGCTCCGACAGCTCTTTCATGCTCAGCCCGAGCCCGGCAACGCCCACGACTTTGCCGGCCTGCTCGACCTTGAGGTCGATAAACAGCGCCAATTCTCCGGTCGCGGTGTCATTGTCGATATTGAGGGTGCGCGGCTGGTTGCTGTCGAGGAATGTGTAGAACCAGGCGTCTTTCGGGTTGGAACGGCTGAGGGTCCGGTCCAGGCCTTTTTCCGTAAGGTAGTGATTGGAAGCCGTGCCGACGATCAGCGCGGTAAAGGCCCTGTGCTCGGCGCGGATGCCTTCCAGGTACTTTACGAAGGTGTCGGTTTGGGCACTGTTTTCACCCGCGGCCAGCCAGTCGCGCACCATGCTGTTGCTGGCGATGTCCTTGGCGGCGGTGAGGGGTTGCACGAGGATGCGTTCGATGTCGTTGCGCATCGCTTCGATGCTCGACGGCAGCGCCTGTTCGACCAGATAACTCTGGGCAAGGCGGTTGACCACCAGGGTATAAACGCCAACCACGATCAGAATACTGACCAGCAGGGCGGTGCCCATACTCAGGATCAACTGCCATTGAATACTGCGTCGCCAGAACTGCATGGACCACCCCCAAAGAATAAGTGGCTGAAACACTGCAACAGCCGTGCCGATTGTATACAACGCAATCGACAATTTTATTCTTTGGTTGTGCTCAAATCCGATCAGCCCTGATTGATCGTCTTGGCGATCACTTCAACCGTGGCGCTGACTTGCTCTTGGTAACGGTCGAGTTCCTGCTGGTGCTGCTTTTTCATTTCGATCTGCTGGGAGCACAGATTCATCGCCGCCAGCACCAGCAAACGATCACCGATCAGCGTCGGGTATTTGCGTTTGGTGTCGGCCAGGGCAGCCTTCAACATCAGTGCGGCGTCCAGCAGGGTTTGCTCTTCCCCGGCCGGCGCCTTGATCGAATAGTCCTCCCCCAGGATCGAGACGACTTTTACCCCTGCGGCGCCCTGATTCATGCGCTGACAGGGCCGGCGCTGACGCGCTCGACCAAGGCCTGGATGCGGGCGGCGGTGGCGCCTTGTTTCTCTTCCTGTTCCATCAGGCTCAGTTGCAGGCTTTCGTTTTCATCCTTGGCCTGGGCCAGTTCGGCGCTCAGGGTCTGGTTGGTGCCCAGCAGGCTCTGGTTCTGTTGCACCAGGTCGCTGACCAGTTGTTCCAATTGACTCAGGGATGCTTCCAACATTTTGATTTTCCAGGCTTTTTCAAAGGGCGCGTACGATAAAGAAAAGTCACCACGGATGCCAGGGTTATTGGGGCTCAAAGCCTTGATTTTCCTGGCGGGCAACCTTGCTCGCGAGCTTTAGAGACTGTGATTGGCGAATCTGGTTCCTGCACTTCGTCGCCGCAACCGATGTGCGACAAATACGCGCAGGGGCTCAAGACTTTAGTCGTAGAACCGATAAGTCACTCATACAGCAGTCTCAGCCCCGCACGGATGCGCTTTTCACGGTGAAACACCATGTCCCTTCGTAATATGAATATCGCGCCGCGCGCGTTCCTCGGTTTTGCCCTGATTGGCGGTCTGATGCTGATCCTGGGTGTGTTCGCCCTGAACCAGATGAGCAAGATTCGCGGCGCCGGCCAAGACATCGCCAACGCCAGCGTGCCGAGCATCAAGAGCCTGGACGAGTTCACCCAACTGACCCTGCGCCTGCGCGTGCTGTCCTACCGTTTGCTGATCAATCGCGAACCGGACGTGCAGCAGAAAACCATGGAGCTGTTCGACCTGCGTAACCAGCAGATCCGCGACGCCCAGCGGGTTTACGAACCGTTGATCGACGGCCCGCAGGAACGTGCGGCTTATGATCAGTACGTACAGTTGCTGGCGCAGTACCGTCAACTCGAAGATCGGATGAAGAGCCTGTCGCGCAACAATCAGATCGATGAGTTGCGCAGCATGCTCAACACCGAACTGCTGGCCAACTCCGAAGCGGTCAACAATGCCTTGGCGAAGCTGCTGGAGATCAACATCCAGCAGATTGCCGTGACCGATCAAGGTGCAAGCGATCAGTTTTCGTCGTCGTTTAACCTTGTGATCACGCTGCTGGTCATCGCCACTGGCCTGACCCTGCTGTTCGCCTGGTTGCTGACCAACAGCATCACCAAGCCCATCGCCAACGCCTTGAGCGCCGCGGAAGAAATCGCCGAAGGCAACCTGACCCGCCCGATCACCGTCGATGGCGAAGACGAAGCCGGTCGCTTGCTGGCGGCCATGGCGAAAATGCAGGACAAGCTGCGCGACACCCTGCAACGGATTTCCGGCTCGGCCACGCAATTGGCCTCCGCCGCTGAAGAACTGAACAGCGTCACCGACGAAAGCGCCCGGGGCCTGACTCAGCAGAACAACGAAATCGAACAGGCCGCCACCGCTGTCAATGAAATGACCAGCGCCGTGGAAGAAGTCGCGCGCAACGCGGTGAGCACTTCCGAAGCCTCGAAAAACGCCACCACTTCTGCCGGTGACGGCCGTGACCTGGTGCAGGAAACCGTCAGCGCCATCGAACGCATGAGCGCCGACGTGCAGAGCACAGCGACCCTGATCGGCGATTTGGCCAACGAATCCCGGGATATCGGCAAAGTGCTGGACGTGATTCGCGGCCTGGCCGACCAGACCAACCTGTTGGCCCTGAACGCCGCGATCGAAGCGGCCCGCGCCGGTGAAGCCGGGCGTGGTTTTGCGGTGGTGGCGGATGAGGTTCGTGCCTTGGCGCACCGTACCCAGCAGTCGACCAGCGAAATCGAACGCATGATCGGCAGCATCCAGAGCGGTACCGAACACGCGGTGGATTCGATGCGTAACAGCACCGAACGCGCCGAGTCGACGTTGAACATTGCCCGTGGCGCGGGGATGTCGCTGGATACGATCAACAGTGCAATTGTTGAAATCAACGAGCGCAACCTGGTGATCGCCAGCGCGGCTGAAGAACAGGCGCAGGTGGCTCGCGAGGTTGACCGTAACCTGGTGAACATTCGTGATCTGTCGGTGCAATCGGCGACCGGGGCGAATCAGACCAGTGCGGCGAGCAATGAACTGTCGCGCTTGGCGCTGGACCTGAACAATATGGTTGGACGGTTTAGCCTCTAAACGAAGATCGCATCACTGCCGGAAAGATCGCAGCCTCGTTTCACTCGACAGCTCCTACAGGTTGATTGATCGTTCCCACGCTCGGCGTGGGAATGCAGCCCGGTACGCTCCGCGTCCCCATCAAGAGCCGAACGCGGAGCGTCCGTTGAGGCATTCCCACGCAGAGCGTGGGAACGATCAACACCACATCGTCAAAACCTTTTTGACAGCATCACATTTCAACAGGTTAGAATCGCTGGCACGCAGACTGCATGGTCAGTTTGCGCCCGCCTTTCAGCTTTCTGGAGTATTGCCCTTGAATGCGACGACCATCAACAGCCTGTTCTTGATCGGCGCGTTGCTGGTAGGTGCAAGCATTCTGGTGAGCTCCCTCTCGTCCCGCCTCGGTATCCCGATTCTGGTGATTATCCTGGCTGTGGGCATGGCTGCTGGCGTCGACGGCGGCGGCATTATTTTCGATAACTACCCCACGGCTTATCTGGTCGGCAACCTGGCGTTGGCGGTGATTCTGCTCGACGGCGGCTTGCGCACCCGAGTCTCGAGTTTCCGTGTGGCGCTGTGGCCGGCGCTGTCGCTGGCCACGGTCGGGGTGTTGATTACCACCGGGCTGACCGGCATGGCGGCGGCGTGGCTGTTCAACCTCAACATCATCCAGGGCCTGCTGATCGGCGCCATCGTCGGCTCGACCGACGCCGCGGCCGTCTTCTCGCTGCTGGGCGGTAAAGGCCTGAACGAGCGGGTGACCGCCAGCCTCGAAATCGAATCCGGCAGCAACGACCCGATGGCGGTGTTCCTCACCGTGACCCTGATCGACATGCTCGCCAGCGGCCAGACCGGCCTGCACTGGAACCTGCTCGGGCATCTGGTGCGCGAATTCGGCATCGGCGGCGTGATTGGCCTGGGCGGCGGCTGGGTCATGTTGCAACTGGTCAACCGCATCAACCTGGCCAACGGCCTGTACCCGATTCTGGTGATTGCCGGCGGCCTGCTGGTGTTCGCCCTGACCAACGCCTTGCACGGCAGCGGCTTCCTCGCCGTTTACCTGTGCGGCCTGGTGATCGGCAACCGCCCGGTGCGCAGCCGTCACGGTATTCTGCACATGCTCGATGGCATGGCCTGGCTGGCCCAGATCGGTATGTTCCTGGTGCTGGGGCTGCTGGTCACGCCTCATGACTTGCTGCCGATCGCCCTGCCCGCCCTCGGCTTGGCCCTGTGGATGATTCTGTTTGCCCGGCCGCTATCGGTGATGGTCGGCCTGCTGCCGTTCAAAGCCTTCCACGGTCGCGAAAAAGCCTTCATTTCCTGGGTCGGCCTGCGCGGCGCGGTGCCGATCATTCTGGCGGTGTTCCCGCTGATGGCCGGCTTGCCGAACGCCCAGCTCTATTTCAACCTCGCGTTCTTTATCGTGCTGGTGTCGCTGCTGGTGCAGGGCACAAGCCTGCCGTGGGTCGCCAAACTGTTGAAGGTCACGGTTCCACCCGAGCCAGCACCGATCTCCCGCTCGGCGCTGGAAGTGCACGTCACCAGCGAGTGGGAGCTGTTCGTTTACCGCCTCGGCGCTGAGAAATGGTGCATCGGCTCGCCCCTTCGCGAGCTGAAAATGCCCGAAGGCACCCGCATCGCGGCCCTGTTTCGTGGCCAGCAACTGCTCCATCCGTCGGGTAGTACGGTGCTCGAAGTCGATGATTTGCTCTGCGTGATCGGCCATGAACACAATCTGACGGCCCTCGGAAAGCTGTTCAGCCAGGCACCGCAACGGGGCCTCGATTTGCGTTTCTTCGGCGACTTCGTGCTCGAAGGAGACGCCCAACTGGCCGCGGTTGCTGCGCTGTACGGGTTGAAAGTCGAAGGCATCGATCCGGACATGTCCCTGGGCCGCTTCATTGCCCAGAAGGTCGGCGGCGCGCCGGTCGTGGGTGACCAGGTCGAGTGGAACAACACCATTTGGACGGTCGCGGTCATGGAAGGGAACAAGATCGGCAAAGTGGGCGTCAGATTCCCCGAAGGAAGTCGCCCGGGCCCCGGACTCTTCCTCTAAACTGCCATTCTTTTCACCTGATTCGATCGGTCTCTATGCCAACCCTGCGCTCCCTGTTTGCCATTGCCCTGCTGGGCCTGAGTCTCTCCATCGGAACCTTGCAAGCGGCCGAACCGCCGTCCAGCGAAGCCGTGCAAGGCAGCCTGGACAAGATCGCCGAGCGCAAACTGCCGGAGGCCGATCAAAAGGCGCTGCAAACCATCCTGCAGAACACGCTGACCCAGCTCAACAGCAAGAGCGATTTCGATCAGAAACTGATCGATCTGAAGCAGCAATTGGCTACGGCGCCCAAGCAGAACATCGAAAACCAGCGTGAACTGGCCCGGCTCAAGGCCACCAAGGTAGTCCCGATCGAACAGCGCTACGCCAACCTGTCGATCCAGCAGCTCGAGCAAATGCTCACCGAGCGCTCCACCCAGCAAAGCGATCTGCAAAAAGCCCTGGCCGACGCCAACAGCCTGATCATCACCGCCCAGACCCGCCCCGAGCGCGCTCAGGCCGAGATCGCCAGCAGCCAGACGCGCATCCAGCAGATCAACAACATCCTCAAGGCCGGCAAAGACAACGGCAAGACCTTGAGCGGCGAGCAGCGTGACCAGCTCAATGCCGAACTCGCCGCGCTGAACGCCCTGATCCCGCTGCGGCGTCAGGAGCTGGCCGGCAACAGTCAGTTGCAGGACCTGGGCAACAGCCAGCATGACGTGCTCTCGGAAAAAACCGCGCGCATGGATCAGGAAATCCAGGAACTGCAAACCCTGATCAACCAGAAGCGCCTGGCCCATTCCCAGGAAGCGGTGACCCAGCAATCCATCGAAGCGCAGAAGTCCGGCGGCAGCGTGTTGCTGGCCACAGAAAGCACGCAGAACCTGAAGCTTTCCGACTACCTGCTGAAAAATACCGACCGCCTCAATGACATCACTCAGCAGAACCTGCAAACCAAGCAACAACTGGACAGCGTGACCCAGAGCGATTCGGCCCTGGACGAGCAGATCAGCGTCCTCAAGGGCAGCCTGCTGCTTTCCAAGATTCTCTACAAACAGAAACAGGCCCTGCCGCCACTCAAGCTTGACCGCGACCTGGCGGACCAGATCGCCGATATTCGCCTGTTTCAATTCGAAGTCAGCCAACAACGGGAATTGCTCAGCAATCCGGCGAGCTACGTTGACAACCTATTGGCCACCCAGCCACCGGAGCAAGTCACCCCGCAGTTGCGCAAGAGCCTGCTGGAACTGGCCAACACCCGTGCCGACCTGCTGGAACGCCTTAACCGCGAACTGAGCGCGGTGCTCAACCAGTCCATCACCCTGCAACTGAACCAGAAGCAATTGCTCAGCACGACGAAAAGCCTGCGGGCCACCCTCGACGAGCAAATGTTCTGGATTCCCAGCAATAAGCCGCTGGATCTGGAATGGATGCACGGCGTGCCGGAACGCCTGAAACGGCAGGTCGCCGCGCTGCCTTTGTCTTCGAGCCTGAGCGAACTGAGCGATGGCCTGATCCAGCGGCCGTTGCTGTTCCTGCCTCTGGTATTGCTGATCGGCGCCCTGCTGTGGCGCCGCAAGAGCCTGTATGCCCGGCTGAACAAAGTTCACCAGGACATCGGTCACTTCAAGCGTGACAGCCAGTGGCACACGCCCCAGGCAATCCTGATCAATATATTGCTGGCGATGCCGGTGGCGCTGGGCCTGGCCTTGTGTGGCCTGGCCTTGCAGATCGACGCCCGTGGGCAGAACGCCAATATGGGCGCGGCCCTCCTGCAAATGGGCCAGGCCTGGCTGGTGTTCTACACCGCCTACCGGATCCTCGCGCCGGGCGGCGTCGCCGAATTGCATTTCCGCTGGGAAAAACCCCAGGTCGAATTCCTGCAAGGCTGGGTCCGGCGTCTCGGGCTGGTGGTGATGGCGCTGGTCGCGGTGGTGGCCGTCGCTGAATTGCAACCGTCGACACTGGCCGATGACGTGCTGGGCATGCCGGTAGTGCTGACCTGTTACGCCTTGATGGCCTGGTTGCTCGGTCGCCTGTTGATCAGCAGCCCGACCCATGAGAGCGCGTCGCTGTTCCGCAAAGCGGTGGGGATTCTGTTCACGGCACTGCCGATCGCCTTGTTCGTGGCGGTGTGCTTCGGCTACTACTACACCGCGCTGAAACTCAGCGACCGCTTGATCAATACACTGTATCTGCTGATGTTCTGGCTGGTGATCGAAGCCACGTTCGTGCGCGGTCTCAGTGTCGCGGCGCGGCGCCTGGCCTATCAGCGAGCCCTGGCCAAACGCCAGGCGGCGAAAGAGGCCGGTGAAGGCGAAGCGGTGATTGAAGAACCGACGCTGGACATCGAAAAGGTCAACGAACAGTCGCTGCGCCTGATCCGCCTGGCGCTGCTGGCAGGCTTCATCGCGGCGCTGTATTGGGTCTGGTCGGACCTGATTACCGTGTTCTCGTACCTGGACAACGTGACCCTCTACGAATACACCAGCGGCACGGGCGCCAACTTGAGCATGGTGCCGATCAGCATCGGCGACTTGCTTGGCGCACTGATCATCATCGGCATCACCTTCGCCCTGGCGCGCAACTTGCCAGGGCTGTTGGAAGTGTTGGTGCTGTCAAAGCTGAACCTGGCCCAGGGCAGCGCCTACGCCACCACCACGTTGCTGTCCTACGTGATCGCCGGCGTTGGTTTCGTCTCAACCCTGTCCACCCTCGGCGTCAGTTGGGACAAATTGCAGTGGCTGGTGGCCGCGCTATCCCTCGGTATCGGTTTCGGGATGCAGGAAATCTTCGCCAACTTCATCTCCGGCATCATGATCCTGTTCGAACGCCCGGTGCGGATCGGCGACACCATCACTATCGGCAACCTGTCGGGCACGGTGAGCAAGATCCGCATCCGCGCCACGACCATTACCGACTTCGACCGCAAAGACATCATTGTCCCGAACAAGACGTTCATCACCGGGCAACTGATCAACTGGTCCCTGACCGACACCATCACCCGGGTGACCCTCAAGCTCGGCGTCGACTACGGCTCCGACCTGGACCTGGTCAAAGCCTTGTTGCTGCAAGCCGCCCGGGAAAACCCGCGAGTGCTCAAGGAACCCGAGCCCCACGTGTACTTCCTGAACTTCGGCGAAAGCACCCTCGACCACGAGTTGCGCATGCATGTGCGTGACCTCGGCGACCGCAACCCGGTGCTCGATGAGGTCAACCGCTTCATCAACCGCGAATTCAAGAAGCAGCACATCAACATCTCGTTCCGGCAGATGGAGGTTTACCTGAAGAACCTTCACGGCCAGGAATACAAGTTGGTGCCGGTCGAGGAAGAGAAAAAAACCATCATCTCCCGCGAAGCTCCCCGTGACGCGCCCCTTGAGTCCACGCCCGACGTTCCGGAACAAGAGCCGCCTCCGACCAAACTCGACTAACCGCCTTATCCCTAGCAGAATGCTCGGACATTCTGCTGGAGATGGCCGTTGAAAGCCCTCGACGAACTGACCTTCGACAATCGCTTCGCCCGCCTCGGCGATGCGTTCTCAACCCATGTGCTGCCCGAGCCCATCGCCGCGCCGCGACTGGTGGTCGCCAGCCCCGCCGCCATGGCGCTGCTGGACCTGGACCCGGCCGTGGCCGAGACGCCGGTGTTCGCCGAACTGTTTGGCGGGCACAAGCTCTGGGCCGAAGCCGAGCCTCGGGCGATGGTCTATTCCGGGCATCAATTCGGTTCCTACAACCCACAGCTGGGCGACGGCCGCGGCTTGCTGCTGGGCGAGGTGTACAACGAGGCCGGCGAGCATTGGGACTTGCACCTCAAGGGCGCCGGCCAGACGCCGTACTCACGGATGGGCGATGGACGGGCGGTACTGCGTTCGTCGATCCGCGAGTTTCTCGCCTCCGAAGCGCTGCATGCCCTGAACATCCCGACCACCCGCGCCCTGTGCGTCATCGGCTCCGACACACCGGTGTGGCGCGAGAAGCAGGAACGCGCGGCCATGGTCCTGCGCCTGTCGCCGAGCCATGTGCGCTTCGGCCATTTCGAATATTTCTACTACACCAAGCGCCCCGAACAGCAAAAAGCCCTCGGCGAGCACGTGCTGGCCATGCACTTCCCCGAATGCCTGGAGCAGCCGGAACCGTACCTGGCGATGTTCCGCGAAATCGTCGAGCGCAACGCCGAACTGATCGCCAAATGGCAGGCCTACGGCTTCTGCCACGGGGTGATGAACACCGACAACATGTCGATCCTGGGCATCACCTTCGACTTCGGCCCGTTCGCCTTCCTCGACGACTTCGACGCCAACTTCATCTGCAACCACTCCGACGACCAGGGCCGCTACTCCTTCAGCAACCAGGTGCCGATCGGCCAGTGGAACCTCAGCGCCCTCGCCCAGGCCCTGACGCCGTTCATCAGCGTCGACGCCCTGCGCGAAACCCTCGGCCTGTACCTGCCGCTGTACCAGGCCCACTACCTGGACCTGATGCGCCGCCGCCTCGGCTTTACCACCGCTGAAGACGATGACCAGAAACTGCTGGAACGTCTGCTGCAACTGATGCAGAACAGTGGCGTTGATTACACGCTGTTCTTCCGTCGTTTGGGCGATGAATCAGCCGAGTTGGCCGTCGCTCGCTTGCGTGATGACTTCGTCGACATCAAGGGCTTTGATGCCTGGGGCGAGCAGTATGTGGCCCGGGTTGGCCGCGAAGGTCCGCTTGATCAAGAACAGCGCCGGGTTCGGATGTATGCCGTGAATCCGCTGTACATCCTGCGCAACTACCTGGCGCAGAAAGCCATTGATGCGGCAGAGAGTGGCGACTACTCGGAAGTTCGCCGCCTGCATGCAGTGCTGAGTAACCCGTTTGTGGAACAGGCGGGAATGGAGAGCTATGCCGAGCGGCCGCCGGAGTGGGGCAAGCATCTGGAGATCAGTTGTTCGTCGTGACGCAGCTCAATCCAGAGGGTCAATGGCACTGACGACGCGCGCAATGATGTCAGTCATCGTCACGTCATCAAGGCGTTCAATAAACTTTGCTGAACCCTCTCGAACACGCTGCTCAATGTCGAAACTGCGCACTTGATTGCACACCGCGACCCCATTTGTTTCGTGCCCCGTAACGACCACTGCCAATCCGGAGTTTCGGCTGAAACTCCCGCCACTGGTCACGGGCACGGTCATGCTCACGCCCAGCGCGTTGATTCCCCTCGGCGTAATCACAACAAAACGATGGCGGTTCATCATTTCTCTCCCTGCCACCGGGTTCGGGTCAATCCAAAAGACATCGCCCCGCTGCGGGGCCTGCCGACGCACCATTAACCCAACTCCCTACCAACAGAATCACCTTCACGAGCCCAGGCTGTCTGCTCGTTCAACTCAGCCAATTCTTCTGCCCCCTGAAGCAATTCATCAAGGCTGTAACGCTTGCGAGATGCTTTCACAACTGGGCGAGCAATCAACTCGCCATCCACCACGTTGAGCTCCAACTGAGAGCCGACTTCAAGATGCAATAATTTAAGCAAGGTAGGGGGGAGCGTAATCACGGCGGCACCGCCCTGGCGGCGTATTTTGGAAGTTACGGACATGAGATCACTCCGATCCGAAATATGTGGGATGTCGATGTCACGACAAGTGCAACAAAAGTAGCACGCAGATGAAAGCAACGCGAATTCCTCAAATCAAGAACGATGAAGGTTAGAGTTGCTTCCAGCGTAGTCACGGATTGCCCGCTAATAATCAGGAAAATGTGAGCATTTGCGACACACCGCCTTCCTGCCTCGGCCCTACAGCCTTGATAAATACGGACCGCAACTCCAAATCAGTTGCATTGATTGCCCACTCTTTTGGAGCCCCCCATGTCCGACCCACTCCTCATCCCCTGCCCCCACTGCAACGGCCTCAACCGCATCCCCGCCGAACGCCTCAACGACCAGCCAAAATGCGGGCGCTGCAAGGCTGAAGTGTTGCTGAGTAAACCTTTCGAATTGAAGCAAGGCGATTACGCCAGCCAGATCAAGGGCGATTTGCCGTTGTTGGTGGACGTCTGGGCGGAGTGGTGCGGGCCGTGCAAATCGTTTGCGCCGGTATTCGAGCAGGCGGCGGGGCAGTTGGCGGGGAAGTGTCGGTTGGCCAAGCTGGACAGCGAGGCAAACCAGCAGTTGTCGGCGCAGTTGGGGATTCGTTCGATTCCGAGCCTGATTCTGTTCAAGAACGGCCGGGAAGTGGCGCGTCAGAGCGGGGCGTTTCCGTTGCCGCAGTTGATGAGCTGGTTGCGTAGCCAGGGGATTTGAACGAGATCTCGAAAACACCGCGAAACCGTAGGAGCGTGGCTTGCCCGCGAAGGCGAACTGACATTCAACGACAGCGTTGAATGTTAAACCCTCTTCGCGGGCAAGCCACGCTCCTACAAAGGGCAGTCAGGCGTTTTCCAGCAGATTGTGCAACTCCACAAACTGCTGCGTCAGCTTGTGCCGCGGGTCGAGGTGGATCAGCGGCGTGTTGGCCTGGTGCGATTCACGCATGCGCACCGAGCTGCCCAGGTACACCGGCAACACCGGCAGGCCTTCGGCGATCAGTTCGTCGAGGATTTGCTGGGGCAGGCTGGCGCGGGCCTGGAACTGATTGACCACGATGCCCTCGACTTCCAGACCTTCATTGTGGTCTTCCTTCAACTCTTCGATTTCCGCCAGCAGGCCATACAGCGCCTGACGTGAGAAGCTGTCGCAGTCGAAGGGGATGAGTACACGATCAGCGGCAATCAACGCCGACACCGCATAAAAGTTCAGCGCTGGCGGGGTGTCGAGGTAGATCCGGTCGTAGTCTTCGCTCAGCTCATCGAGCAGTTTTCGCAGCTTGTTGATCTTGTGTTTGGCCTCAAGCTTGGGCTGCAAATCGGCCAGCTCAGCGGTGGCGGTGATGACGTGGAGGTTATCGAATGGCGTTTCGTAGATATCCACCTGGTTTTTCTTCGAAAACGGCCCGGAAGACAGGGTCTGCTTGAAGAAATCGGCAATGCCCATGGGGATGTCATTGCCGGTGAGGCCGGTCAGGTACTGAGTGGAGTTGGCCTGGGCATCGAGATCCACCAACAGGGTGCGATACCCCTCGCTGGCACTGACCGCTGCCAGATTGCAGGCAATGCTGGACTTGCCCACCCCGCCTTTCTGATTGAACACCACGCGCCGCATGTCAAAACCTCCGTGTATCAAAGAATGACCGAGTGTAGTAGTCCACAGCGCTGCTTAGCTACCTCGCGGGCATGGGGACTACGCAGTCAGGCGTAATCTCCTGGTGAAAAAGCCGCAAACTCATCCATTGAGCGCAGACACGGCCGACAGACTCGCCTGCCGTAATGTGGATAATGGCCAAACGACAGCTTTTCTCACGAACCAACCGGTACATTTGTTTGCGCAAACTGCAACCAGCATTTGCTACACGCCCGCCGCACCGGGATAATGCGCGCCACTCGGCGTATAGCGCCATGTCAGGTCGGCTGTGGATTTTACGACCGACCCGTCAAGGAAAGCCCGCAGGGGCGGGATGAATCTTTGTGATCAACTTCAACATCGCCCAATGGCGCGCATGGGCCCCTGGGCTCGAAAGCGTGGACGATTGGCAGGCCTGGAGCCGACAACCGGTCGCGCTCCCATGCAGCGATGCCGCTCCCGATGTGTCGTTTCTGCCGGCCATGCAGCGCCGGCGACTCAGCCGCCTGGCGCGAATGGCCTTCAGCGTCGGCTGGCCGTTGGCCGATGGTCGGCAGGACCTACCGTTGGTCTTTATTTCCCGTCACGGCGAAACCCCGCGCACCTTCGATATTCTCAGTGACCTGGCAGCCAACCAGCCGCTGTCGCCGACCCAATTCAGCCTCTCCGTGCACAACGCCGTCATCGGCCTGTGGTCGATCATGCGCGGCGAAACCAGTGAAATGACCGCCCTCGCCGCCGCCGGCGACGGCCTTGAACACGGCATGCTTGAGGCCGCGGCATTACTTTCGGAAGGCGCGCCCGCCGTATTGCTGGTGGTCACCGAAGAACAACCACCCGAGGCCTACTCGGCCTGGATCGACGATGTGCCCTTTCCTTACGCGGTCGGTCTGCTGCTCACCCCTGGGAACGACTGGCAGCTGTCCCTGAACAGCAACCCGGATGCACTGTCCAAAGCTCACTGGCCCCATGCCTTGAATCTATTGCGTACCCTGCTCGGCCAGCAGTCAACCTGCCAACATGCCTGGAAAAATCGTGTATGGACCTGGCAACGCAACCTGTAGCCGATAAAAACCGCGACGCCTATTACTGGCGCCTGCTGGCCACCGCCGCGAGCTTCACCCTGTTCGGGTTGGGCGGGCTGTGCCTGCGGCTGCTGGTTTTTCCGCTGCTCGGCTGCCTGCCCGGCGATGCCCAGGCCCATCGGCTGCGGGCGCGCAAAACCGTCAGTCGCTGTTTCTGGTTTTTTGTCCGGTTCATGGCCCGCACCGGCGTGCTGACCTACGACATTCAAGGCGCGGAAAAACTCGGCCGCCCGGGGCAAATGATCATCGCCAATCACCCGTCGCTGATTGACGTGGTGTTCCTGATTGGCCTCGTGCCCCACACCAACTGCGTGGTCAAAAAGAGCCTCTGGGAGAACCCCTTCACCCGAGGCCCGTTGCGCAGCACCGAATACATCAGCAACGACGGCAGCATGGACATGCTCGACGCTGCTGCCGACGCCCTGAAAAGTGGCCAGACCCTGATCATTTTCCCCGAAGGCACCCGCACCCAACCCGGCCAGGCACCGGCCTTTCATCGGGGTGGCGCGGCCATTGCCCTGCGCGGTGCGAAAATCCTCACCCCGGTGATTATCAAGGTCAGCCCGAGCACATTGACCAAGGCCGAACCCTGGTATCGGATACCAAAACGTCGCGTGCACTTCAGTTTCCGTGTGGGGGCCGATATAGACCCACAAGCCTTCGCCGCGCAGGGTCCGCCCCCGCAGGCCTCGCGCAAGCTCAATGATTACTTGCATCACTACTTTATTAAGGAGCTCGCCGAAGATGAGCGATCTGCACCGTGAAATAAAAACCCTGATCATCGACGCCCTGGGCCTCGAAGACATCAGTATCGACGACATCGGCGACGACCAGACCCTGTTTGGCGAAGGCCTGGGCCTGGACTCGGTAGACGCCCTGGAACTCGGCCTGGCGATCCAGAAAAAGTACGGCATCAAGATCGATGCCGACGCCAAGGACACCCGTAATCACTTCACCAACGTGGCGAGCCTTGCGGCGTTCGTCACTGCAAAACAGGCAGCTTGAGACCGGACCATGCAAACTCGTGACGACATTTTCAACACCCTGCGCGATGCCCTGGTCGAACTCTTCGAGCTGGACCCCGAGCGCGTCAGCCTGGAATCCAACCTGTACCAGGACCTGGAAATCGACAGCATCGACGCCGTCGACCTGATCGATCACATCAAGCGCCAGACCGGCAAGAAAATCGCCGCCGAAGAATTCAAATCGGTGCGTACCGTCAGCGACGTGGTCGAGGCGGTCTACCGTCTGGTTCAACCGGCCGCATGAGTCGAGTGATCGGCCTTGGCCTGCTGCTGGCGGGCCTGCTGTACCCCTTTGCGGTGTATTTCGGCATGGAGCACTTCGCCCCGTGGCAGTTTGGTCTGCTGCTGGGCAGCCTGTGGCTGGCGCGCGCGCTGACCGGCGTGCGGCGTCCGGGCAGCCTGTGGATGGCCAGCGTCGCCATCGTGTTTTGCCTGCTGCTGGCCATATTCGACAGTCCGGCGCTGTTGCGTTGGTACCCGGTATTGATCAGCGGGTTCATGCTCGCGCTATTCGGGCTGAGCCTGAAATACGGCCCGCCGATGGCCGAACGCCTGGCCCGCCTGCGTGAACCGCAGCTGCCGGCCAAGGCGATTGTTTATACCCGCCAGGTCACGGTGGCCTGGAGTGTGTTTTTTCTCTGCAACGGTTTGTGCGCCGCCGCGCTGACCCTTTGGGCGCCGCTGAGTTGGTGGATGTTGTACACCGGCCTGATCTCCTATGGATTGATCGGCCTGATGTTTGCCATTGAATGGCTAATACGACAACGGGTACGAGGCCACCCATGAATTGGATAACACTTGAGCACCTGCTGCTCAAGGCTCAGCCGGAACGTGCCATGACGGCCGACCCGGCGCTGAATCACGCGCAATTGTGCGAACAGGCCCTGAGTCTCGCTGCCGGTCTGCAAGCCCAGGGCGTGCGGCGCATGGCCGTGCACCTCGAAGACGCCGCCGAGCTGGCGATTGCGCTGCTGGGCGCCTGGCGTGCCGGGGTCAGCGTGTTGCTGCCCGCCGACCTGCAAGCCCAGACCCGCCAGCGCTGGTCGACTGAAGTCGATCTGTGGCTGACCGATCAGGCCGACGACGCACACCTGGCCGATTATCAACATTCGCCAATGCCCGCCGCCGCGCTGGATTTGGATCGCTGTCAGTTGAGCCTGTGCACCTCCGGCTCCAGCGGCGAACCCAAGCGCATCGACAAAACCCTGCGCCAGTTGGCCAATGAAGTCGAAGCCCTGGAGCAACTGTGGGGCGCCGACCTGGGCCCGGCGTGCATCATCGGCAGCGTTGGCACTCAACACATTTACGGTTTGCTGTTCCGCGTGCTGTGGCCGCTGTGCGCCGGGCGACCGTTCGTGCGCAAGCAACTGGCCTTCCCGGAAGACTTGCAGCGTGCCAGCCGCGAATACCCGGCGTTCGCCTGGGTCGCCAGCCCGGCGCTGCTCAAACGCATGGGCGACAACCTCGACTGGCCGGCCCTGAGCGCGGTGCGTCGGGTGTTTTCCTCCGGTGGCGCCCTGCCCGCCGAGGCTGCACAAAGCCTGTTCGAGCGCTTGCAGCAATGGCCAACGGAAATCCTCGGCAGCTCGGAAACCGGCGGCATTGCCTGGCGTCAGGGGCAAGACCTGTGGCAGCCGTTCGCCGACGTCCGGCTGAGCCAGGACAGCGACGGCGCGCTGCTGATCGCATCGCCCTACTTGCCGGCCGACCACATCGAACACACCGCCGACGCTGCGCGGATCGCCGCCGATGGCCGTTTCGAACTGCTGGGACGGCTGGACCGCATCGTCAAACTGGAAGAGAAACGTATCTCGCTACCGATGCTGGAACAGGCGCTGATGGCCCACGACTGGGTCGCCGAAGCGCGCCTTGGGGTGGTCCAGGAAAACCGCGCCTCATTGGGCGCGTTGCTGGTGCTCAGCCAAAAAGGGCTGCACGCCCTGCGCAATCAGGGGCGGCGAACCCTCACCCAAGAACTGCGTCAACACCTGAGCCAGCATTGCGAAGCCCTGGCCTTGCCCCGCCGCTGGCGCCTGCTGCGGCAACTGCCGTCGAACGCCCAAGGCAAATTGCCCCAGGCCGAAGTCGAAGCGCTGCTGCTGGCACCGCGCCCCAAGGGACCGGAAGTGCTGGAACAGGTCGAAACCGACGGCGAATGGAGCCTGCAACTGGCCGTGCCGCCGGACCTCGCCTACTTCAGCGGGCACTTTCCCCAGGCGCCGGTATTGCCCGGCGTGGTGCAGGTGGAGTGGGCGCTGAGCCTGGGTCAACAGCTGCTGGAATTGCCGGCCCTGTTCGCCGGGATGGAAGTGCTGAAATTCCAGCAACTGGTGCGTCCGGGCGACGAAATTCAGTTGCACCTGCGGTTCGACCCAGTGCGCCACAAGTTGTATTTCACCTTTCGCAACGACACCGCCACCTGCTCCAGCGGGCGGATTGTGCTGGAGGCGGCGGATGCATAACCCCTGCGCCATCATCCCGGTCTACAACCACGAAACCGCCATCACCACGGTGGTCGATGCCCTGCTCGCCCAAGGTTTGCCGTGCATTCTGGTAGACGACGCCAGCACCCCGGCCTGCGCAAAAGTGCTCGATCAACTGGCGCTGCGGGACCACGTCTTTCTGATCCGCCTCACCGTCAATCAAGGCAAGGGCGGCGCGGTCATGACCGGTTTACGCGAAGCCTCGCGCCTGGGCTTCAGCCATGCCTTGCAAGTGGACGCCGACGGCCAGCATGACCTGACCGACGTCGCGACGTTCATCGAACAATCCCGCGCCCACCCCGACGCGGTGATCTGCGGTTATCCGCTGTACGACGCCAGCGTGCCCAAGGGCCGCTTGTATGCGCGCTACCTGACCCACGTGATGGTGTGGATCAACACCTTGTCGCTACAGATCCGCGATTCGATGTGCGGCTTTCGCGTCTATCCATTACCGCCGACCCTGGCGCTGATCAGTTCGGCGAAGATCGGCAAGCGCATGGATTTCGACTCGGACATTCTGGTGCGCCTGGCTTGGCAAAACCTGCCGATGCAGTGGCTGCAAACCAAGGTCCATTACCCGCTGGACGGCGTCTCGCATTTTCGCCTGTTCCACGACAACGTTTTGATCTCGAGCATGCACACCCGGCTGTTCTTCGGCATGTTGTTGCGCGCTCCGGTGATCCTCTGGCGGCGGTGGCGGGCATGAGCACTGACGCAGATAAAAAGCATTGGGCCGACCGCCAGGAGCGCGGCAGTTTCTGGCTGATGAAATTCACCGCACTGTGCGCCAAAGTGCTCGGCCGGCGGCTGTTGAGCCCGTTGCTGTACGGCATTGTCCTGTACTTTTTCCTGTTCGGCCGCAGCGCGCGCAAAAGCGCCTGGCAATACCAGCAACGCCTCGCTGACTTTAGCGCGCGTCCGGAGTTGCGCCCGACCCATTGGCGGGTCTTCGGCCAGTTCATGGCCTTCGCCGACTCCATGCTCGACAAGCTCGACGTGTGGAACGGCAAGCTGAGCATCCAGCAGATCGAAATCGACGACCCGGCGCTGTTGCGCACCCAACTGCGTGGCGCCCGTGGGCAGATGCTGGTGGGTGCGCACCTGGGCAATCTCGAGGTCTGCCGCGCGCTGGCGGAGATCGGCGAACAAGTCACCATGAACGTGCTGGTGCACACCAAGCACGCCGAGCAGTTCAACCGCTTGCTCGGCGAAGCCGGGGCGACCAATTTGCGCCTGATTCAGGTCAGCGAACTGGACCCGGTGATCATGCTGCAACTGCACGAACGCCTGGAGCGCGGCGAGTGGCTGGCGATTGCCGGCGACCGTGTGCCGCTGCATGGCGGGCGCCGCGTGATCGTGGACTTTCTCGGTCATCCGGCGGCATTCCCCCAGGGCCCTTGGCTGCTGGCCGGTTTGCTCAAGTGCAAGGTCAATCTGTTGCTGTGCCTGAAGCAACCGACAGGCGCCTACCGACTGAGCCTCGAACCCTTCGCCGAGGCCGTGGTGTGGAAGCGCAGCGACCGCGAACAGGTCATTCATCAGTGGGCTTCCCGCTACGCCGAACGCTTGGGTCACTATTGCCTTGAAGCGCCACAACAATGGTTCAACTTTTACCCTTTCTGGAAGACCGATGACGACGCCAACGCTTGAGCCGGTAACCTTCGGCGAACTCCCTTTGCGCATCGAAGACGTGCTGGCCCTGGCCAATCGTCAGGCGCCGACGCAGTTGCAGGGTGACCCTGAATTTCGCGAGCGCATCGCCAAAGGCGCGCGATTCCTCGATTCCCTGCTGGACAAGGAAGGCGTGATTTACGGTGTGACCACCGGTTATGGCGATTCCTGCGTAGTCGCGGTGCCGCTCCATCACGTCGAAGCGCTGCCGCGTCATCTGTACACCTTTCACGGTTGTGGCCTGGGAAAATTGCTTGATGCCCAAGCCACCCGCGCAGTCCTCGCGGCGCGTTTGCAGTCGCTGTGTCACGGCGTGTCCGGTGTGCGCGTGGAGTTGCTGGAACGCCTGCAAGCCTTCCTCGAACACGACATCCTGCCGCTGATCCCGGAAGAAGGTTCGGTCGGCGCCAGCGGTGATTTGACGCCGCTGTCCTATGTGGCCGCGACCCTGTCCGGCGAACGCGAAGTGATGTTCCGTGGCGAACGCCGCGAAGCCGCCGATGTACATCGCGAGCTCGGCTGGACGCCGCTGGTGTTGCGCCCGAAAGAAGCCCTGGCGCTGATGAACGGCACCGCCGTGATGACCGGCATTGCTTGCCTGGCCTTCGCCCGCGCCGATTACTTGCTGCAACTGGCGACCCGCATCACCGCGATGAACGTGGTCGCGCTGCAAGGCAACCCGGAGCATTTCGACGAGCGCCTGTTCGCCGCCAAGCCGCATCCGGGGCAGATGCAAGTCGCCGCGTGGCTGCGCAAGGATCTGGCGATCGACGCGCCGACCGCGCCGTTGCATCGCCTGCAAGACCGCTACTCCCTGCGTTGCGCACCGCATGTACTCGGCGTGTTGGCCGACAGCCTGAACTGGCTGCGTTCATTCATCGAGATCGAACTCAACAGCGCCAACGACAACCCGATCATCGACGCCGAAGCCGAACGCGTGCTGCACGGTGGGCACTTCTATGGCGGCCACATCGCATTCGCCATGGACAGCCTGAAAACCTTGGTCGCCAACGTCGCCGACCTGCTCGACCGGCAACTCGCGTTGCTGGTGGACGAGCGTTACAACCACGGTTTGCCGAGCAACCTGTCCGGCGCCACGGCCGACCGCGCCATGCTCAACCACGGCTTCAAGGCTGTGCAAATCGGCACCAGCGCCTGGACCGCCGAAGCGCTGAAAAACACCATGCCCGCCAGCGTGTTCTCGCGCTCCACCGAGTGCCACAACCAGGACAAAGTAAGCATGGGCACCATCGCCGCTCGCGATGCGGTGCGTGTGCTGGAGCTGACCGAACAGGTCGCCGCCGCCACTTTGCTCGCCGCCAATCAAGGCGTCTGGCTGCGTGGCCAGGCCGAAGATGCACGACCACTGCCACCGTCCCTGGCGGCGATGCACGAAGAACTGGCCAAGGACTTCCCGCCGGTCATCGAAGACCGCGCCCTGGAAGGCGAACTGCGCCTGTGCCTGAAACGAATCGCCGAGCAACACTGGAGGCTGCATGCGTAGCAAGGGAGTGCTTCACGCCGATACGGAAATCCTCGTGCCGTTCTTTGACGTCGACACCATGCACGTGGTCTGGCACGGCCATTACGTCAAATACCTGGAAGTCGCCCGCTGCGCGCTGCTGGACAAGCTCGGCCACAACTACACCGCCATGGTCGAGTCGGGGTTTGCCTGGCCGGTGATCGACCTGCAACTGCGCTACGTGCGCGGCGCGGTGTTCGGCCAGACGCTCAACGTGCGCGCCAGTCTGGTGGAGTGGGAGAACCGATTGAAGATCAATTACCTGATCAGCGATCAGCAAACCGGTGAACGCCTGACCCGCGCCAGCACGGTGCAGGTCGCGGTCGATATGAGCAGCCGTGAAATGCAATTGGCCTCGCCCAAGGTCTTCACCGACGCCGTCGAAAGGATGCTCGCATGACCCTGCTGAACCCCCTTTGTAGCAGCTGCCGAGCCCGCGAGGCTGCGTTCGACGGCGAAGCCGTCGCAAAACCTGCACATGCGGTACATCAGAAGAAACCCAAGGCGACTGCTGCGCAGCCGAACGCAGGCTTCGCCAGCTGCTACAGGTTCGTGGTGGCGCTGGTATTGATGCTCGGGTTTTCTTCGTTGGCGCAGGCTTTTGATTTGCAGCAGTTGAGCGATCAGCTGGCAAAGCCTGACGTGATCCACGGCCATTTCATCCAGGAAAAACACCTGCGTGCCCTGCCCCAGCCGCTGACCAGCAAGGGCACTTTCGTCCTCGCGAAAAACCACGGTTTGCTCTGGCTGCTGAAAACCCCGTTGCAACAGGATTACCGCATCACCGCCAAGGGCATCGCCCGACGTGATGCCAACGGCTGGCAATTGCTGCCGGGCAAGAGCGCCGGTGCTGAGCAGAACCGCTTGTTCCTCGCCGTGCTGCAAGGCGACAGCAGCGGCCTACAACGGGATTTCGAGCTGTCGCTGAGTGGCGACGCACAGAAATGGAAGCTGACCCTGACCCCGCGCTCGATGCTGCTCAAGCAGGTGTTCAACCAGATCAACATCGATGGCGGCGAACTGGTGAACAGCATCGAACTGCTGGAAACCCAGGGTGACAGCACCCTCATGCGCATGCAGGACAGCACCAGCGCCCAACCGTTAAGCGATGCGGAGCAACATGACTTTGCCGAGTGAACGGAGGCTCCCACGGCTGTTCCTGATCCTGCTGCTGGCGGTGCTCGCGCTCGCCGGTTGGCAATGGCGTGACGGCGCTCCGCTGTCGGCCAACCTGATGGAACTGGTGCCCGGCACGGCGCCGGACGCGCTGGAACTGCGCGCCGAACAACGCATGCAAGAACCGCTGAACCGCGAAATGCTGGTGCTGGTCGGTCACACCGATCGCCAGCACGCCGTGGCCATGGCGCAGAAACTCGGCGAGCAGTGGCAAGCCAGCGGTCTGTTCGAGAAGGTCCAGTGGACCCTGCAAGCCGACTTGCCAGCCCTGCGTACGCAACTGCTGCAAGGCCGGCTGGCGATGCTCTCGGACGAGGATCGGCAACAACTGATCGAGCATCCCGACGCCTTTATCCAGCAACGGGTACAAGCGCTGTTCGACCCCTTCACCGGTTTCAGCCTGGTGCCGAGCCAGGACGACTGGCTGGGCCTGACCGGGCGCATCCAGAACAGCCAGCCGCAACACGGTGCGGTGCAACTGGATATTGGCAGCGGCGCCTTGATCGCCGATGCCGACGGCAAGAGCTGGGTGCTGCTGCGGGCGCGCACCACCGGCAACGCCTTTGACATGAACCTGCCGCTGCAAGTGGCCGACCTGCTCAAACGCAGCCGCGAAGAAGCCGCCCAGGGCGACGTGCAATTGCTCGCCGCCAGCGGCTTGCTCTATGCGGCCAACGGTCAGCAACAAGCGACTCGGGAGATGACCTGGGTCGGTGGCGGCGCTACGCTCGGCATCCTGTTGCTGCTGTTGCTCGCGTTCCGGCGTTTGCGCGTGTTGCTCGCGTTTGTTCCGGTGCTGGTGGGCATGTTGTTCGGTGGCGTGGCTTGTGTAGCGCTGTTCGGCCATATGCATGTGATGACCTTGGTACTCGGTTCGAGCCTGATCGGCGTCGCCGTCGATTACCCGCTGCATTACCTGTCGAAGAGCTGGAGCCTGAAACCCTGGAACAGCTGGCCGGCCCTGCGCCTGACCCTGCCAGGGCTGACGTTGAGCCTGATCACCAGTTGCATCGGCTATCTGGCCCTGGCCTGGACTCCGTTCCCGGCCCTGACGCAAATTGCCGTGTTCTCCGCCGCCGGTCTGCTCGGTGCCTACCTGTCGGCAGTGTGCCTGTTGCCGGCGCTGCTCAAGGGTGCTGACCTGCGCCCGGCGCAATGGCCGCTGCGGGTGGCCGAGTGTCTGGTGAACCTGCGTGAAGCGCTGCTGCAGCGCGTGCGCACACCGGTGTTGATGGCCCTGCTGATCGCTTTCTGCGTCGGTGGTTTGTTGCAACTCAGCACCAAGAATGACATTCGCCAATGGGTCGGCATGCCGCAGCACTTGACCGATGAAGCGCAGGCCATCGCGCGCATCACCGGCTACCAGCCCACCAGCCAGTTTTTCCTGATCCGGGCCGCCAACCAGCAAGAGTTGCTCGAACGCCAAGCAGCGCTCGGTGATCGTCTGGAGCAACTGGTCAATCTCGACAAGCTTCAGGGTTTCCTGTCGCTCAACCAACTGGTCAGCCAACCCAGTGAGCAGAAGCATGTACGCGATGCGCTGAACAAGCTGCCGCAATTCTGGCAACCGTTGCTCGACGTCGGTGTTCCGGTCGAGGCGTTGCAGGCCGAACTGGCGAAGTTGCAGGCGCTGCCCACCGAAGACATCGACGCGGCGCTGGTCGGACCGTTGGCCGAACCCTATCGCACCCTGTGGCTGGGGCCGACCGGTGACGGCGGCGTGGCGGCCATGGTCAGCCTGCAAGGCTTGAACAATCCATCGCTGCTGCGGGTCCAGGCCCTGGACTTGCCGGGTGTGGAATTGGTGGACCGTCTCGGCGAACTGAACAAGGTTTTCGCTGAAACCCAGATCAGCGCTGCGGAACTGAAACTCGCTTCCTGTGCGTTGATCGTGCTGGTGTTGATCCTGCCGTTCGGCCTCAGTGGCGCGCTGCGCATCGTCGCCCTGCCCTTGCTCGCGGCACTGTGCAGCCTGGCCAGCCTCGGTTGGCTCGGTCAGCCGCTGACCCTGTTCAGCCTGTTCGGCCTGCTGCTGGTGACGGCGATCAGCGTCGATTACGCGATCCTCATGCGCGAACAGATCGGCGGCGCCGCTGTGAGCCTGCTGGGCACCTTGCTGGCGGCACTGACCACTTGGCTGTCGTTCGGTTTGCTGGCGGTGTCCAGCACACCGGCAGTGAGCAACTTCGGATTGTCAGTGAGCCTCGGCCTGGCGTTCAGTTTCATCCTCGCGCCGTGGGCCGGACGCCAGGCCCACCCAGTTGCAGTCGCGGAGCCAACAGCATGATGATCGTGTTGTTTTGGGCGATGGCTCTGGGGATGTTCGCCGTGGCCACCCGCGTCGGTCGGCATTTCGGGCTGATCCCGATTGTCAGCCAGTTGCTGCTGGCGACGTTCGGTCTGCCGCTGTTGATGTACTTCTGGATTGAACCGGGCTGGCAGCTCAGTGGCGCCAACCTGATTTCCCCGGTGTGGCTGAAAAACCTCTACAGCCTGAGTTTCGCCTTGCTGCTGGGGCACATTCTCAGCGACGTGATCGACCTGAAGCTGGACCGCCAGAGCCTGAAAATTGCCCTGCCGAGTTTTTGCCTGCCGTTCGTCTGCGGCTTGGCGACGGCGGTCTGGCTGTTGCCGCCACAGGCGTGGATCAGCTCGCTGGCCGTCGGTTTGGTCTTCGCCATCACCGCGATTCCGGTGTTGTACCTGTATCTACGACACATCAACTATCCGCCCGACGCCACCCGGCGCCTGGTGCAGACCGCGATCCTGATCGACCTCACCTGCTGGACACTGTTCGGCTTCGCCCAGGGCAGCCTGCACCTGAGCAGTCTTTTGCTGCCTCTGGCCGGTGCCTGTCTGCCGGTGCTGTTGCGCTTGCTCGGCTTGCGCCAACCGCTGCTGCACAGTGGCTGCTTCTTCGCGCTGCTGGTGGTGGCCGAGCACTTCAAGCTCAACGCGCTGATTTTCGGCATCGGCTATTTGCTGTGCATGGCCGCGCTCAAGGTGCCGCTGGTGTTGCCGTTGCCGGCGCTGTGGATGAACCGTTTGCAGACCTGGATCGCCATCCCGCTGATCCTCACGTTCGGCATCGTGCAAATCGATGTGCACAGCGCCATGGCCAACCTCGGCTGGTTGCCGCTGGCTGCGCTGTTGCTGTTGCCGATTGCCAGCAAACTGTTGGGCAACTGGCTGGGCCTGGGCTGGGCCGGGGTTTCGGTTGACGGCGCCAGTCGCTGGCGCGAAAGCCTGCTGCTGAATATTCGCGGGTTGAGCGAGATCGTCTTTCTCAACCTGCTGCTGCAACAACAACTCATCAGCCCGGCGCTGTACTTTGCGCTGATGCTGATGGGCCTGATCGCGACACTGCTGCCGGCACTGGCCGGCATGCATCGAATCCCGCTGAATATCGCCACCCCGGCAAGGAGTCCACGTGCCAATCGTTGAAATGGAACATCGTCAGGTAGTGGTCATCGGTGCCGGGCCTTCGGGCGCCATCGCCGCCGCGCTGCTCAAGCGCAAGGGTCATGACGTGCTGGTGATCGAACGCCAGCATTTCCCACGGTTTTCCATCGGTGAAAGCCTGTTGTCCCATTGCCTGGATTTTGTCGAAGAGGCCGGCATGCTTGAGGCGGTGAACGCCGCCGGTTTTCAAATTAAAACCGGTGCCGCATTCGCCTGGGGCGAGCTGTACAGCGCGTTCGATTTTGGTGACACGTTCAGCAACGGCAAGCCGACCACCTTCCAGGTGCAACGCGCTGATTTCGACAAACTGCTGGCCGATCAAGCCGCGCTGCAAGGTGTGGAATTGCGCTATGGCGAAGCCATCGTCAGCGCCGATTTCAGCCTCGCGAAACCGCAGCTGAAGGTGCTGCGAGAAGACGGCAGCGAGTACCGCGTCGAAGCCGATTTCGTGCTCGATGCCAGCGGCTATGGCCGGGTGTTGCCGCGCTTGCTCGACCTCGAAGCGCCGTCGAATTTCCCGGTGCGCCAAGCTGTGTTCACCCACGTCGAAGACCACATCGACCACCCGAACTTCGACCGCAGCAAAATCCTCGTCACCACTCACCCGGTTCATCGCGATATCTGGTTCTGGACCATCCCGTTCAGCAACGGCCGTTGCTCGGTGGGCGTGGTGGCGGCGGCCGAACATTTCGAAGGCCGGACCGATGATCTCGACGAGTGCCTGCGCGGCTTTATTGCTGAAACCCCAAGCCTGTCCGGTGTGCTGAACAATGCCGTGTGGGACACCCCGGCGCGCACCATCGGCGGCTACTCGGCCAACGTCAAAACCCTGCACGGCCCAGGCTTTGCTCTACTCGGTAACGCGGCGGAATTCCTCGACCCGGTGTTCTCCTCCGGCGTGACCATCGCCATGCGCTCGGCGAGCATGGCCGCCGCTGTATTGCATCGGCAATTGCAGGGCGAAAGCGTCGACTGGCAAACCGAGTTCGCCGATCCGCTGAAACGCGGCGTCGACACCTTCCGTTGCTACGTCGAAGGCTGGTACGCCGGCACCTTCCAGGACGTGATCTTCCACGACGGCAGCTCCACCGATATCCGCCGCATGATCGCCTCGATTCTCGCCGGTTACGCCTGGGATGAACGCAACCCGTTCGTCAGCGAAGCGAAACGCCGGTTGAAGGTGATTTCGGAAATTTGTGCACGGGATGCCACATGAGTTACCTGAGCGACAACTACGTCGAGGAAACACGCTTCGGTTTCTGGTTCCTGCGTAGCCATACCTGGCAGCACCATGTGTTGCGGGTGGCGATCAATGACTTGCGCGGCTTGTTCAGCGAGTCGCCACCGAGCAACCCGGTGTTGCTGGATGCCGGTTGCGGCCAGGGCAAGTCGTTCCAGTACCTGCGCCAGACCTTCGCGCCCCAACGTTTGATCGGCGTGGATGCCGACCCGCACAGCCTGCACCTCAGCGGCGAAGAGGCGGCGCGCCAGGGCATGACCGTGGAATTGATCGGCAGCGACTGCGCGACCCTCAACGTGGCGGACGCCAGTGTCGATCTGCTGTTCTGTCACCAGACCTTTCATCATCTGGTGGAACAGGATCAGGCGTTGGCCGAGTTCTATCGCGTGCTCAAGCCCGGCGGCTATCTGCTGTTCGCCGAGTCCACCGAGGCTTACATTGATACGTGGGTGATTCGCTGGTTGTTCCGCCACCCGATGCACGTGCAAAAGAGCGCGGCCGGGTATCTGCAAATGATTCGCCAGCAGGGTTTCGAATTCGGCCCGCAGAACGTGTCTTATCCGTACCTGTGGTGGAGCCGCGCCAAGGATTTCGGCCTGCTTGAACGCTTTGGCTTGCGCAAGCCCAAGCCCTTTGGCCAACGGGAAGAAACCCTGGTCAATGTGGTCGCGCGCAAACCGCTTGAAGGTAACGCCTGATGATCCGTTTTCTGCTTCTGGGTTGCGTCCTGTTGCTGAGCGCCTGCGCCAGCCGCGCGCCGTTGCCCGAGCACAGCCCGAGCCTGGCGCTGCCGCTGCAATTGCATATCCAGCGCCTGGTGGCCGATCAGCGTCAGGACTGGGTGCTGGTGATCCAGCAGGAAGGCCCGGCGCTGCGTTGGTCGATGATGGATTTGCTGGGCATTCCCCAGGCCCGGCAGAAGCTGATCGACGGCGCCTGGCAGGCCGACGGTCTGCTGCCGCCGAATCCGGAAGCCCGCGAGCTGTTCGCCGCGTTGTTGTTTGCGTTGACGCCGGAAGGTGAGTTGCAGAGCAACTACCCCGTCGCTTGGCAACATGGCGCGCAACGGACTTTGCCCGAGCGCTGGGACGTTCGTTACTCACGCCCGATGAGCTTTGAATTGAACCTGCCCAAAGGCCCGAAATACCAAGTCACGCCGCTGAACGGGGACACACCATGACCGCCTGGTTGAACGCCCTGGGGGTGATCTGCGCCCTGGGTCGCGACAAACGGGAAGTCGCGCGCAACCTGTTTGCCGGCGATTGCTCCGGCATGCGCAGCGAGGCGGGTTGGGTGACGGAACGTTCACTGCCGGTGGCAGCGGTGCATGGCGAACTGGCGCCGATTCCACAGGAGTTGGCCGACCAACGCAGCCGCAACAATCAACTGCTGCTGGAAGCGGCGCTGCAAATTCGCCCGGAGATTGATCAAGCGATCCAGCGCTTTGGCCGCGACCGTATCGGAATTGTTTTGGGCACCAGCACCTCGGGCATCGATGAAGCCAGTCGCGGGTTAGCCCATTACCTGCGCGAGCATGAATTCCCCGCCGACTACGATTATCGGCAGCAGGAACTCGGCGCACCGGCGAATTTCCTTGCCGACTGGCTGCAACTGAGCGGCCCGGCCTATGTCATTTCCACCGCGTGCACCTCCAGCGCCCGGGCCTTGATGAGCGCCCAGCGTTTGCTCGACCTGGGCTTGTGCGACGCGGTGTTGTGCGGCGGTGTCGACAGTTTGTGCAAACTGACCCTCAACGGTTTCTCGGCCCTGGAAGCGGTGTCCGAGCAGCGCTGCAACCCGTTCTCGGCCAACCGCAACGGCATCAACATTGGTGAAGCCGCGGTGCTGTTTTTGATGAGCAAGCAACCGGGCGACGGCCCATCGATCGCCCTGCTCGGCAGCGGTGCCAGCTCCGACGCGCACCACATTTCCGCACCGGAACCGACTGGTCGCGGCGCCCTGCAAGCCATGCGCAAAGCCTTGAGCCGCGCAGCCCTGGAGCCATCGCAAATCAGCTACTTGAACCTGCACGGCACCGCCACCCAACACAACGACGCCATGGAAAGCCTGGCCGTAGCCGCGCTGTTCCCGGACGGCGTGCCCTGTTCGTCGACCAAACCGATGACTGGCCACACCCTCGGTGCCGCCGGCGCCCTGGAAGCGGCGTTCTGTTGGTTGAGCCTGAGCACCGACAATCCCGAACACGCCCTGCCGCCCCACGTCTGGGACGGCCAGCCCGACCCGGACCTGCCGCCCCTCAATTGGGTGACCCCGGCCGATCGCCTGGCGTCCATTGCACCGCGCTACCTGATGAGCAATTCGTTTGCCTTCGGTGGCAATAACGTCAGCCTGATTATCGGAGACGCCCCATGATTGCCTGGCCGCTCGCCGAACTGCTGCCTCACGCTGGCGACATGATCCTCATCGAGCAGATCCTGTCGTTCGATGACGAGCAGATTCACACCCGCCTCACCGTCAAGCCCGGTGGCCTGTTCAACCGTCCCGACGGCAGCCTGCCGGCCTGGGTCGGCATCGAGCTGATGGCCCAGAGCGTCGCTGCCTACGCCGGTTGCCATGCCCGTGCGCGGGGTGATGCGGTGGAGTTGGGCTTCCTGCTCGGTACCCGCAAATTCGAATGTAACGTCGAACACTTCCCCGCCGGCACCGAACTGACCATCCACGGGCTGCGTTCCCTGGAAGACGACAGCGGCATGGGCGTGTTCGAATGCCACATCAACGCGCCCGGCATCCACGCCACCGCCCGGCTCAACGTGTACCGCCCGCCGCAAGCGGCGCAATACCTTCAAGAAATCCAAGGAGTCGAGTGATGACTGAATCCGTACTGGTCACCGGCTCCAGCCGTGGTATCGGCCGCGCTATCGCATTACGTCTGGCCCAGGCCGGGCATGACATCGTGCTGCATTGCCGCAGCGGTCTGGCTGAGGCCGAAGCCGTGAAGGTCGAAGTCGAAGCCTTGGGCCGCAACGCCCGCGTGCTGCAATTCGACGTCTCCGACCGCGCCAGTTGCAAAGCCATTCTCGAAGCCGACGTCGAAGCCCATGGCGCCTATTACGGCGTGGTGCTCAACGCCGGGCTGACCCGCGACGGTGCTTTTCCGGCGCTGAGCGAGGATGATTGGGACGTGGTGATGCGCACCAACCTCGACGGTTTCTACAACGTGCTGCACCCGGTGATGATGCCGATGATTCGTCGTCGCGCCGCCGGGCGCATTGTGTGCATCACCTCGGTTTCCGGGTTGATCGGCAATCGCGGGCAGGTCAACTACAGCGCCTCCAAGGCCGGGTTGATCGGCGCCGCGAAAGCGTTGGCGATCGAACTGGGCAAACGCAAGATTACCGTCAACTGTGTCGCACCCGGCCTGATCGACACCGCAATGCTCGACGAAAACGTGCCGGTGGAAGAACTGATGAAAATGATCCCCGCACAACGCATGGGCACCCCTGAAGAGGTGGCCGGCGCCGTGAATTTCCTGATGTCGGCGGAAGCCTCGTACATCACCCGCCAGGTTCTGGCCGTCAATGGAGGCCTGTGCTGATGAAGCGCGTCGTCGTCACCGGCATGGCCGGCATCACCTCACTGGGCAGCGATTGGGACACCATCGCCGGCAACTTCGCGGCCAACCGTAGCGGTATCCGCCGCATGGACGAGTGGGATCGTTTTACCGAACTCAATACGCGCCTGGCCGGCCCTATCGATGACTTCAAGGTCCCGAGCCACTGGACCCGCAAGCAACTGCGCAGCATGGGTCGTGTTTCGCGCCTCGCTGTTGGTGCGGCAGAACAGGCACTGGCCGACGCAGGGCTGTTGGGTGACGAATCGATCAAGGATGGACGCATGGGTGTCGCCTGCGGTTCGTCCACCGGCAGCACCGACGAGATCAAGGCATTCGGCAACATGCTGCTCAACTCGGTGGCCGAAGGCCTGAACGCCAACTCCTACGTGCGGATGATGCCGCACACTACAGCGGCGAACATCAGCATCTTCTTCGGCCTCACCGGCCGGTTGATCCCGACCTCCAGTGCCTGCACCAGCGGCAGCCAGGGCATCGGCTACGCCTACGAGTCGATCAAGTTCGGTCGCCTGCCGCTGATGCTCGCCGGCGGCGCCGAAGAACTGTGCCCGACCGAAGCCATGGTCTTCGACGCGCTCTACGCCACCAGCCTGAAAAACGACGCGCCGCAAACCAGCCCACGTCCGTACGACAAGGGCCGCGATGGCCTGGTGATCGGCGAAGGCGGCGGCATGCTGGTGCTCGAAGAACTCGAACATGCCTTGGCTCGCGGTGCGCACATCCACGCCGAACTCGTCGGCTTCGGCAGCAACGCCGACGGCCAGCACACTACACGCCCAGAGCAGGTGACCATGCGCCGGGCGATGGAACTGGCGCTGGAAGATGCCGGTTTGCAGCCGTCGGACATTGGCTATGTGAACGGTCACGGCACCGCTACAGAAC
Organism: Pseudomonas sp. ADAK2; assembly: GCF_012935755.1. Lineage (GTDB taxonomy): Bacteria > Pseudomonadota > Gammaproteobacteria > Pseudomonadales > Pseudomonadaceae > Aquipseudomonas. The sequence goes on from NZ_CP052862.1 coordinate 3,959,380, forward strand.
AGGGCGACATTGCCGAAACACTGGCAACCAGCGCGCTGTTCGGCGAGCACATGCCGATCAGTTCGCAGAAGAGCTTCCTCGGTCACACGTTGGGGGCCTGCGGTGCGCTGGAGTCGTGGTTCAGCATCGAAATGATGAACCGCGACCTGTACGTGCACACCTTCAACCTCGACGAGATCGACCCGCACTGCGGCAAGCTCGATTACCTGCGCGGCGAATTCCGGCAGATGAGCAACCAATACGTGATGAACAACAACTTTGCCTTCGGCGGCGTCAACACTTCGCTGATCTTCCGCCGCTGGTCGTAACCGAATTAATCAGGGTCAAGGAGACCTCCATGCACTTCAAGAAACTCGCTACCGCCGCCACCCTGCTGATCTGCGCCCTGCCGGCCATCAGCCAGGCCCGTGACACCGCCGTGTACCTGCCCTTCGACAAAGCCGTCGCCGAAGCCACCCGCACCGGCAAAATCGATGGCAGCGTGAAGTTCTACCTGGCGGGCAACAACCCGGCCGGCACCGTCACCGTCCTCACTGCAGGCTCGGTGACCAACAAGAAAACCAACGCCTTCAACAAGTCCGACACAGTGGCCTGCGAATGGGTCGCGCAATCGGCCATCATCAGCCTGCACCAGGCGGCCAAAAGCGCCGGCGCCAATGCCGTGACCAACATTGTGAGTTTCTATAAGAGCAATGAGCGTAAAGACGCCAAGAACTATGAATGCCACGCCGGGGCGATCATGGCGGGTGTTGCGTTGAAAGGGGATTTGGCGAAGGTTCAGTAAGGCCAGAAACGACAAAGGGCGCCTCTCTGGCGCCCTTTTTTTATCGTTGAATCAAGGTAAGTCGCAGTTATCCACCAAGCAGTCGCCCAATACCTGTATCTGTAGAAAGATCAAATCCATATAGAAATTATTCCAAATCGATATTAAAAACTGTCAAAAGTAACAGGTCAGTTTTTTGATAAAAATAAATATCGTGATAGTTACCTGACCAATATGGAGCATCCTTCAATGTCAACCGATGAACAAGAAGCCGCAGCGTACGAAGAAACCGAATTCGTAGTCGTGTTGTTAGATGCCGGAGTGAAGAAAACCGACGTAATAAAGGCCATTCGAGAAAGTACAGGCCTTGGTTTAAAAGAAGCCAAGGCGATAGTAGATGCTGCACCAGCACAAATTCTGACTGTTAATTCAATGGGAGCAGCAGTGGCTAAGCAAAACGCAGAGACGATTAAAAAAATACTTGAAGAGGCTGGAGCGAAAGTTGAAATCAGATAAGCACTAGATAGATGACAGCCTTCTTGGTCCAGCGACCCTTTCGGGACCTTCCAAGGATGAAGAATATGAGTACAAAAGCAGTTATCGTTTTCAGTGGCGGCCAAGACTCAACAACCTGCTTGATCCACGCATTGCCAAACTACGATGAAATACACTGCATCACGTTTGATTATGGACAGCGGCACCGTGCGGAAATTTAAGTTGCACAACAGCTTTCAGAAAAGCTCGGTGTAAAAGTACATAAGATCCTCGACATATCGTTATTAAATGAGTTGGCAATCAGCAGTTTAACTCGCGACAACATCCCCGTACCCATTGCTGCCAGTTCAGGGGGTAGCCTGCCGAACACATTCGTGCCTGGTCGAAATATTCTATTTTTAACGCTGGCTTCTATTTATGCCTATCAAGTTGGTGCGAAAACGGTCATCACAGGTGTTTGCGAAACAGATTTTTCAGGCTATCCGGATTGCAGGGACAAATTTATCAAGGCGTTGAATAACGCAGTTGAACTGGGAATGGACTACAAGTTACAAATTGAAACACCGCTCATGTGGTTGAACAAAGCAGAAACCTGGGCCCTAGCCGACTGCTACAAACAGCTGGATTTGATTCATAACCATACGCTTTCCTGTTACAACGGAATAATAGGTAGTGGGTGTAGCGATTGCGATGCGTGCGTTCTTCGTGCAAAGGGTTTAAATGACTTTATGAAAAACAAAACAGCCATTACGAACAGCCTAAAGGAAAAACTGGATATAACTACGTAACTATACCGCAAGGGACGCGGCCCACTCCCCTTGCATTCTTATGCAGCAGGAACCACCGCTACGTATTTTTTGAACAAGTATTGATCGTTCCCACGCTCTGCGTGGGAATGCAGCCCGGGACGCTCCGCGTCCCTGCCGAGGCGGACGCAGAGCGTCCATTGAGGCATTCCCACGCAGGAGCGTGGGAACGATCATCTCTGTCGTTTTCAAGGTGAGTCGAAGTTATCCAGCACCCGGTTGACCGCCAGCTCTCCCAACATGATCGACTGCTGAATCCCAAGTAGTGTGTTGCACTGCGATCCCTCCAGAAATCTCACGAAATCACTCGCCATGACATTCGCCGATGCCAGCGATTCACTCGCGTATTCCAGCAAGGTCCGGTTGTCGACTTCGGGCGCGATGAAAACGATGTTGCTGGGTTTTCGCTTGTAGAGGGGCGCTACGTTATCGGCGGACTGATTGAGCGTTTCTGCGTCCGGGGACGTGTCGAGAGATGCCGAATGACCATCCGGCGGGTTTGGTGTGTCCTTGAACATAATTCGGTCTCCAAAAAAGTGGAGCCGTCACCGAATTGCTACTAAACAAAAGGGTGGCAGCTGAACGCAGGTTAGTAGACCGGGGAGACACGAAACCGGCGCGCCCGAGAGCGCCCTGCGCACAGCTACCATCAAGCACAGGCATGGAAAATACCTGACTGTCTGGAACGCAAATACGCTTCGTGTAACCACGAGCTACTAAACCCGATCACTGATGAGCAGTGATGCGAATCAAGTTACCGATGGCCCCCAAAGCGTACAAGCCGGCGGATTCTGAGCCTGTCGTAAGCTCCGCCGCAAGGCGTTGTAGTCTTTCGGAACATAGCTTCGGAAATGTCCCACAGAGGGCATCACGATTTCAGGGGTTCCACCTTCCTCGTCAACAACTCCACAAACGCCTTCGCCATCGGCGATTTCTGGTCCTTGCGCTGCACCAGCCACACCGCCGACACCGCTTCCGGATCCAGTAGCGGCCGATAAACCACACCATCAATCCTCATCCGCTGGTACGACGCCGGCAGCACCGACACCCCAAGCCCCGCCGCCACCAATCCAATAATGGTCATCGCCTCGCCGGCCTCCTGGGCGAAGTGCGGGCTGAAACCGGCATCCCGCGCCAGGCTGAGCAATTGGGCGTACAGACCACTGCCATAACTGCGTGGGAAAAAGACGAAAGGCTCGAGGGCAAGGGCTGATAGAAACAGGCCTTCTTCGCTGTCGTTCGCCAATGGATGCTTGGAACTGAGCACCGCCACCAGAGGCTCGCGCATCAACTCCACGACGCTGAGGGAATCCGGCAGGCCAAGCGGCCGCATGATCCCGACTTCGATCGACTCATCCACCAGCGCGTCGGCCACTTGGGTGCTGCTCATCTCTCGCAGGTTCAGGTGCACCGCCGGGAAGCGTTGGCGAAACGAGAAGATCGCCTGGGGGATGGTCGAGTTGAACGGTGCCGACGAGGTGAAGCCGATTTTCAGTTCGCCCAACTCGCCCAGCTGCGCTCGACGGGCAACATCCGCTGCTTTGTCGACTTGGGCCAACACCAGCCGCGCCTCTTCCAGAAACAACCGACCGGCCTCACTCAGCTCGACCCGACGATTGGTACGCTCGAACAACCGCGCGCCGACCTCGGCTTCCAGCGCCTGAATCTGCTGACTCAACGGCGGCTGGGAGATGCCGAGCACCTGGGCAGCCCGGCCAAAATGCAGTTCTTCGGCGACGGCGATGAAGTAGCGCAAATGGCGCAATTCCATGAAAACTCCATTAGGTCGTAAAACGTCTTAAACAGGTCGAATAATATATTGGATTGAATCGTTAGGCAGCTATATGCTTTTTTCATTGCCTGACCGGCTGCGCCCTCCGAGGTCCGAAGTGAAAACTGCTGTCGCCCCACTCGCCCATGAAGTTCCGCCCACTGTGCTGGACGATGTCGTCGCCGAGCTGAATGAGATCTACATCGAAAAAGGCACGCCGATGTTCATGCGCACCGTGCTGGCGCTGTTCTCTGGCGGCTTCGCGACGTTCGCCCTGCTGTATTGCGTGCAGCCGATGATGCCGTTGCTGTCCCACGAGTATTCGATCAATGCGGCGCAGAGCAGCCTGATTCTGTCAGTGGCTACGGGCATGCTCGCCATTGGCCTGCTGATTACCGGACCGATTTCCGACCGTGTCGGGCGCAAACCGGTGATGGTGACCGCGTTGTTCGCCGCGGCGTTGTGCACAATGGCCAGCGCGATGATGCCAAGCTGGGAAGGCGTGCTGATCATGCGTGCGCTGATCGGGTTGTCGTTGAGCGGCCTGGCGGCGGTGGCCATGACTTACCTGAGCGAAGAGATCCATCCGCAGCACATCGGCCTGGCCATGGGCTTGTACATCGGCGGCAACGCGATTGGCGGGATGAGTGGCCGCTTGATCACTGGCGTATTGATCGACTTTGTCAGCTGGCACACGGCGATGCTGGTGATTGGCGGCCTGGCGCTGATCGCGGCGACGGTGTTCTGGAAAATCCTCCCCGAATCGCGCAACTTTTGCGCTCGCTCAATGCACCCGCGCAGCTTGCTCGACGGCTTCACCATGCACTTTCGCGATGCCGGCCTGCCGTTACTGTTCCTCGAAGCCTTTGTGTTGATGGGCGCCTTCGTCACGCTGTTCAACTACATCGGCTATCGCCTGCTGGCGGCGCCCTACAACATGGACCAGGCCTTCGTCGGGCTGCTGTCGGTGGTGTATCTGTCGGGGATTTACAGCTCGGCGAAAATCGGTTCCCTGGCGGACAAACTGGGTCGCCGCAAAGTGTTGTGGGCAACGATCACCTTGATGCTCGCAGGCCTGGCGCTGACCATGTTTACACCGCTGCCGCTGGTGATCATCGGCATGCTGATCTTCACCTTCGGCTTCTTCGGCGCGCATTCGGTGGCGAGTAGCTGGATCGGACGGCGGGCGATCAAGGCCAAGGGGCAGGCGTCGTCGCTGTATCTGTTCAGCTATTACGCCGGGTCGAGCATTGCCGGCACGGCCGGTGGGGTGTTCTGGCACCTTGGCGGGTGGAACGGGATCGGGTTGTTTATAGGTGGGTTGCTGGTGATTGCGCTGTTGGTGGCGCTGAAACTGGCGAAGTTGCCGCCGTTGCCGGGCACCGCACAGGTTTAGCCACAACTGCGCCCTAGCGGTAATCGCGAGCCAAGGTACACTGACGGCATTCGTCAGTCTTGGTAAAGGGAAGCCAGAATGCGCCTGGACAGTCTCCACATTCAGAATTTTCGTTGCTACGAAGATGCCACTTTCGACTTTCAGCCGGGTTTCAATCTGGTGGTGGGGGTTAACGGGAGTGGGAAGACTTCGTTATTGCAGGCGGTGGCCTTATGCTTCAGAAATTTTGTCAACTCCTTGGGACATCCAGCTCCGCTGTTAGCAGATGAAGATGCACGATCTGTTATTCAAAAATTTGAAGATCGACTTCGATTTGAAAGGGCTTACCCACTAAAGGTAAATGCTGCTGGAGCTGCATTTGGCTTTAAGACTTGGAGCGTATCTAAAGAACGCAATGGTGTCTCAACTAGTTTTAACGTAGACATCAACATAGCTATATCAAAGCAACTTGAGCTTATAGATTCCGGAAGCACTCTTGACCTCCCGATGATCGCCGTGTACCAGGCAAATCGTAGATGGCTATCGAGCAAAACCTCAGCAGAATCTGCTGTTAAGCAACAGCCATCAAGATTTGATGCTTATTCTAAGTGGTTTGATGCGGCCGCCAACCTTCAAGAGTTCGAAAGCTGGGTTATCGGAAAAACTCTGGAGAGGCTTCAGAGAATGTCTCGCTCAGGTCCTCGAGAGCATTTTGATGACGAATTACAATGGGTAAATTCGACACTGAAAATTGCATTACCCGAGTCCCAAGGCATTGAGTACGACTTAGACCTGCGTAGTTTGATAGTAACCCTCGGAAGCAAATCAGTTCTCTTCAGCGATCTCAGTGATGGTCAACGGGGAATGATTGCTCTCGTAGCTGATATTGCACGGCGTATTTGTCTCCTGAATCCGCAAATGGGTAGCAAAGTACTGGCACTAACCACCGGCGTGATCATCATTGATGAGTTGGACATCCACCTTCATCCTGCATGGCAACGCAGAATAGTGTCGGTACTCAGGAATGCTTTTCCGAAAATCCAGTTCATCGCCGCCAGCCACTCTCCTCAAATCATCGGCAGCCTGAAACCCGAAGAAGTGATCGTTCTAAACAATGGCGACGCATCCCACCCACGGGTCACCTATGGCCTGGATTCCAGCAGCGTGCTGGAAGAAGTCATGGGTGTTACACAACGCGAGCCCGAAATTGAAAGACTGCTCACCGAGCTGTTCTCCACCCTGGAAGACAACGATCTCAAAAAAGCAAAAGTCCAGCTTGAGGCGCTGAAGAAAAAAGCCCCTGACCTCCCTGAGTTTGCAGGAGCCGAAGCGCTGATGAGGCGCAAGGAGATCCTCGGAAAATGAAGCGAGTGCTCAAAGGAACTGAACCTGCTTCATTTACAGAATGGAAAAACTCGGCAAATGATGAGTGGACTCCTACTTACCCAACGCTGCAAAACCCGCAAAAACGCGACCTTCACAACAGCTTGTTAACGGAACAAGGATTCTTCTGCTGCTACTGCGGTAGAGAAATAGAGGCGTCCAACAGCCATATCGAGCATTTCAAACCTCAAGAGCATTTCGAAGAACTGGCATTGGAGTATCGGAATCTCCATGCCTCTTGCCTGCGGGAGACAAAACCCGGCAACCCATTGCACTGCGGCCATCGCAAAAGCAATTGGTTTGACGAAGCGCTACATATCTCTCCAATGGATGAACGATGTGAACTGCGCTTCCGGTATCTGAGAACCGGTGAAATCCAACCAACAGACTCTGAAGACCTGCCTGCATCGAAGATGATCGAAGTGTTGGCGCTAGATATTGCCTACCTGAACAATCGTCGTCAGAACACCATCCGGCTGCTGTTCGATGAAGAATTCATCACGCAGGCCAGTGAAGAAGACCTCAATCGTCTCGTCACCGCGATTCGTTCAACTGACATCTCCGATCAAAAACCTTTCGACCACATCATCGCCCGCTACGCGGAACAGCTCCTCGGCCACTGAAAATCGACACAAACAAAAACGCCCGGCATAAGCCGGGCGTTTTCGTTATCGGGTAGTCATCACTCGTGATACTGCGCCGACAACTCATGCACCGCGCGCATGAACGCGCCCGCATGCTCCGGATCGACTTCCGGGGTAATGCCATGGCCGAGGTTGAACACGTGGCCACTGCCCTTGCCATAGCTGGCGAGGATGCGGCCGACTTCGGTGCGGATGGCTTCTGGCTTGGCGTAGAGCACGGTCGGGTCCATGTTGCCTTGCAGCGCAACTTTGTTGCCAACACGCTGACGGGCTTCGCCGATGTCGCAGGTCCAGTCCAGGCCCAAGGCGTCCGCGCCAGCGTCGGCGATGCTTTCCAGCCACAGCCCGCCGTTCTTGGTGAAGAGGATGACCGGTACTTTGCGGCCTTCGTGTTCGCGGATCAGGCCGCTGACGATTTTGCGCATGTAGGCCAGGGAGAATTCCTGGTACGCCGCCGCCGAGAGGTTGCCGCCCCAGGTGTCGAAGATCTGCACGGCTTGGGCGCCGGCCATGATCTGGCCGTTGAGGTAGCTGGTGACCGACTGCGCGAGTTTATCCAGCAGCAGGTGCATGGCTTGCGGGTTGTCGTAGAGCATGGCCTTGGTCTTGCGGAAGTCTTTCGACGAGCCGCCTTCGACCATGTAGGTGGCCAGGGTCCATGGGCTGCCGGAAAAGCCGATCAGCGGCACGCGGCCGTTCAGTTCGCGGCGGATGGTGCTGACCGCGTCCATGACGTAGCCGAGGTCTTTGTGCGGATCCGGGATCGGCAGGGCTTCGATGTCGGCCATCGTGCTGACGACTTTCTTGAAGCGCGGGCCTTCACCGGTTTCGAAGTACAGGCCTTGGCCCATGGCGTCGGGGATGGTGAGGATATCGGAGAAGAGGATCGCCGCGTCCAGTTGCGGATAGCGGTCGAGCGGTTGCATCGTGACTTCGCAAGCGAACTCCGGGTTCATGCACAGGCTCATGAAGTCACCGGCCTTGGCACGGCTGGCGCGGTATTCAGGCAGGTAGCGACCGGCCTGACGCATCATCCATACCGGCGTGACGTCTACAGGTTGCTTGAGCAGGGCGCGAAGGAAACGGTCGTTCTTCAGGGCAGTCATGTCGGCATCCGGAAAAAAAGTGCGGGCATTTTCTCAGAGCGCGACGCAAAAGGCACGGCAAGCGCCGCACCTTTTGTCTATCGGGTCAATTTGTCGCGGTTTTTCACTCGCCAGATCGTTCCCACGCTCTGCGTGGGAACGATCAGCGGAGGGTTTAGACGCCCAGGTAATCCAGGATCCCTTCGGCGGCATTGCGGCCTTCGAAGATCGCCGTCACCACCAGGTCAGAGCCGCGAACCATATCGCCACCGGCGAAGATTTTCGGGTTGCTGGTCTGGTGTTTGTATTGACCCTGCTCCGGGGCCACGACGCGGCCCTGGCTGTCGGTCTGGATCTCGAACTGCTCGAACCACGACGCCGGGCTAGGACGGAAACCGAACGCGATAACCACGGCATCCGCCGGGATGATCTCTTCGGAACCCGGGATCGGCTCGGGGCTGCGACGGCCACGGGCATCCGGTTCGCCGAGACGGGTCTCGACCACTTTCACGCCTTCGACGCGGTCTTCACCAACGATGGCGATCGGCTGGCGGTTGTAGAGGAATTTCACGCCTTCTTCCTTGGCGTTCTTCACCTCTTTGCGCGAGCCCGGCATGTTCGCTTCGTCGCGACGATAAGCGCAGGTCACCGACTTGGCGCCCTGGCGAATCGAGGTGCGGTTGCAGTCCATCGCCGTGTCGCCGCCGCCCAGGACCACAACCTTCTTGCCTTTCATGTCGACGAAATCTTCCGGCGACTTTTCAAAGCCCAGGTTGCGGTTGACGTTGGCGATCAGAAAATCGAGCGCATCGTGCACGCCCGGCAGGTCCTCACCGGCAAAGCCGCCCTTCATGTAGGTGTAGGTGCCCATGCCCATGAACACGGCATCGTATTCTTCGAGCAACTGCTCGATGGTCACGTCCTTGCCCACTTCGGTGTTCAGGCGGAACTCGATGCCCATGCCGGTGAAGACTTCGCGGCGATTGCTCAGCACGGTCTTTTCCAGCTTGAACTCGGGGATGCCGAAAGTCAGCAGACCACCGATTTCCGGGTTCTTGTCGAACACCACCGGGGTCACGCCGCCGCGTACCAAAACGTCGGCACAGCCCAGACCGGCCGGGCCTGCGCCGATGACCGCAACACGCTTGCCGGTCGGCTTGACCTTGGACATGTCCGGGCGCCAGCCCATGGCGAACGCGGTGTCGGTGATGTACTTCTCGACCGAGCCGATGGTCACCGCACCAAACCCGTCATTAAGGGTGCAGGCACCCTCGCACAGACGATCCTGCGGGCACACTCGGCCGCACACTTCCGGCAAGGTGTTGGTCTGGTGCGACAGCTCGGCGGCCTGAAGGATGTTGCCCTCGGCCACCAGTTTCAGCCAGTTCGGAATGAAGTTATGCACCGGGCACTTCCATTCGCAATACGGGTTACCGCAACCCAGGCAGCGGTGGGCCTGATCGGCCGAATGCTGGGGTTTGAACGGTTCGTAGATTTCCACGAACTCTTTCTTGCGTTGACGCAACAGTTTCTTCTTCGGATCTTTGCGCCCGACGTCGATGAACTGGAAGTCGTTATTCAGACGTTCAGCCATTGTTAAAACCTCATCAAACTCTTCAGGCGCATATCACTGCGGATTGGCACGGGTGCTGGAAAGCAACGATTTCAAATTGGCAGCCTTAGGCTTGACCAACCAGAAACGACGCAGATAGTCATCGAGGTTTTCAGCGAGGTTACGACCCCATTCGCTGTCGGTTTCCGCGACGTATTCGTCCAGCACGCGTTGCAGGTGGCTGCGATAGGCTTCCATCGCTTCGCCGCTGATCCGCTGGATCTCGACCAACTCATGGTTGACCTTGTCGACGAAGGTGTTGTCCTGGTCGAGCACGTAGGCGAAACCGCCGGTCATGCCTGAGCCGAAGTTGTAACCGGTCTTGCCCAGGACGCAGACGAAACCACCGGTCATGTACTCGCAGCAGTGATCGCCAGTGCCTTCCACCACGGTGTGAGCACCGGAGTTACGCACGGCGAAACGCTCGCCCGCGGTGCCAGCGGCGAACAGCTTGCCGCCGGTGGCGCCGTACAGGCAGGTGTTGCCGATAATGGCGCTGTCCTGGGTCTTGTAGACGCTACCCTTCGGCGGAACGATAACCAGCTTGCCGCCAGTCATGCCTTTGCCGACGTAGTCGTTGGCGTCGCCTTCCAGGTACATGTTCAAGCCGCCGGCGTTCCACACGCCGAAGCTCTGACCGGCCGTCCCTTTGAAGCGGAAGGTGATCGGCGCGTTCGCCATGCCTTGGTTGCCGTGCTTACGGGCGATTTCACCGGAGATCCGCGCGCCGATCGAACGGTCGCAGTTGCAGATATTCAGCTCGAAATCCGCGCCGCTCTTGTCGTTGATCGCGGAAGTGGCCATGTCGACCATTTTCTCGGCCAGCAGGCCCTTGTCGAACGGCGGGTTGCGATCCACCTGGCAGAACTGAGGCTTATCTACCGGAATGTGATCGCTGCCCAGCAACGGCGTCAGATCGAGGTGTTGCTGCTTGGCGGTCTGGCCTTCGAGGATTTCCAGCAGATCGGTACGACCGATCAGCTCTTCGAGGGAGCGCACGCCGAGCTTGGCCAGCCATTCACGGGTTTCTTCGGCGACGTAGGTGAAGAAATTCACCACCATGTCGACGGTGCCGATGTAGTGATCCTTGCGCAGCTTCTCGTTCTGCGTCGCCACGCCGGTGGCGCAGTTGTTCAGGTGGCAGATGCGCAGGTATTTGCAGCCTAGGGCGATCATGGGCGCGGTGCCGAAGCCGAAGCTTTCAGCGCCGAGGATCGCAGCCTTGATTACGTCGAGGCCGGTTTTCAGGCCGCCGTCGGTTTGTACCCGGACTTTGCCGCGCAAGTCGTTGCCACGCAGGGTCTGGTGGGTTTCGGCCAGGCCGAGTTCCCACGGTGCGCCCGCGTATTTGATCGAGGTCAGCGGCGATGCGCCCGTGCCGCCGTCGTAGCCGGAGATGGTGATCAAGTCCGCGTAGGCCTTGGCCACACCGGCAGCGATGGTGCCGACGCCCGCTTCTGCAACCAGCTTCACCGAGACCAAAGCCTTCGGGTTGACTTGTTTCAGGTCGAAAATCAGCTGCGACAAGTCTTCGATCGAATAGATGTCATGGTGCGGCGGCGGCGAAATCAGGGTCACGCCCGGTACTGCATAACGCAGCTTGGCGATCAGACCGTTGACCTTGCCCCCTGGCAGCTGACCACCTTCGCCGGGCTTGGCGCCCTGAGCGACCTTGATCTGCAGCACTTCAGCGTTGACCAGGTATTCCGGGGTTACACCGAAACGACCAGTGGCGACCTGCTTGATTTTCGAGCTCTTGATTGTGCCGTAGCGCGCCGGGTCTTCGCCGCCTTCGCCGGAGTTGGAACGCGCACCGAGGCGGTTCATCGCTTCGGCGAGGGCTTCGTGAGCTTCCGGCGACAAGGCGCCAAGGGAGATGCCCGCGGAGTCGAAGCGCTTGAGCACCGATTCCAGCGGTTCGATCTCGCTGATGTCCAGCGCCGTGTCCAGGGTCTTGACCTTGAACAGGTCGCGGATCATCGACACCGGACGGTTGTCCACCAGCGCCGTGTATTCCTTGAACTTGCTGTAGTCGCCCTGCTGCACAGCGGCTTGCAGGGTGCTGACCACATCAGGGTTGTAGGCGTGATATTCACCACCGTGGACGAACTTCAGCAGACCGCCCTGCTGGATCGGCTTGCGCGGGCTCCAGGCTTCGGCGGCCAAGGCTTTCTGCTCGGCTTCGATGTCGACGAAACGCGCGCCTTTGATACGGCTTGGCACGCCACGGAAACTCAATTCGCAGACTTCTTCGGACAGGCCGATGGCTTCGAACAACTGCGCACCGCGGTACGACGTAATGGTCGAGATGCCCATCTTCGACAGGATCTTCAGCAGACCTTTGGTGATGCCTTTGCGGTAGTTCTTGAACACCTCGTAGAGGTCGCCCAGTACTTCACCGGTACGGATCAGGTCGCCCAACACTTCGTAGGCCAGGAACGGATAAACCGCCGAGGCGCCAAAACCGATCAACACCGCGAAGTGATGCGGGTCGCGGGCGGTGGCGGTTTCCACGAGGATGTTGGAATCGCAACGCAGGCCTTTTTCGGTCAGGCGATGGTGCACCGCGCCGGTGGCGAGTGAAGCGTGGATCGGCAACTTGCCCGGGGCAATGTGCCGGTCACTCAACACAACCTGGGTACGACCGGAGCGCACAGCTTCTTCAGCCTGATCGGCAACGTTGCGGATCGCCGCTTCGAGGCCGACGCTTTCGTCGTAGTTCAGATCGATGATCGCGCGCTCGAAGCCCGGACGATCGAGGTTCATCAGCGAGCGCCACTTGGCCGGGGAAATGACCGGCGAACTGAGGATCACGCGCGAGGCGTGTTCCGGCGACTCCTGGAAGATGTTGCGCTCGGCACCGAGGCAGATCTCCAGCGACATGACGATAGCTTCACGCAGCGGATCGATCGGCGGGTTAGTAACCTGCGCAAACTGCTGGCGGAAATAGTCGTACGGCGTGCGCACGCGCTGGGACAGCACGGCCATCGGCGTATCGTCGCCCATCGAGCCAACGGCTTCGTAGCCTTGCTCGCCGAGCGGACGCAGCACCTGATCACGTTCTTCGAAAGTGACCTGGTACATCTTCATGTACTGCTTGAGCTGGTCGACGTCGTAGAAAGCCGAACCGTGGTCGTTGTCTTCCATGGTCGCCTGGATGCGCAGGGCATTCTTGCGCAGCCATTGCTTGTACGGATGACGGGACTTCAAGCGGTTGTCGATCGCATCGGTGTCGAGGATCTGACCGGTTTCGGTGTCCACGGCAAAGATCTGGCCCGGGCCCACGCGGCCCTTGGCGATCACGTCTTCAGGCTGGTAGTTCCAGACACCGATTTCCGAGGCCAGGGTGATGAAGCCGTTCTTGGTGGTGACCCAACGCGCCGGACGCAGACCGTTACGGTCGAGCAGGCACACCGCGTAACGACCGTCGGTCATTACTACGCCGGCCGGGCCGTCCCACGGTTCCATGTGCATCGAGTTGTATTCGTAGAATGCACGCAGGTCCGGGTCCATGGTTTCGACGTTCTGCCACGCTGGCGGAATGATCATCCGCACGCCACGGAACAGGTCGATGCCACCGGTGACCATCAGCTCCAGCATGTTGTCCATGCTCGAGGAGTCGGAACCGACACGGTTGACCAGCGGGCCGAGTTCTTCCAGGTCCATCAAATCGTTGGTGAACTTGGTGCGACGGGCCACGGCCCAGTTGCGGTTACCGGTGATGGTGTTGATCTCGCCGTTGTGGGCGAGGAAACGGAACGGCTGCGCCAACGGCCATTTCGGCAGGGTGTTGGTCGAGAAGCGCTGGTGGAACACGCAAATCGAGGTTTGCAGGCGCTGGTCGCTGAGGTCTGGATAGAAGGCGGTCAAATCCGCCGGCATCATCAGGCCTTTATAAATGATGGTCTTGTGCGAAAAGCTGCAGATGTAGTGATCAGCGTCACCGGCGTTAGCCACGGACGAGCGACGACGGGAGGTGAACAGCTTGATCGCCATGTCCTGATCGCTCAGGCCTTCACCGCCGATGTACACCTGCTCGATCTGCGGCAGGCGCTCAAGGGCTAGACGGCCGAGGACGCTGGTGTCGATCGGCACTTTGCGCCAGCCGACGAGAGTCAGGCCGGCCGCGAGGATCTCGCGGTTCATGTTCTCGCGAGCGGCTTCGGCTTTGACCGGGTCCTGGTTGAAGAAGACCATGCCCACGGCATATTGCTTGGGCAATTCGACGCCGAAGGTTTCCTGGGCAATGGCTCGCAGGAACACATCCGGCTTTTGAATCAGCAAGCCGCAACCGTCACCGGTCTTGCCGTCGGCGTTGATCCCACCGCGGTGGGTCATGCAGGTCAGGGCCTCAATGGCCGTTTGCAAAAGGGTATGACTGGGCTCGCCCTGCATATGGGCTATCAGGCCGAAACCGCAGTTATCCTTGAATTCATCTGGTTGGTACAGACCTGCTTTCATAGACACTTTCTCACCAGGCTGCCTCTTTTCGAAGCAAATTTCTTTTCAATTCAACCACTTGCCATCCACGCCGAACGTACGTCAGCTTTGCGGGGGCAAAAGGGAGGTCATTGTACACACCGACACTTAGGCTCACAAATTTGACGACGAAATGTCGCAAATCTATGTCGCATTTGTGAAAGGTTTAAAGCGATATGCTGTGCTAGTCAAAACTTTTTTAATTTTGACCGCAACGACTCAAAGACCACTATGACGCAGACACCACAACGCACGCGGCCTCTAGGGCGGCATGCGCATGTGGAAAATTTTGAGGTGCCGGGAGAGGCGGCCTGGGTAAGGCCGCCGAATCATCAGCGAGCTGTAGCCAGTTCCTGTTGGACACTGGCGACGGTGCGAGGCCAAGGTTTACCAGCCTGAACCTTCGCTGGCAAGGCCTTGATAGCGGAAACGGCTGCATCGCGGTTGGCGAAGCTGCCGTAGGTGATGACGAAAAGCGGTTTGCCGTTCAGCACTTTCTTGAAGTAACGGTACTCGCCGCCCTGCTCCTTGACGAAGGTTTGCGCAGCGGCCTCGGAGCTGGTGCCGAGGATCTGCACCACGTAGTTGCTCGTCGGCTGCCCGGCATACCAGGCGCCACCGGCGGCCTTGGCCACGGTAACCGGCTTCTCGGCCGGTTTGGCGGCGACGACTGGCTTGGCTGGCGCTGGAGCCGGTTTGGCCACTGGCGCAGGCGCTGGCTTGGCGGTAGCGACCTGAGTCGGTGCCGGCGCCGGTTTAGCGGTAGGCGTTGGCGCAGGGCCAGGCTGGATGCCGGTCGGCGGTGCGATGGTGGTCACGGTCGGCGGTGTAGCGCTGGAGCCTTCGACCGGCACGCCGTCGTCGCCTTCAGTGATACCACCGGCCGCTTCGGCCAGCGGGCTGCGCATGACCGGTTGCTGCTGGCCGACCAGCGGCAACGGCATCGGTTGCGTATTACCGGCGAACTCCACGGACGGAGCCCCGCCAGCAGCATTCGGTTGCGGCGTGCCCAACGGCAGTTGCGCCTGTTCGTTGGCCGGTGCGCCGGTGGTCGGTGTCTTGCTGCGGCCCGGCATCAACCAGGCGGCGGCTACCGCGACCACGACTACGGCGGAAATCGCCAATACGTGTTTCTTCGGCATGTTGAACCCCATACTTGGACGCTTAACCGCTGTGCGGCTGGCAATCATGGCTTCGATCATCGCATCGCGGGCGACCTGGTTGATGTTGCCAGGCCAACCGTCGGAGCTTTCGTGAATATCAGAGATCTGATCCGCGGTGAAAAGTTCGATACCCCGACCGGCGCCTTCGAGACGCTGATCCAGGTATTCGCGGGTTTCTTCTTCGGTGTAAGGCTGCAATTCAATGACGTGGAAGCGCTCTTCCTCGAGGCTCAAGGCCTCCAGTTGCGCAATCAGCGACGATTCGCCGAACAGGAACACGTGCGGGCGCCCTTCCGGTGCGCCGGCCGCCAGCGCCATCAAGGCTTCCAGCGCGGATTCGTCGAGCTGCTCGGCATCATCCACCAGCAAGTAGACTTCCTGCCCGGTGAGGGCCAGTTGCACCACCTGGGCCAGGATCGCGTTGATCTCGGCCTGGGCCACGTTCAGTGCCTGGGTGACCTGACGCAGCACACCCGCGGCATCGCCGGCACCACGGGCGGAAACCACCACGCTTTGCACGGACTGCTTGTTGGTGCTGGCCACCAGGGCCTGGCGCAACAGGGTTTTGCCGCTGCCTTGCGGGCCGGTGACCACCAGCAGCAACTGGCTGTAGCGCGCCAGGTGATGCAGTTGCCCCAGCACCGGTTTGCGCTGGGCCGGGAAAAATTTGAAGCCAGGCACCCGTGGAGCAAAAGGGTCATGACTTAACTGGAAATGGCCGAGGAAAGCCTCGTCGGCATGCAAACTAGTCATCGGGATCTTATTAACCTTTAAGCTGAGCCAGGGCGCGGTAATCCGCTCCCAGCGTGGCCTGTAGAACCTCTTTCGGATAATCGTCGGTCACCACCGCTTCGCCCATGTGGCGCAGCAGCACCAGGCGCAAACGACCGTCGATCACTTTCTTGTCAATTGCCATGTGTTCGAGAAAATCGGCTTCGGTCATCTCTTCCGGCGGGATGACCGGCAGGCCGGCACGCTGGAACAGACGAATACCGCGATCTCGCTCTTGTTCGCTGATCCAGCCCAGGCGCGCGGACATTTCCAGCGCCATTACGGTGCCAGCAGCGACCGCCTCACCATGTAGCCACACACCATAGCCCATGTGGGTTTCGATGGCGTGGCCGAAGGTGTGGCCCAGGTTCAACGTGGCGCGCACGCCGGTTTCTTTTTCGTCGGCACCCACCACTTCAGCCTTGGCCTCGCAGGAGCGCTTGATAGCGTACGTCAGGGCGACCTGATCCAGGGCGCGCAGGCGATCGACGTTTTCTTCGAGCCAGGTGAGGAACGGCTCGTCGCAGATCAGCCCGTACTTGATGACTTCGGCCAGGCCAGCAGACAGTTCGCGAGCTGGCAAAGTATTGAGCGTCGCAGTGTCGATCAGCACCACATTGGGCTGATAGAAGGCGCCGACCATGTTCTTGCCCAGCGGATGGTTGATCCCGGTCTTGCCACCCACCGACGAGTCGACTTGCGACAGCAGCGTGGTCGGCACCTGGATGAAGTCCACGCCACGCTGGTAGCAGGCGGCGGCAAAACCGGCCATGTCACCGATCACGCCGCCACCGAGGGCGATCACCGTGGTGCGGCGGTCGTGCCGGGCGGTCAGTAGACCGTCGAAAATCAGTTGCAGGGTTTCCCAGGTCTTGAAGGCTTCGCCGTCGGGCAACACCACCGAGACCACTGAAAACTGGGCGAGGCTTTTGGTCAGACGTTCGAGATAGAGCGGCGCTACGGTCTCGTTGGAGATGATTGCCACTTGCCGTCCGCGAACGTGCGGGGCCAGCAATTCGGGCTGATCCAACAAACCTTCGCCAATATGAATCGGGTAGCTGCGCTCGCCTAGATCGACCTTGAGTGTCTGCATGTGTCCCCACAGTGAAGATGGAATCAGGCGTCCTGCCTTGAGTTAACGAATGTGCGCGGTGTCTGCTGGTGTGACGCCGTTTGATAGCCATCCGCCACAACCTTGAGCGGCCATGACAGGACGCCGAGGATAGCGCATTTCGCGCCGCGCTTTAACGGGGAGGAAGCTGCTGCAAGCGTTCAAGGATGTCGAGCACGACCATTCGCGGCGGCCGCTCATCGGTTTCCACCACCAGATCGGCGATTTCCCGATAAAGCGGATCGCGGATCGCCAACAGATCGCGCAGGGTCTTGGCCGGATCGGCGGTGCGCAACAGCGGACGATTGCGATCGCGGGAGGTGCGGCCAACTTGCTGCTCGACCGATGCGTGCAGATAGACCACGCGCCCCCCGGCATACAAGGCCCGACGATTGGCTTCGCGCATCACGGCACCGCCGCCGGTCGCCAGTACGACGCCGTCGCAAGCGCACAGCTCTTCGATCATCGCTTGCTCGCGATCACGAAAGCCGGGCTCGCCTTCCTTATCGAAGATCCACGGGATATTGGCGCCCGTGCGCAATTCAATTTCCTTGTCGGAATCTTTGAATGGCAGGCGCAGCTCTTTGGCCAGCAAACGGCCGATGGTGCTTTTGCCAGCACCCATCGGTCCAACAAGAATCAAATTTCGCACAGAATCAACGACTCACAGCAATCGCCTGGTTATTCATGATACGCGGAGTGAGAAACACCAGCAGCTCGGATTTTTTCTCCGAAACCACGTCACGCCGGAAAAGGCGGCCAAGATACGGCACATCGCCGAGAAATGGCACCTTATCTACAACCTTGCTCTGAGTATTTGAGAAAACCCCGCCGATGACGATGGTCTCGCCGTCGTTGACCAGCACCTTGGCGTTGACTTCGTTTTTCTTGATCGGCGGGACATCGTTGAGCTTGTTCAGATAGTCCGGCTCATCCTTGGTGACCTTGACCTCCATGATGATTCGGTTGTCCGGGGTTATCTGCGGTGTCACTTCGAGGGACAGCGAGGCCTCCTTGAATTCGACTGATGTCGCACCGCTAGAGCTGGCCATCTGATAGGGAATTTCCGTGCCCTTGAGGATTTTCGCGGTTTCCTTGTCGGACGTGACCACCTTGGGCTGCGAGACGATTTCGCCGTTACCGGTCTTCTCCATGGCCGTCAGCTCGAGGTCGAGCAGTACGTTGTCGGTGATGAAAGCGATACCGAGCCCCGAGGTATTGGCCGCAGTACCCAAGTCGACGAACGGTGAGTTGGTGCTGGTGCTGCCAGGCGTACCGATGGTCGATGAAGCATTAGCCCCATTATTGCTGACGCCCGACGTGTTCCAGTTGCCCTTGTTCTGGATCGACCCACCCCAGCGCACGCCGAGACTTTTGTCATAATCGACATTGGCTTCGACGATCCGCGCTTCGATCATTACCTGGCGCACCGGGATATCCAGCTGCGCGACGATGCGCCGAAGCTCGTCGAGGCGATCCTGGGTCTGGTACGCAATGATGTTATTGGTCCGTTCATCGACGGTGATCGAACCGCGCTCATCGATTTTCGCCTCGGCGCTGGTCACCGAGGTAAACAGCTTGGCGATATCCGCAGCCTTGGCGTAGTTGACCTGCAACAGCTCCCGACGCAGCGGCGCCAGCTCGGCGATCTGCTTCTGCGACTCCAGTTCCTGACGCTCCCGCGCGGCAATTTCATCGGCCGGCGCGACCAGCAACACGTTGCCGATCTTGCGTTTGTCCAGGCCTTTGGTTTTCAGCACCAGGTCCAGCGCCTGATCCCACGGCACGTTCTGCAGGCGCAAGGTAATGCCGCCCTGCACCGTATCGCTGGCCACCAGATTGAGGTTGGTGAAGTCGGCGATCAGTTGCAGCACCGAGCGCACATCGATGTCCTGGAAATTCAGCGAGAGTTTTTCACCGGTGTAGGCAAAGCGTTCGGCGTTGCGCTTCTGCAAGTCGTCGGCGGTGACCGCACGGATGCTAACGGTCAGCTTGTTGTCGGTCTGGTAGGTCGAATATTCGAAGGCACCGCTGGGTTCAACACTGATCACGGCACGGTCGCCGGTGGCACTGGCGTTGACGAATTGCACCGGGGTAGCGAAATCCTTGACGTCGAGACGCACGCGCAACGGCTCGGGCAATTGGGTCCTGGCGAAACCGAGGATGATCTTGCCGTCCCGTTCCTGAATGTCCGGCGCGATGGACGGATCCGACAAGTCGATCACCACATTGCCTTCACCCTGGGTGCCGCGCTGAAAGTCCACGCCCCGGATGGCCTTGCCCGCCGGCGCGTAGGCTTTCGCCGGGGCTGGCGTGGCCGTGGCGGTGCGCGGAGCACTGGCGACGGGTTTGGGCGCCGTGCCTTTAGCGCCCTGCCCAACGACTACGAACAGATTGTTGCCTTCAACCCTGGAGCTGTAGGGCGCCAGCTGGGTCAGGTTGATGATCAGTCGCGTCCGGTCCTTGGCCTCCACCACCGTGGCACTGCGGGCGTTGCCGCCACCCAGGTCACGATTCCTGTTGGCCAGTTTGCTGACCACACCCGGCAGATCCAGCGCAATGCGCGCCGGTTGCTCCGTGGTGTAGCCGTGGGGCGGCGGTGGCGGCCCGTCGAAGGTCAACTTCAACTCGACGCGGTCACCCGGCAGCGCTGCGACATCCAGCGCATTGAGGTTGGCCGCTAGTACCATCGGCGACAGCAGCGCTATCCATAGCGAAATACCGAAGGTTGAGAAAATCCTGTTCATTGTTCGAGTTCCACTATGAGTGCTCTTTCAAAGGGATGGTCCGTGGTCGTTCCAGCCAGGCACCTTCGCCGTCGGGAACGATTTCGACCACATCGACTTGCGAGCCGCTGATGGCGACGATCCGCCCATCGTTACGCCCCAGGTAATCGCCGACTTTCAACCGGTGCACACCGCCCGCCCCGCGCAGCAGCGCAAAGGAGCCGGAGGCATTGGAGATCGTGCCGACCATTTCAAACTGCTCGATGTTGAAACCTTCGAGGTATTGCTTGACCCGACTGGGGTCGGGCTTGACGTTGCGTGAACCGTGCTTCTGAGCCGTCAGGTCAACCCTGACCTGTCGGGAAAACGGGCTGCGCAGGTTCGCCGCGCTGTAAGTGAATGTGGGGTAAGACCGGAATGTCGGCGTTGGTTCAATCTTGCCCGGCGGACGCAGGCGCACTTCGTTCAGGTAAGCGTCCAGGTCGCCGAAGCCATTGTCGCCGCCGCAACCGGCCAGGCCTGCCAGCAACAGCCCCATCGATAGACAACGAAACGGGGTCATTTTTGCAGCCCCTTGTCGTTGTAGCGGTAGGTCTTGGCGAGGATGCTCATGCGCAGCTTCGTCCCGCCGTCAGGGTTGGCCGGCGCCAGGTCAAAGTCATGCAGGGTGACGATACGCGGCAGGCCGGCCACGCCACTGACAAACGTCGCCAGGTCGTGATAGGCGCCGGTGACGGTGATCTGGATCGGCAATTCGATGTAGAACTGCTGGGTGACTTCCGGCAGCAACTTGATCTCTTCGAACTCCAGGCCGCTACCCAGGCCGGTGCGGGTGATGTCCTCCAGCAGGCCGGGGACTTCGGTATCGCTGGGCAGTTGGCGCAACAGCACGCCAAAGGAATTCTCCATCTCCTTCATCTGCTGGGTGTAGAGCTCCAGGTTGGCCGCCAGGCGGGCCTTGCTGGCGAATTGTTCCTTGAGCGTCAACTCTTCCGTGCGCTTGAGATTGAGCTCGTTTTGCTGGTCGCTGATGAAAAAGTTGTAGCCCAGCGCCAACACCAGGACCATTAGCAGTATGCCCGCCGCCGCCTTGATTGCCGGCGGCCAGGAGCCGATGTTGTTGGTGTCCAGATCGTTGATGTCGATCTTGCGCAGCCCTTCGAACCATTCGGATGGCGTCATTTGGCACCCTCCACGACAACTGGCCGGGTCTGACGCACGGTCAACTGAAAGACGTTGGCCTGATCCAACTGACCGGCGGTCGTCGCCTTGACCTCGGTCAGGCTTGGCGCGTCGAACCAGTCCGAGGCATCCAGATTGCGCATCAGCTCCGAGACCTTGTTGTTCGACTCTGCCGCGCCGGTGATGGCCAGGCTCTTGCCCGCCATTTTCACTTCAGTGAAATACACGCCGTCCGGCAGGGTGCGCGCCAACTGCTCGAAGATTCGCCCGCTGATCTGCCGGTTGCCTTGCAGATCCTGGATGATGCGCATGCGCTCCACCAGTTGCTGGCGACGGGCCTTGAGGTCACTGATTTGCTTGATCCGTTCATCGACGATGGCAATCTGTTTGCCGAGGTAGTCGTTGCGCGCCACCTGCTGGCTGATGGCGCTGCTGAAGACCTGGTCGGCAATCACCACCAGGCCCACCGAAACGACCAGCACGCCCACTAACGTCAGCAGAAAGC